>NZ_JBNPYB010000009.1:0-206262 GCF_050432985.1 Pantoea sp. AN62 | reverse complement strand
TACTCGCCACTTCCCTGTGGCTCGCCCTGCGGGTCCGCACGCCAGCGTGCGATGCAAAAATGCTCCCGGCATTTTTGTCCGGGTTCGGGCACCATCTTTAAAGAACCCGCCTCTGGCGGGTTTTTGCATTTCAGCCGCCGACTCATCCTTTCACGCGCTCTTTTTTACGCCGGTCTTGACTGAACAGATTTCACGGCGAAACTAATTTGCCGGCTCGCCTCTATGCTGTATTGCCAGGGCCGCACCGCCTGAAATCCTGTCCAGCCTGCAATTCGCCGCGACTAATCGTGTTTTATAAGCCTCTCTTTACACAATCAGCCGGACAGGCACAATAACCTCTTTTACTCCTCTGTTATGGCTATGTCAGAAGAAGCGCTGCGACTACAGATACTGACCCTGAAAAAGCATAATGCGCGACTGAAGCGTATAGCCCATGACGCCCGTAACAAGCTCAGCGCAGCCCTTGATGGTACTGGCCTCTGCCTGTGGCAACTGGATATCCCCAGCGGCAAGCTGGTGATCTTCAACCGACGCTGGGGCGCGATGCTGGGCTTTCAGCCGAAGGAAACCGACGCCAATTTCGAATCCTGGAAAGAGAGCCTGCATCCCGACGATGCCGCTGAAGTATTAAAAGCGTTTAACGATCATCTCGCCGGAAAAGCGCCCTATTATGAAGCGCTGCATCGGATGATCGCTAAAAATGGCAGTATTACCTGGGTGCTGGATCGGGGACGGGTCAGCGAATGGGATGAACAAGGCCGGCCGCTGAAGGTTACCGGCACCCATATCGACATGACCAAAGAGAAGCAGTATGAGGAACAGCTCGCGCTGCTGGCACTGCACGATCCGCTAACCCTGCTCACCAACCGCCATGCGCTGCAAAATCATTTTCGCGAACTTAAAGCTCAGGGTCCGTTATGCGTCGCGTTTATCGACTTAGATAATTTCAAACACGTTAACGATACCTTAGGTCATCGCAGCGGCGATGAAGTGTTAATCCATCTCAGCCAGCGCTTTATCGACGTCTGTCCGCCAGAGGTGATTATTGGCCGTCCGGGCGGGGATGAATTTGTGCTGCTGATACCGTTTTCGCGGGATAACCCGCAGGTCAGCCAGCTGGCGCACGCCTGTCTGGATGCGGTCCTGACGCCGTTTGATATGGCTAATGGCCATGCAATGATTGGTGCATCGATTGGCGTGGCCCAGGTGCTGAGAAAGGATGATTTTGATTCTGCTCTGGCGCGTGCGGATGAAGCGATGTATCGCATTAAGAAAAACGGTAAGCGCGGCGTGGCATTTGACCCGCTTTATCCCGATCCTGCCTGAATTTCCTTTGCTGTTGGTCAACCCCTGCCCGATCGGATCGTGCTATCCCGTCACTCTGCGGGTCGACACCTGACACCATAGTAACGCTTGCTCAAACCTGCCTTCATCCACTCTTTACTCGCCTGTTTAGTGCGCATTCACACAAAAAAATATTTTTAGTACTAATCTGAGAAAAAACGGTCCACCGTTATACAAACCATTTGTCGCGCTTCGCTTATTTAAAACGCCTTTCCGTCCCGCTTTTCTTCACTTTATTATAATATTTTTCGAATAAACCGGGCTATTTGATCATTTATTGATCAATCTGCTCAGGTTTTATCTGGTTTTAATCGTAACTGACGCTTCGCTTATTTTTTACAAAATTAAAAAGCCTTTTAAACCGCTTTCACGCTTCGCTTAGGTAAATTGATCGTTTGTTGATCATCTTCACTAACTGTTTCATATGACGACGTTATCCCACCGCTTCGCTTATATTCTTTTCAATTGGACTTTTTTTGAAAATGATCGATTAATAGAGTTCGCAATGGCTCTGGGAAGGCCTTTGATTTTCCATGGCACCTTTTTCAGTGGTTATGAAGATTAGTTGCGAAGCTTTATCAGCCAGTAAAGCTAATCGCCATAAATTAACCAAAATCAGGCGGAGTTTTCTATTTTTCCACCTTGATAGACGACATTTTATGGCTACATTTATATTTGCTGAATCGGCCTGATGAAGCATTAACTGTGCTATTTCTATTATTAAATCCAATGAGGAACACAGAATGACTCAATATCGTGGTGGAGCGGGAAATTTTGCTGCGGACAGAGAGCGTGCGGCTGAAGCGGGACGTAAAGGGGGCCAGAAAAGCGGCGGGAACTTTAAGAATGATCCCGAGCGCGCCATTGAGGCGGGTCGGAAAGGAGGCAAGGTAAGTCGCCGGAGCTGAACGTCTTTAACTCTGCTGCAACAGCAGTTACCATCATTTTGCTGGGCAATGTTAAATCTATTTAATTCTCCCGCATGATAATTACTGCCAGCATTATGTCAGCGCTTAATCAATAGCGGTGGCAGAGCAGTCGATTAAACCGGAAGGGGGATTCCCTTCCGGTTTTTTTTATTTTTTGTGCTTTTTAACGGTGAGTTTTAATAACGTGCTGTACCGATTAGCCTGCCGGTTAGATTTGTCTGAGGTTTTTTAGCTGAGCAAATTTATACAAATTAATTTTTATTTGTACAGGTTTTCTATCTTAGCGAAGCCGTAATAACAAAAAACATTAGAGCTCTAACGTATTGCTGTAAAAAGGAAAATGCATTTTACATGCCACTTCTGGCGTAAATTCGTACCGATGCGGCGTGCGATATAAAAAATCTCCGCTAGAATTTTTAAGTGGCAACGATACGACTGGCGTTGCGTTATTTCTTACTTACGCAACTTTTCAATCAATGAGGCTATCTTATGACAGTGAAAACGCTAAACGATCTCTTCATCCATGATTTGTCTGATGTGTACAGCGCTGAGAAACAGATAACTCGTGCATTGCCGAAAATGGCGCGCGCTGCCAGTGATGAAAAACTTATCGCTGCGTTTAATCAGCATCTTGAAGAGACACGTGGCCAAATCGAACGGCTGGACCAGTTAGTGGAAGCCACGCCAGAGGTTAAAATCAAACGAATGAAATGCCATGCGCTTGAAGGTCTGGTTGAAGAAGCGCAGGAAATCATTGATTCAGTAGAGAAGGGCGAAGTTCGCGATCAGGGCTTAATTGGTGCGGCACAAAAAGTTGAGCACTATGAAATTGCTACCTACGGCACCCTGCATGCGCTGGCATTGAAACTGGGTTACACCCAGGCGGCGAAACTGCTGGAACAGACCCTGAATGAAGAGAAACAGACGGATGAGAAGCTCACTTCGGTGGCGGAATCCATTACTGTGTCTTAAGGAGTAGCAAATGACTGCAATCGAAAATTATCATGACTGGCTGCGCGATGCGCACGCCATGGAAAAGCAGGCTGAAAGCATGCTGAGCAAAATGTCTGGTCGTCTGGAGCACTATCCGGCGCTGGAACAACGTCTGGCTCAGCATCTTGACGAGACTAAACATCAGCTCTCGCTGCTGGAGCGGCTGCTTGACACCCACGGCATTGACCACTCCGTGATGAAAGACGTGATGGGCAAGATGGCAGCGACCGGCCAGGCGGTAGGCGGCATGTTCAATTCAGACGAAGTAGTGAAAGGCGCAATCAGCGGCTATGTCTTCGAAAATGCGGAGATCGCCAGCTACACCAGCCTGATTGCGGCGGCTGAGCAGGTCGGTGATGCCGAAGGCGTCAGAGTGCTGACTGAAATTCGTGAGCAGGAAGTGGCGATGGCTGAGTGGCTGCTTCAGCATCTGCCCGAAGTGACGCAGCAGTTCCTGCAGCGTGCAGCACAGCCAGGCGTTGAAGCTAAGAAATAATATTCAACGCGAAAAAAGCCGGGTAATTCCCGGCTTTTTTGTGGCTGATTGTCAGGTAAAGCGGTCAATGTCGGCTGACGCTCAACCATTCCACCCTTGCTGGCTTAATCCGCCATCAGGTGGCCATACATAGTCATCAGACGACGCGTAACGCCGTTGGTCCAGCCAAAACCGTCCTGCAACGGATATTCACCGCCACCACCAGGACGGGCACGATCGCCGCTGATGTCATATTTCTCGACCAGCTTGTGGTGCAGCTGATAGAAATTATTCACGGTATTCAGCCAGTTCACCGCGATCTCACTCGCCAGCGTCTCTTCGCCATAGTTATTCAGGCCGACAATCGCCATCCACTGCATCGGCGCCCAGCCGTTGGGCTTATCCCACTGCTCGCCGCTTTCCACCATAGAGGTCAGCAGACCGCCGTTGCTCAACAGCAGGTGACGCAGCGCAATCGCCTGCAGATGCGCCTGATGCGGCGTGGCTAAGCCGACAAACAGCGGAACCACCGAGGCGGCAGTAAACGCACCGAAGCGCTCACGACGCCAGTCATAGTCACGGAACACACCAGCCGTGCTGTCCCACAGATAGCGGGTAATTGCGCGTTTACGCGCTTCCGCTTTTTTCTGCCAGGCCAGCGCCGTCAGCTCTTCGCCTTTGGCGTGCGACAGCGTCGCAATCATCAGCTCAAGCTTGTAGAGAAACGCGTTAAGGTCGATCGGGATAAACTGGGTTGTCCGGATGCTCGACAGGCGTTTCGGGTTACGCAGCCAGCGTGACGAATAGTCCCAGCCTGATGCCGCACCGGCACGCAGATCGCGATAGACTTCGCTCGCCGGACGTTTAGACTGGCGCGCCGTTTCCACATCCTCGATCCACGACTCATCGCGTGGCGTATCACGGTCATCCCAGTAGCGGTTCAGCAGCGAACCGTTCGGCATCCGCACCACGTGACGATAGGCCTGGTTCGGCATCAGTGAGCCGGCACCGTCCATCCAGAACTGATACTCCTTCATCAGTTGTTCCTGATAACGCTTGGCACCGCGTACGCCATCCTCTTCAAACAGCTCGACCATCAGCGCAAACACCGGCGGCTGAGAACGGCTGAGATAATAGGTGCGGTTGCCGTTTGGCACATGGCCGTAGTTATCAATCAGCCAGGCGAAGTTATCCGCCATATGACGCAGCAGGTCATCACGGCCCGAGTCGGCGAGACCGAGCATGGTGAAGTAGGAGTCCCAGTAATAGGTCTCGCCAAAGCGTCCGCCCGGCACCACGTAAGGTTTCGGCAGCGGCAGCAGAGAAGAGTGCGGCATATGTTGCTGCGGCATTTTGGTCAGAACCGGCCACAGATCATCAATATGCTCGTTCAGCGTTTTATCCGGGTTGGAGACATAAAAGCTTTCATTTACGCCAGGCAGATAAAAGTGATCGGCGACAAAACGCGACAGGTCGAAATCACTGCTGCGTTTCTGACGACGATAGCGCATCAGCACATCCAGCGGATCGTATTTTGGCGAGCAGTCGGGGAAGGTTTTGCTATCCTCGAAAATGCGCGACATCTGAACGTGTTCAAACAGTTCCAGATAACGATCGGCAGGCGTGAGCGCATCCGGAGCCGGTAAGCCTTCAATCAGCTCGGGCTCCGGTTCAGAATCCTGCATGCGATCCAGTTTCAGTTCATGGGGATCGTATTGATACTCAACTTCCGCCCCGGCACGAACCTCTTCAAGTGCATTTAGTTGCTGGCGATAAGTATTAATAGCGGCCTCCTGAGCGGTCGGGGTTGCACAAAGGACAAATTATAGCCCTCTGATGCTGCGGTACAACAATGCAGAATATCTATGAACGTAATAATAATTGTCTATTAATCGGCGTTTTTGCATAAATTCCAGACAATTCAACCAAATATGCGGTTGTTCATAAAAAACGCATTTCAGATGAATCTCTTAGTCAGCAAAAGAAAAAGATTTTGTCTGAAGAAAATCGGCGTTTATTTACAATTTGTAAGAGAAGTGTGGCGCGAAATCAGGTGCAAAAGATGGCATACGCAACGCCAGAATGGCATGAAAACGCGCCTCAGCCGGATGAAAAGGACGGGCCAAAGTGGCCCGCTCAGGGAATAACGGCTTAGCGCTTCGCCAGTGCCGCGCCAATCACATCCTGATAAGGGGTGGTCGGACGCCCAATCAGCTGGCTCAGCTGGTGGGAGTCATCAAACAGCCCGCCTTGCTCTGCGCCCGCATCTGAGTCTGCCAGCATCTCTGCCAGGCCCTCAGGTAACCCTGCCGCTTTGAGAGCTGCGGCAAACTCCTGCTGGGACAGATTGACGTAATCCACTTTCTCACCGCTCTGAGCGGCAATCTCAGCGGCAAACTGCGCCAGGGTGTAGCTGTCGTCACCGGCCAGTTCATACACTTTGCCCGCCTGATTATCCCGGGTCAGCACTTCAGCTGCCGCATCGGCATAATCCTGCCGTGCCGCCGAGGCGATCCGTCCTTCGCCTGCCGCGCCAATAAAGGCATGATGCGCCAGCGCCGGGGCGATACTGGCGGCATAGTTTTCGCTGTACCAGCCGTTACGCAGCAGGGCGAACGGTATGCCGGAAGCCTGCAGCAGCGCTTCGGTTGCGCGATGCTCAACGCCCAGTCCCAGCGGAGAGCGATCGGCGTGCAGCAGGCTGGTGTAAGCAATGAAACTCACACCGGCGGTGCGGGCCGCCTCAATCACCGCTTTATGCTGGGCTTCACGCTGGCCCACTTCACTGCCGGAAATCAGCAGCAGCTTGTCGACGCCGGCAAAAGCGGCTGCCAGCGTCTCAGGCTGGCCGTAATCGGCCTGACGAACCACGACGCCACGCGCAGCGAAATCGGCCGCTTTGGCTGGCGTACGCACGGCGGCGACGATTTCGCCCGCCGGGACTTTTTTCAGCAATGCATCAATCACTAAACGGCCGAGCTGGCCGGTGGCACCGGTTACTGCAAACATGGTATCGCTCCGATTATTTCGCTGTTGGTAAAATCAATCCTGGGCTATAAACTAACTTTTCGTAAGTACTTACAGATGAGTTAGTATGGGGTTTGCAAAGTAAATGACTGAAAAGCTAAGTGAAAAATTTATTAGGGGTGAATTGCTCAATGTGAATTGCCCCTCGCGCGAGGTGCTCAAACGAGTCACCAGCCGCTGGAGCGTCCTGATTCTGCTGGCATTGCAGGATCAGACGCTGCGCTTCAGCGCGCTACGGCGGGTTGTGGGCGGCGTAAGTGAGCGAATGCTGGCGCAGAACCTGCGTCATCTGGAAGAAGATGGTTTCGTGCAGCGCATCGCCTATGATGTGGTCCCCCCCCACGTGGAATATTCTCTGACGCCGCTTGGCCGTGAAGTGAGTGAGCAGGTGGTCGGACTGGCCGACTGGCTGGAGGTCAATCTGAGCCGGATTCTGGCGCAGCGTGAAAAAGCCCAGGCGGGCGGAGAGTAAGTCCGCGCTCAGCAGGCGCAGCGGCTCTGTTTTCCGCCGCACCTTTGCCGCCGCTGACGCCCGCCAGACGCGTGGGTCAGTGCAAATATTTTTCAAACCAGGCCAGAGTTCTTTGCCATGCCAGCTCTGCCGCCGGTTTATCGTAGCGAGGCGTCGAATCGTTGTGGAAACCGTGATTTACGCCGGGATAGAGGCAGGCCTGATAGATCTTCTGGTGTTGCTTAAGCGCCGCCTCATAGGCGGGCCAGCCAGCGTTGATGTTGTTATCCAGCGCCGCATAGTGCAGCAGCAGCGGAGCCTGTATGCGCGGCACATCTTCCGCTTTCGGCTGCCGGCCATAAAAGGGCACCGCGCAGGCCAGTTCCGGAAAAGCCACCGCCGCCGCATTGGCAACGCCGCCGCCATAACAGAAGCCGGTAATCCCCACTTTTCCGCTCGCCTCCGGATGTTCGATTAAAAACGTCAGCGCGGCAAAAAAATCGTTCATCAGCCGGGTCGGATCGACCTTCGCCTGTAAGGCGCGTCCCTCTTCATCATTACCGGGATAGCCACCGACCGAACTCAGGCCATCGGGTGCCAGCGCGATGTAACCCGCTTTAGCGACCCGGCGCGCCACATCTTCAATGTAGGGATTCAGACCGCGATTCTCATGCACCACGACCACCGCTGGCGGCTTGCCTTTGGGGTTGGCTGGCTTTACCAGATAGCCGCGTACTTCACCGTGCCCCTGCGGCGAAGGGTAGTGGATATACGCTGGTTTGATGTCGGGATCGGTAAATTCAACCTGGGTCGCCAGCGCATAGTTGGGGCTGAGCATACCGAGCAGCGTCGCTCCGGTCATACCGCCAATCGCCAGTTTCCCGGCCATCGCAATAAACTCTCGTTTACTGATGCGGCCATGGGCGTAGTAATCGTAAAGCTCAAGCAGTTCCTGCGGAAAATCCTGTGCGGTCAGACGTGCCATAGCAACTCCTTAACCCGGATAAGAGGATGTGTGCCACCTTAACAAAGCACAGCCTGAGCGCGCAGGCAACCTGCGTACAGCTGCCGATTAAAACGGCGGTAACGAAACGGCAGAGGGAAATAACTCACTCAGCCCGCTCACCCTGATTGCCGCTTATTAAACCGCTTCTGCTGCGGTGGGGAACAGAATAACCGTCGGGGATGCGCTGGCTGTTAATTAGGATTAAGGATCCATTCCAATTTATTAACATATGCGCAGCCGGCAAATTGCCCGATTTATGCGGCTTCGCCTGCAATTATAATTGCGCTAATAGACAATCTCAGGCAAAAAAGCAAACAAAGCGGCAGGCAAAAATATCTGTCATTCTAACCCATTAAAAAGTAAGTCTATTTCCCTGGGTTATTGTCAAATTTGACCTTTCCCGGAACAGGGTTTATAAAATAATAACACCGAAAAACAGCAGCTTGAGGGCTATTTTTGGGTAAGGAGGGCCATAGCTGCCGGCTCATTTTGAACTGACAAATACCATAACATTCATGTCACATAACTACGCTGTAATTAACCTTTGCACCTTATTTTTAAATAAGTAATTCCCATGAAAAACAATGATCATAATCAAAAAAGACTGTTATAGTTTTCATTAACCCGATTGTTTCTGTTTCCTCGCTGCGAATAGTTTTAAATTTGCGGCGGGAATTACATTAAGCGCAACGAAATTAGTGCGTCAGGCTTAAGTTGTTAATTATAAGTAAATATGTGGTGTTCTATGTGGCAAAGAGGTAAGCAATGTTCGGATTAGATGCCTTTCATCTGGCGAGGATTCAGTTTGCATTTACTGTTTCCTTCCATATTATCTTTCCCGCCATCACCATCGGCCTCGCCAGTTTCCTGGCAGTGCTTGAAGGGATGTGGCTGAAAACCCGCGATCATACCTATCGCGATCTCTACCATTTCTGGTCGAAAATCTTCGCCGTTAACTTCGGTATGGGCGTGGTATCGGGTCTGGTAATGGCGTATCAGTTCGGCACCAACTGGAGCGGCTTCTCGCAGTTCGCCGGCAGTATCACCGGCCCGCTGCTGACGTACGAGGTCCTGACCGCTTTCTTCCTTGAAGCGGGCTTCCTTGGCGTCATGCTGTTCGGCTGGAATCGCGTCGGTCCCGGACTGCACTTCTTTGCGACCTGCATGGTGGCGCTGGGCACGCTGATCTCTACCTTCTGGATCCTCGCCTCGAACAGCTGGATGCACACACCACAGGGTTACATCATTGAGAACGGTATCGTGGTACCGCAGGACTGGTTTAAGATCGTCTTTAACCCGTCGTTCCCGTACCGGCTGTTCCATATGTCCGTGGCGGCCTTCCTCGCCAGCGCCTTCTTTGTTGGATCGTCAGCAGCCTGGCATTTGCTGAAAGGCAAAAACAACCCGGCAATTCGCAAAATGTTCTCAATGGCGTTGTGGATGGCGCTGATTGTCGCGCCGATTCAGGCGATGATCGGTGATGCGCACGGTCTCAACACCCTGGAACACCAGCCAGCGAAGATTGCGGCGATTGAAGGACACTGGGAAAACCCGCCAGGCGAAGCTACCCCGCTGATTCTGTTTGGTATCCCGGATATGGAGCAGGAGCGCACCAAATATGCGCTGGAAGTGCCTTACCTCGGCAGCCTGATTCTGACCCACAGCCTGGATAAGCAGGTCCCGGCGCTCAAGAGTTTCCCGAAAGAGGACCGGCCGAATTCCACCGTGATCTTCTGGTCATTCCGCGTAATGGTGGCGATGGGGCTGCTGATGATTACTCTCGGCGTGCTTAGTCTGTGGCTGCGTTTCAAAGGGCGTCTGTATGAGTCTCGTCCTTTCCTGTGGTTTGCACTGCTGATGGGTCCTTCAGGTCTGATTGCGATTCTGGCGGGATGGTTTACCACAGAAATCGGCCGTCAGCCGTGGGTGGTGTATGGCGTACAGCGCACCATTGATGCAGTCTCGGCGCATGGCGATCTGCACATGAGCATCAGCCTGCTGGCCTTTATTCTGGTCTACAGCTCGGTGTTCGGCGTCGGTTATCACTACATGATGCGTCTGATTAAGCAGGGACCTGAAACCGGCGAAGGACACATTACTGAGCAGGGTGGTCCGGGCCAGAAGAAAACGCCGGCGCGTCCACTTTCGGCTGCCACATTTAAGGATGGAGACCACTAAGATGATCGATTTTTCAATTATCTGGTTCGCGATTATCGTCTTCGCCACCCTGATGTATATCGTGATGGATGGTTTCGATCTCGGCATCGGCCTGCTGTTCCCGTTCAATAAGGACGCGGGTGAACGCGACATGATGGTGAATACCGTCGCGCCCGTCTGGGATGGTAACGAAACCTGGCTGGTGCTGGGTGGGGCAGGGCTGTATGGCGCGTTCCCGCTGGCCTACTCGGTGATTGCCGATGCGCTGTCGATTCCGCTGACGGCGATGCTGATTGGCCTGATTTTCCGTGGCGTCGCCTTTGAGTTCCGTTTCAAAGCGGTAGAAGGGCACCGGGCATTCTGGGACAAGTCGTTCATTGCCGGTTCGATCATCGCGACCTTCAGCCAGGGTGTGGCCGTGGGCGCAATGCTGGACGGTATCCCGGTCGAAGGACGTCACTTTGCCGGTTCCGCGATGGACTGGCTGGCACCTTTCCCGCTGTTCTGCGGCGTCGGTCTGGTGGTGGCGTATGCGCTGCTGGGCTGTACCTGGCTGATCATGAAAACCGAAGATGAACTGCATCGCAAAATGTCAGCGCTGGCGACGCCGCTGGTGATTGCGCTGCTGGTGATTGTCGGCATCATCAGTCTGTGGACACCGTTTGCACACGCAGATATCGCGCAACGCTGGTTCAGCAAGCCTAACCTGTTCTGGTTCCTGCCGGTTCCGGTGCTGGTACTGCTTTGCTCGTGGGGTATCGTGCGGGCGATTAAACGTCAGGCGCACTATTCGCCGTTCCTGCTGACGCTGGCGCTGATTTTCCTCGGCTTCTCCGGCCTCGGGATCAGTATCTGGCCTAACATCATTCCGCCGTCCGTCACCATCTGGGCCGCCGCGTCACCGCCGCAGAGTCAGGCCTTTATGCTGGTCGGTAGCCTGCTGATCATTCCGATGATCCTTGGCTACACCTTCTGGAGCTACTACGTGTTCCGTGGAAAAATCAAAGCAGACGCAGGATATCATTGATATGAAAACCGAGCTCAGCAGCATGAAAGATCACAATGAGTCCAGGGCTCCGTGGTGGAAACGCGTGATGTGGCTGGTGGTTATCTACGCCGCAAGCGTGCTGGCACTGGGCGTTGTCGCTTCACTGTTCCGCATGATGATGACCGCCGCTGGGATGCGCAGTCACTGATTGTTACAGACTGTCGCCATCTTTACGGCGACGGTGCACAGGTAAGGCTGACTTCGGTCAGCCTTTTTTAATTAGTCACCTAAGCAATTAATGCGAAATCGTCGCCAGGAGACCGCTCCGGTCAGGCCTTTCCTTACAGACGGTCACATTTTTTGTTATCCTTTTGTGACAAATATCACCCTTCAATCCGCGTCGTAAATCGCCATCATGCTCAGTCAGGCCCTTAAGAAACAGCACATTAACGCTCTGGTAGAGTGGATAGAAGCCCATCTGACCGACGACATCAACATCGATCTGATCACCCTCAAATCGGGCTATTCCAAATGGCACATGCAGCGCATGTTCAAGGAGATGACCGGGCAGACGCTGGCCGCTTACACCCGTAAACGACGCCTGACGATGGCGGCGATGGCGCTGCGGTTGACACGAATGCCGCTGATCGACATCGCGGTACGCTTTGGCTTTGATAACCAGCAGAACTTTACCCGGGTGTTTAAAAGCCATTTCTCCCTGACGCCCGGCGCGTTTCGGCGCATTCCTCATCTGCCGGTGAAAAACTTCCATGGCCGGATTCCGGTGCGTTCGCCAATTGAACGCGCAGCGCTGGTTGAGCGGGATGATGATCTGCTTCTGAGTGGCGAGACGCTGGAGTGGGAGTGCCAGTTTGGCGAGTATATTGCCGATCATCAGCATCGGGTGGCCGAGCAGGCGCGGCGGCTGGTGGCGCTGGCCGGCAGTCAGGCCCGGCACGGCTGGCTGGGTTTTCAGTATGGTCCCGGCCACTCATCGGCTGAGCAGCAGAATATCAGCCTGTTTCAGGCGCTGGAGCCGCAGCATGCGGCGCTGCTGGAAGGGCACCGTGAAACCTGGAGCGAGACGCGTGGATTGTATGCGCGGATTGACTGGAGTGGCACGCCCGAGCAACTGACCCGGTTCATTGCGGATATCTACTATCTGCACCTGCCGACGCTGGGCGTGGCGCGTCGCCAGGGCAAAGATCTGCTGCAGCTGGATTTTGCGCTCTGTAAACCCGACTGGCTGAGCGGTGTTTTTTCGATTCCGGTGACTCCAGCCTGAGAGTCAGCACGCTGCGTTAGCCCGATTCGGGCGGCATCAAAGCGACAAATGCATATTCCGTGCGGTAAACCGTGACAAACCGCACGATTTTATAAAATAACTTACCATTCTGGCGTAAAATCCTTCACCGAAACCCTGCTGTGCTCCATTCATCGTGCTTTCCTGGCGGGGCTGAAACAATCATCTGCATTTCTGGCCATTCCTGGCTAAAAACGATAAACGAAGAAAATTATGCGACGCTCAATGTTGTTCCTTATTTCAATGCTTTCGGCATTGCCTATGCTGGCTGCGGCTCAACTGGCAGAACCGTTCTCGCCACCCGCCGGGCTGCACCCGCATTCACAGATCTCTCAGCACGAAATTCTGGGCGACGGCCAGCTGCCGCAGCATAGCCAGAATAATCCTGCCGCATCCGGATTTAACGACACGCTGTAACCGTTCTGCCGGTAATCGAGTGACCGCCCGTTCACAGGCGCGGCGGGCATTACCGGCAGGATAACCCGCCTGTCACCTGCTGTGACGGTGATAGCGCGTCCCGTCGACCTCGCTCCTGTCTATAGCGCCACCAGCCGGTTATCAATTCGGTTTGCTTCTCCTGCCATCGCTGATCTGCACCTGATACTGACTCTCCGCTCTCGCCCGTCATCTGACGGCTGACCAGCCTTTTCGATCCTGACATGGTTGCCTGAAGGCGATTCAGATGCGCAGCCCGGGCGTAAAATATATCTTAATCCCGGTCGATCGCATTTTTCGTCATTGTGTTGAAGATATATCATAGCTAACCTGAGCCACTCAGATGAGAATGATTTTGATTCCATAATTTAGCTGATGCCCTGACGTGACGGGCATTCACCCCGTTTCAGGAGAGATCTTTTGCCAAACCCTAACTCTGATCGCCTTCCTCAGCGCGTCCGTAACGAACTGCGCTTTCGTCATATTCAGGTAGCGAGTAAAACCAACATTGCCGGTAACTTCTGGCGCATCGAATTCAGCGGCAGCGATCTGGCGGGCTTTACTTCGCCGGGCTTTGACGACCACATTAAGGTCTTCTTTCCTGCCACCGCCGGTGAAACGCCGGTACTGCCGCAGATTACTGACCAGGGGATTGTCTGGCCAGACGGTTTGCGTCCGGCGGCCCGTGATTACACGCCGCTGGCCTTTGATGGCGTCTCATCGCTGACGCTCGATTTCTATATTCATCAGCATGGCGTCGCCAGCGACTGGGCGAGCCAGGCGCAGATCGGTGACAGTCTGATCGTCGGTGGCCCGCGCGGCTCGCTGATTGTACCGACCGATTACGCGTTCCAGCTCTATGTCTGCGACGAAACCGGCCTGCCTGCTTTTGCGCGTCGTAAGCAGGATGCCCGCGCCCAACAGTTGCACCTGTTTGCCTATGCCGATCAGGCCACCGGCCGTGATTATTTAACCGATACGGCGGGGGTTAATCTGAACTGGCTCGGCAGCGGCCAGATGCAACTGGCGCAGCTCAGCCAGCTGACCGCCAGGCTGGATCAACTGGCGATACCGTCGGAAGATTACTTCATCTGGCTTACCGGCGAAGGCGAATTTGTTAAGGCGCTGAGCGATTACTTCACCACTCAGCGCGGCGTAAACAGCGACTACGTGCGGGCCGTGGCGTACTGGCACCAGAAGTAAGCGGGTCCGCCGCCTGTGTTGAATTTTGCCAGGTGGCGGACTACCATCAATCTCCTTTTCTTCTCTCCGGGCAGGCAATGAAAGACCATTCAGCATCTTCATCTGGCGATCAACCCACGCGCGCAGGCGGTTGCGGCAGCCGGCGTAAGCGGCGGGAAAAAATGCTGGAGGCGAGTGATATTCGTCTGCTGATGCTCCATTTTCTGGCGCAGAATGCCGCGCACGGCTATGAGCTGATCAAGTCGGTAGAGGAGTTGTCGAAAGGGGAGTATACGCCCAGTCCGGGCATCATTTACCCCAATCTGACGCTGCTGGAAGAGATGGAGGCGATTGAGGTGGTGGATGCGCAGGCCACCCGTAAAGCGTACCGGCTGACTGAGGCTGGTGAGGCGCTGCTGGCGGCCAACCGCGACCCTATTGCCAGCCTGATCGCGCGTTTATCGTCGCTGGCCATTCTGGTCAACAACCGCAGCATTCCGGCGGTAGAACAGGCAATTCACGACCTGAAAATGGCGCTCAATACGCGACTGGCGCAGCAGGATATCTCTGAGGCCGCGCTGCAGACGCTGATCGCGGCGCTGCAGGACGCGGCAGAAAAAATCACCCGCAGCTGAACGTTCTCCCTGGCGGGTTGCCAGCGGGCAACTTAGCTCACTTCAGACTTGTGCTTATCAATGTGACCCAGCGTACGATCCGGGAAACAGATGTCACGCACCCGCTGCTTCAGGCTGGTGGCGTCAGGGAAGCCGCCATCCCGTTTACGCTCCCACAGCAGATGTTCATCAAGGGTAATCTCAAAGATGCCGCCGGTGCCCGGCCTGAGCGTCACTTCCGCCAGATCGTCAGCGAAGGTGTGCAGCAGTTCCTGTGCCATCCACGCTGAACGCATCAGCCAGTTGCATTGCATACAGTAGTGGATAACGACCACAGGTTTTTGTGCCATAACTCTATTCCTTTAACGTATTGATAAATTACCGGTTAATTGTAGTTAACAAACTGTGCGCTGCAAGATAGAGTTAAATGTAAATAAGATTGATAATGATTAGCAATTGCATTAAATTCCGGATCATAATTTATAGTCAGAAATAAGTCCGATTTTACGGCTTTTGTGCCAGGCCGTTTTGATGATGCCAGTAAGCAAGTGAGCGAATACTAACAATTAATCAGGTAATTCGCGCCCATGTCACTACTTTTTCAGGGATTGACGCAACAGCGTCTGTTTAAACTGGCATTACTTGCCTCTGCCATCCACGCCACCTGCAGTTATGCCGCGCAGAGTGAATCTGCTCTGCTGGCGCGCACCGATAACAGCCAAAGCCCGTCCGAAACGGTGATGACGGTTACGGCGCCCGAAATTAAAAAACAGGCGGGCAGCAAAACCAGCCTGTCGGCGGCCGATCTGCAACAGCGTGGGGCCACCGATTTTGGCTCAATCATGCGTTATGAGCCGCTGATCAGCGCCACCGGCTCGCAGGGCGGATCGTCAGCCGGCAAGAGCGGCTTTGATCGCGCGGGCTATACCGGCTACAACATTCGCGGACTGGAAAGTAACCGGGTCGGGCTGGATGTGGATGGCATCCCGTTACCCCAGGCTACCGGTCGCAGTTACGTCGGACGTGCCGGGCTGGACAGTTTTGGCATTGGCCGGGACTACATCGACCCTTATCTGTTTGGCCGCATCGACATTGAAAAGGGCGCTACTGCGGTGGATCAGCCCAACACCTCGATTGGCGGCAATGTCTCGTTCCGCAACAAATCCCCCGACGATTACCTGCGTCCCGGCAAATCGACCTATTTTGGCTACCAGAGCGACTACGATTCCGCCAGCCGCAGCTGGCATAACGGCCTTACCGCCGCGGCAGGCGACGATGAGCTGCGCGGTATCTTTGTCTACAGCCGCCGCGACGGCCAGCAAACCCGCAATAACAGCGGCACGCTGGATGCGTATCCTGCTAACTGGCACTCCGACGCCTTTATGAGTTCCGGTATCTGGCAGCCCAACGATGCGCATCAGCTGAGCGCCACCCTCGACTACTACCACAAAACCAATCACAGCCATTACGACAGCTGGGATACTTCAGGCAATACGGTCTGGGGTACCGCACAGCAGCAGAGCGATACGCGCCGCTGGGGCATCAGCCTTGCTGATGAATACACCCCTTACAATGAGATCATCGACAGCCTGACCAGCCGTATTTACTGGCAACAAACTGAGGCGCACGACAATACCCTGATGCCGTCGAGCGCCACCGCCTGGCAAAACGTCTATTCCGATTACAACAGTGACACCTACGGAATCGACACCCGGGCGACCAAAACCCTGGGACGTCATGAGCTGAGTGGCGGACTGAATGCGCGGCAGGTGGATACCGAGCGGCCGTTCCGTCAGTCGCCGGCCCCCAGTGTTTATAGTGTCATCATGCAGCCGCAGGCCAACAGTCGCAGCTATACGCTGGGCGGCTACCTGCAGGACAAAATCAATTTTGATGCTGACGGACATAAAGCGGCGCTGATCCCCGGGGTGCGGGTGGCATACCAGAACACCAAACCGCGTGATGTCGGAACGCTGACCACCAACAGCAGCGTACTCGATGCCAGTGAAGTCTCCGCGCTGTACGGTTCGGCCAACACCGATACTCAGGTGTTACCGTCGATCGCCTTCCAGTACGATCTCACGCCTGGCCTGATGACCTATCTGCAATATACCCGCGGGGCGCAGTTCCCCAATGATACCCAGCTGTATGGCTCATGGAACCTCGGCTCCAGCTATGCTGGTACCGCGCAGTACGCGCTGATTGGTAACCCGGATTTAAAAACCGAGACCAGCAATAACTATGAGTGGGGCGTGAAAGGCCAGCTGACCGACGGTATTACGATTAATGCCGCGGCGTTTTATAACGACTACAAAAACTTTATCGCCTTTACCCGCTACAGCCGCGCGGCAAATCCGGGTAAGTTCGTTAATGTCCCCAGCAACATCTACACCACTTACCAGGCGGAGAACCGCGATAAAGCCTATATCTACGGCGCGGAAATCAGCAGCAAAGTGAACTTCGGCAGCTGGTTCCAGCAGGTGGATGGCCTGAGCGCCAGGCTGGCGTTTGGCTACACCCAGGGGGCGGCAAAGTCGAGCTACCTCGGCGACCGCTATATCGACCTGGAGAGTGTGGCCCCGATGAAAGCGATTGTCGGACTGGCCTGGGATGATGATGCGCGCGGCTACGGCGCGGCCGTCACCGCCACCTTCGTCAAAGGCAAACAGGCCAGCGCCACCAACCGTAACAGCTATGCCAATAGCGGCGGCAGCCTGACCGGATCCAGCACCGACTACATGCGGGTACCCGGTTACGGCATGGTGGACATGACGGCTTACTGGCGGATGACGCCACAGGTCAGGCTGAGCGGCGGGCTATATAACATCACCGATCGTAAATACCGGGATTACCTCAGCAGCCGTGAACTGACCAGTGCCACCCAGCAGGAACGCAACGATCAGGCGCTGGCGGTGATGCCGGGCCGTACTTTCCAGTTGGGCGTTAACGTCGATTTCTGATCACTGATGCCCGGTGCTGACGCCGGGCATCATCATGGGAGCACATCATTATGAATTCTGTTTATCAGCACTATCTCGCCCTGAAAGGCGAACAACCGAAAAAATATGCCCGTGACCTGGCGGCGTTGATCGGTATCAGCGAAGCGGCGCTGTGCGAGGCGCGAATCGGGATGGATGCCCGGCGGCTGAAGTGCGACTTTCCGGCACTGCTGAAAGCGCTGGAGTCGGTCGGCCAGACCAAAAGCATTACCCGTAACGCCTATGCCGTCCATGAACAGCTCGGCGAGTACAAAAACCTGCAGCTCGGTGCCCATGCTGGGCTGGTGCTGAACCCGCGTGCACTGGATCAGCGTCTGTTTGTCGCCCAGTGGCGAAGCGCGTTTGCCCTGCAGGAGCAAACCGCACAGGGCGAACGGCACAGTATTCAGATTTTCGATCGCCACGGTGATGCGGTACTGAAGATCTATGCGACCGATCAGACCGACCAGGCGGCGTGGCAGGCGTTGATCGCCACGTTTACCGAAGCCAGTGCGGCACCGCTGCAGGTGGAACCGGTCGCTACCGTCGCTCTTAACCCTGCGATCGATGCCGCTGCCGTCGATCGCGAATGGCGCGCCATGACCGATGTACATCAGTTTTTCAGCCTGCTCAGGCGGCATAACCTGTCGCGCCAGCAGGCGTTCCGCGCCGCCGGTGACGATCTGGCCTGGCAGACCAGCAACGATGCGCTGGCGCGTCTGTTGCAGATGGCGCAGCAGGCAGGTAACGAAATTATGATTTTTGTCGGTAACCGGGGCTGCACCCAGATTTTCACCGGCGCGATCGACAGGCTGGTGCCGATGGAAAACTGGCTCAACGTCTTTAATCCTCACTTCACCCTGCATCTGATGGCGGACCAGATCAGCGAAAGCTGGATCACCCGCAAACCGAGTGGCGATGGTTTTGTCACCAGCCTGGAACTGTTTGCTGCCGACGGCACGCAGATCGCCCAGTTGTACGGGCAGCGTAGTGAAGGCACGCCGGAACAGAAACGCTGGCGCGAGCAGATCGAGGCCCTGCGCGCGGCGGGAGCAATGGCATGAAATGGCTGACTCTGCTGGGCCTGCTGCTGGTGCTGCCTTCGCTGGCGGCGGAGCGGGTGGTATCGATTGGCGGTGACGTCACCCAGATTATCTATGCGCTGGATGCCCAGCAGCAGCTGGTGGCGCGCGACAGCACCAGTCTGCGCCCGGCGCTGGCCACCCGGCTGCCGGATGTCGGCTACATGCGCCAGCTCAATGCCGAAGGGATTCTGGCGCTTAAACCGACGCTGGTGATCGCCAGTGCGCAGGCTAAGCCGTCGCTGGTATTGCAACAGATTGCCCAGGCCGGGGTACGGGTTGTCACGGTCAGCGGCGAGAACAGCCTGCAGGCGATCCCGCAAAAAATTATCACTATCGGCCAGGCTCTCGGCCATCAGAGCGAGGCGCAGGCGCTGGCACAGCAGGTAACGCAGCAAATCAGCCAGCTGCCACAGCAGACGCTGCCGGTGAAGGTGCTCTACATTATGGCCAACAGCGGCATGAAATCGATGGCGGCGGGTAAGCAGACCGCTGCTGATAGCGCCATCCGCAGCGCCGGGCTGGAGAATGCGATGGGCAGCGTGCCGCACTATCAGGCGCTGTCGCAGGAAGGGGTGATCGCTGCCGCGCCGGACCTGGTGGTGGTGGGTGAAGAGGGGTTGCAAACCATTGGCGGCGAACAGCGTTTGTGGCAGCTGCCCGGCCTGGCGCTGACGCCAGCCGGTCAGCAGCATCGTTTACTGGTGATCGATACCCAGGCGCTGCTGGGCTTTGGTCTGGATACGCCGCGGGCCATCGTCCGGTTACGTCAGGCTGCGGAATCTCTGATGCATGAACGGTAATACGCTGCGCGGGCTGGCGCTGATGACCATTATGCTGCTGGTATCCATGGTGCTGGCGGCCAACCTTGGCGCGATGTCCCTGTCGCTGCGCGCCCTGTGGCAGGCACCGCTCAGCGATATGATCTGGCAAATCTGGCTGAATATCCGCCTGCCGCGCGTACTGCTGGCGGTGCTGATCGGCATGGCGCTGGCGGTGTCGGGCGCAGTGATGCAGGGCGTGTTTCGTAATCCGCTGGCCGATCCGGGTCTGCTCGGCATCAGCAGCGGTGCCGGTCTGGCGGTGGCGCTGGCAATCATTGTCCCGCTGGCCCTGCCGCCGTCGCTGGCGCTGTGGCTGCCGATGATCGCCGCGTTTATCGGCAGCCTGCTGGTGACGCTACTGATCTTCAGTTTCAGCCGGCTGGCGCGCGGCAACCTGTCGCGGCTGCTGCTGGTGGGCATCGCCATTAATGCGCTGTGTGGGGCGGCGGTCGGCGTGCTGTCGTGGCTGAGCAACGATCAGCAACTGCGCCAGCTATCGCTGTGGGGAATGGGCAGCCTGAGCCAGGCGCAATGGCCGGCGCTGCTGATTTGCGCGGTGCTGATTTTACCGGCGCTGCTGCTGTTACAGACCGGGGCGCGCCAGCTGAATCTGCTGCAGGCGGGGGAAGAAGATGCCCATTACATGGGCGTTGATGTGAAACGCACTCAGCACCAGTTACTGATCCTCAGCGCGCTGCTGGTCGGCACCGCGGTTTCGGTCAGCGGGGTGATCGGCTTTGTCGGCTTAGTGGTGCCACACGTGATGCGTTTTTGTCTTGGCAGCGATCATCGCTGGCTGCTGCCCGGCTCGGCGCTGGCCGGGGCGATCCTGCTGCTGCTGGCCGATACCCTGGCGCGCACGGTGGTGGTGCCGGCGGAGATGCCGGTCGGCCTGCTCACCAGCCTGATTGGCGGGCCGTGGTTTCTCTGGCTGATCCTGCGTCAACAGCGAGGCATCGAATGAACGAGTTACTGCAGGCCACGGATCTCTGTTTATTCCGCGACGGCAAGGCGATTATCGATCGGCTCGACGTGACGCTGACGGCCGGTGAGATGGTGGCGCTGATAGGCCCTAACGGTGCCGGTAAATCGACATTGCTGCGCCTGCTGACAGGCTTTCTGCCGCCCGATCGGGGGGAATGTCGTCTGGGTGCGGCCCGGCTGGCGGACTGGTCTCGCCATCAGCTGGCACGCCGCCGGGCAGTGATGCGTCAGCAAACCCAGCTGACCTTTTCTCAGTCCGCCGAATCGGTGGTGGCGATGGGACGCGCGCCCTGGCCGGATACCGGCAGTCGACAGATTGTGGCTGAGGTCATGCAGCTGACCGGCTGTGATTCGCTGGCACAGCGCGACTACCGCCAGCTTTCCGGCGGCGAGCAGCAGCGGGTGCAACTGGCGCGGGTGCTGGCACAGCTATGGCAGGATGGCGCGCCGCGCGGCTGGCTGTTTCTGGATGAACCGACCTCGGCGCTGGATCTCTTCTGGCAGCAGCAGACGCTGCGTTTATTGCGACAGCTCACCCGTGGCGGTGAGCTTAGCGTCTGCGCCGTGCTACACGATCTGAACCAGGCGGCGTTATGGGCCGATCGCATCCTGCTGCTGCACGCCGGCAGGCTGGTGGCGCAGGGTACGCCGCAGGCGGTGATGACGGAAGCGACGCTGACCCGCTGGTATCAGGCCGAGTTGCAGGTCACGCAGGGGGCGGGCGGGCAGCCGCATATTCAGCTGCGGGTTTAGGCCGTTTCGCTTTTAAAACATTGTGTTGCGAAGTTATGTCTTGCCAGTTTTGCGCCATACTTGTGTTCCTTGGTGAGTTATTAAGGAGACAATAATGGCGCAATCATTAGACCAAACCGCTAAACAACTGGGTGAAATTTTACTCTCTTCCGGACTTCATCTTGCCACTGCCGAATCCTGTACCGCCGGATTGATCAGCATGACGCTGGCGGCGGTGGAGAACAGCGGCAACTTTTATACCAGTGGCTTTGTCACCTACAGCGAGAATGCCAAAATCCGCCTGCTGGGTGTCCGCCCCTCGACGCTGGAGCAGCACACGGCGGTCAGTGAACAGACGGTGCGGGAGATGGCGCAGGGTGCCTGTGCGCGCTCCGGCGAGCCGGTCGGGCTGTCGATCAGCGGCTATGCCGGGCCTGATGGCGGAGAAGATGGTACGCCGGCGGGCACCATCTGGTTTGGCTGGGTATTGCCGAACGGCCGCGACTACGCCGAGTGCCATCAGTTCAGTGGCGATCCCAAATCGGTGATGGAGCAGGGTGCGCAGTTCGCGCTGGAAGGCCTGATTAAACGGCTTCAGCTGCCGGTGGAATAAAGGCGCAATGCTGCGCCTTATCCGGCAGGGGTAATTGCCTTAGCGACAGTCGACGATCAGACGGCCACGAACTTTGCCATCCAGCAGGTCCTGAGCCCCCTGGCGGGCTTCGCTTAAGGGGATCACCTGCGTCAGCTGGCTCAGCAGATCGCTATCGAGCAATTCCCCGAGCCGTTGCCAGGCTTGCTGGCGCTGCGGGATCGGACACATCACACTGTCCACGCCAGCCAGCGTGACGCCGCGTAAGATAAACGGTGCAACGCTGGTCGGCAGATCCAGTCCCTGCGCCATTCCACAGGCGGCGACCGCACCGTCACGCTGGGTCGCGGCCAGCACGTTGGCCAGGGTGTGGCTGCCGACGCTGTCTACCGCTGCCGCCCAGCGCTCTTTCATTAACGGCTTACCGGGCTGGGAGAGTTCGTTGCGGTCAATAACCGAAGCTGCACCCAGCGTATCAAGCAGATAAGCGTGGTCGCTGGCGCGCCCACTGGAGGCCACCACCTGATAGCCGAGGCGGGCCAGCAGGCTGACGCTAAAGCTACCGACGCCGCCGCTGGCACCGGTCACCAGCACCGGACCGCGATCTGGCGTAATGCCCTGTTTTTCCAGCGCCATCACACACAGCATCGCGGTCAGGCCTGCGGTGCCAATCGCCATGGTTTGCAGCGGGCTGAGCGTGGCGGGCACTTCCACCAGCCAGTCGCCGGTCACACTGGCTTTCTGCGCCAGGCCACCCCACTGTTTTTCGCCCACGCCCCAGCCGGTGAGCAGGGCGACGTCGTCCTGTTGCCAGTCGGGATGGCGGCTGGCGGTAACCCGTCCAACAAAGTCGATACCCGGAACCATCGGAAACTGACGCACGATCGGACCTTTATTGCAGATCGCCAGCGCATCTTTATAGTTCAGGGATGAGTAACTGACGTCGAGAGTGACATCGTGGTCGGGCAGTTGAGATTCGGGAAGATCTTTCAGCAGAGAACGGTAACCCTGTTCGTCATTTTCAATGACCAGTGCCTTGAACATGCAGCCTCCGGCAAAATAGGAAAGAGGGGAATAAGTTTACGCCTGGTGGCGTGATTACGGTAGGGACTGGGTCGCTAACGGCTGGCCGCGCCGCTCTCCCCGCCTGCAACGTCGAACTGATTAGCGAAAGAGGTATGCATAAATCAGCATATAATTCAGTTAATTAGTCGAATATTTCAGGTTTATTATTATTTAAGTCAATTAAAACAGTGGCTTGCGATTTTAATGGTTTGACTAATTAATTGCTTTCTGCGGCTTGTTCGCGCCAAAAAAAGATGACATCATGACCGCCACTTTTTTGCACCCGCTTATCGCTTTCAGAGGACGTTGCCATGTCCGGTTCACCGCGCACTCGCTCTGGTTACCGTTCGTTTTTTCCGGCTTACGCCCGATTATTCTCCGCTCCGCCGATCACGTTCTGCATCACCATGCGGTGAGGCCAGTCTGGCGCTGGCTGCTGGCTATCGGTAAAGATGTCGTATTACCGATCACCGGTGGCTGAAAGCGGCCGCATGCCCCTGTTTGACATTATCCGCCGGGGAGATCTCCCCATTGCTGTGCCTCTGGCACTCACGCCCTGACGTTAGGGATTTGCCTTATGACTCCACTGAAAATTGCTGCCAGCGCCGCGGTGGCGCCCAATCTGACTCTTAACACTGCGCGCGACGTGGTGACACTGGATAACACTGACTTTACCGATGTGGCGGCGGTGGTCGTCTCACTGGCAGATACCCGCAGTGGCGTACTCGCCCTGTTGCGCCACACCGGCTTTAATCTGCCGGTATTTGTGGCTAACGCGTTTGAAGAAGAGGTGATGCATCTGCCTGGCGTCAGCGGTGAACTGAACGGTGAACCGCAGGATTGGATCGCATTGGAAGCCGCCGCGCAGGCGTATGAAGCGGCTCTGCTGCCGCCGTTTTTCGAGACGCTGACCCGCTATGTGGATATGCAGAACAGCACCTTTGCCTGTCCGGGGCATCAGGGCGGGGCATTCTTCAAAAAGCATCCGGCGGGCAAACAGTTCTATGATTTTTATGGCGAGAACCTTTTCCGTTCTGATATGTGCAATGCCGACGTCAAACTGGGCGACCTGCTGATTCACGAAGGATCGGCTAAAGATGCGCAGAAGTACGCGGCAAAGGTGTTTAACGCCGATAAAACCTACTTCGTGCTTAACGGCACCTCCAGCGCCAATAAAGTGGTGACCAACGCGCTGCTGACGCGCGGCGATTTGGTGCTGTTTGACCGCAATAATCACAAATCGAATCATCACGGTGCACTGATTCAGGCGGGTGCTACGCCGGTTTATCTTGAAGCCGCGCGTAATCCTTTCGGCTTTATCGGCGGCATTGACGCGCACTGCTTCGATGAGGCTTATCTGCGCGAGCAGATTGGCAAGGTGGCCCCGCAGCGTGCCGCGGAAGCGCGTCCTTTCCGACTGGCGATTATCCAGCTGGGCACCTATGACGGCACGGTTTATAACGCGCGTCAGGTGGTGGATCGCATCGGGCATCTGTGTGATTACATCCTGTTCGATTCCGCCTGGCTCGGCTATGAGCAGTTTATTCCGCTGATGGAAGGGTGTTCGCCGCTGACCCTGACGCTGACTGAAAACGATCCCGGCATTTTTGTCACCCAGTCAGTGCATAAGCAGCTGGCGGGCTTTTCGCAAACCTCGCAGATCCATAAAAAAGATAACCACATCCGCGGTCAGCGACGCTTTTGCCCGCATAAACGCCTGAATAACGCCTTTATGCTGCACGCCTCAACCAGTCCGTTCTATCCGCTGTTCGCCGCGCTGGACATCAACGCCCGCATGCATCAGGGCGAGGCGGGACGGCGGATGTGGGATGAGTGCGTTACGCTGGGGATCGAGGCGCGAAAAGCGATCCTTGAGCGGTGTGAGATGATCCTGCCGTTTGTGCCGGAAACGGTCGATGGGCAACCCTGGCAGGCGGCCCCAACTGAGACGATCGCCCGCGATCTGCGCTATTTCAGCTTTGAACCGCAGGCCAACTGGCACGGTTTTGCGGGTTATGCCCGCGATCAGTATCGCGTTGATCCCTGCAAGCTGCTGCTGACCACGCCGGGCATTGATGCGGCGAGCGGTGACTATGCCGGATTCGGGATCCCCGCCACCATTCTGGCGAACTATCTGCGTGAAAACGGGATCGTGCCGGAGAAGTGCGATCTTAATTCGATTCTGTTCCTGCTAACGCCGGCCGAAAGCCCGGAGAAAATGGCCAATCTGGTGGCGATGCTGGCGCAGTTCGAACAGCACGTTAAAGAGGATGCGCCGCTGGCTGAAGTGCTGCCGACGATTTACCGCAAAAATGCTCAACGTTATGCCGGCTATACCCTACGTCGGCTGTGTCAGGAGATGCACGATCTTTATGTCAGCCATGATGTGAAGAGCCTGCAACGAATGATGTTCCGCGAAGCGGGTCTGCCGCCGGTGGCGGTGAATCCTCAGGATGCACATCAGGCGTATATTCGTGGCGAGGTTGAACTGGTGCCGATCGCTGAAGCCGAAGGGCGTGTCGCTGCGGAAGGCGCATTGCCTTATCCACCGGGCGTGCTCTGCGTGGTGCCGGGTGAAGTGTGGGGCGGGGCGGTGCAGCGCTACTTCCTGGCGCTGGAAGAGGGCGTTAATTTACTGCCAGGCTTCTCGCCGGAACTGCAGGGCGTTTATACCGAGGAGGACGCCGCGGGGCGCAAGTATCTGGTGGCTAATATGATGGTGGGCCGCTGATCTGAGCGTGGGCAGAGGCGGGTAGCGGCCCGCCGGGCCCTGGGTTCGCTGCGCAGGGCTATGAGAGGTTTTCGCCTGGCGGCGGTGTACGCTTTGCAGCGAGCTGACACTTAATGGATTTTCGCCCGCCGGGCCCTGGGTTCGCTGCGCGAACGGGCTATGAGAGGTTTTCGTTCGCCTGGTAAGCCGGGCTGTTTCAGATTCGCCGCTGCCGGCGACCGACAAGGGGCCGCCAGTCGCCGCGCCCCCTTGACCCCGGGCTCCGGCCTGCTTCACCGCCGCTTCGCGGTCCCTTCGCCTCTTCCGGATTTCTCACGGACCGGCGGGACGCGCCATCCCTGGCACGAACCCGCCTCTTCGCGACCTCCCTGTCGCTCGTCCTGAAATCCCTCATCGGCTCAGCGGTTCTGACGGCCTCCCAATCCCTCGCGGTTATCTCTTCTCAAAAGATTCAGTAGCTTATCGCTGAAGATTTTCGGGATTGTTTTTGGCTTTCAGGCCAGCAGACGACACTTTATCCCAGAAAATAAAAGATATAACAGGCGGGGGGTTGTGAGAGGCGTCCGCAGCGCTGAGGAACAACCGGAGGCCAGGAGAGCCGACAGGAGGTCGGCGAAAGGACGGATCGCGCCACGGATGGCGCGTCCGGCCGGTCCGTCGGCCGCAGGGCGTGACGAAGGAACCGCGCGCAGCGTGGCGCGCAGGCAGCCGGACGCCGGGATTGTGAAGGGGCGGGCGGCCGCCCCTTGACGCGTCCGCCTGCTCAGGCAATCTGAAACTCCCCACCGCCCGGCGGGCGTAACCTCACTCAATGTCAGACCGCAGCAGGTCTAACTAACCCACCAGCCACCAGGCAAAACCAGTCCATATACAAGAAAGAAGATTTACAGACGGGGGTTTACCAGAGGCGTCCGCAGCGCTGAGGAATGAGCGGAGGCCAGGATGAGCCGACAGGAGGTCGGCGAAAGGACGGATCGCGCCACGGATGGCGCGTCCGGCCGGTCCGTCGGCCGCAGGGCGTGACGAAGGAACCGCGCGCAGCGTGGCGCGCAGGCAGCCGGACGCCGGGATTGTGAAGGGGCGGGCGGCCGCCCCTTGACGCGTCCGCCTGCTCAGGCAACCTGAAACTCCCCACCGCCCGGCGGGCGTAACCTCACTCAATGTCAGACCGCAGCAGGTCTAACTAACCCCCTGGGCACCAGCCAAAACCAGTCCATCTACAAGAAAGAAGATTTACAGACGGGGGTTTGTGAGAGGCGTCCGCAGCGCTGAGGAACAACCGGAGGCCAGGAGAGCCGACAGGAGGTCGGCGAAAGGACGGATCGCGCCACGGATGGCGCGTCCGGCCGGTCCGTCGGCCACAGAGCGTGACGAAGGAACCCCGCGAAGCGGGGCGCGCAGGCAGCCGGACGCCGGGATTGTGAAGGGGCGGGCGGCCGCCCCTTGACGCGTCCGCCTGCTCAGGCAATCTGAAACTCCCCACCGCCCGGCGGGCGTAACCTCACTCAATGTCAGACCGCAGCAGGTCTAACTAACCCACCAGCCACCAGGCAAAACCAGTCCATATACAAGTCAGAGAGATTACAGACGAGGGGTTTACCAGAGGCGTCCGCAGCGCTGAGGAACAACCGGACGCCGGGATTGTTAAGGGGCGGGCGTCCGCCCCTTAATACGTCCGCCTGCTCGGGCGATCTGAAACTCCCCACCGCCCGGCGGGCGAAACCCGCTCAGTGCATACCCGCTGCTAAGCGAACGAAACCTTCTCATAGCGCGTTCGCGCAGCGAACACTCCCCGCTTTAGCGCTGAGTCCATCAGAACCCACGATAACTGCGCTGCGCAGTGCTCACCTTATACAGATAGCGACGTGACTCCGCCGAAGGATGCTGGCTGGTCAGGGTCTGGTAAACCTTGTTCGGTGACATGTTGTTGATTATCGAAAACGCGCGATCTTTATCACTGGAGAAGACCCGCAACACGCTGCCCGCGCCGCCATTGTAGGCGGTGATCACCGCATAACGGCGTGATACCGGGTCCTGAATGCCGCCCAGATAACTGCGTTGCAGCAGCGACAGATAGGCAGTACCGGCATCAATATTATTCTCCGGATCCAGCAGATAGCTGCGACTCGGTTTACCCCATTTCCCTTTCATGCGGAACACATCGACCCCAGCGGTATGCTGCACCACCTGCATCAGACCCAGCGCATCGGCGTGGCTGACGGCGTAGGGGTTAAAGCTCGACTCGGTCTGCATGATTGCCAGAATCAGCGAGGCGTCGACGCCATACTGTTCCGACGCTTTGCGCACCATCGGCAGATATTTGTGCGCACGTTTATCCAGATGGTTAGGCACCATCGGAATTGAGACCGAGTAGATCACATGCAGACCCGAGGTGCGGCGCTGCAATTTATTCTGAATCAGATAATCAGCAAAGGCTTCGGCACGACCCTGCCAGCGGATCGGCTGACCGGTATTGTCGAGCACCTGACCGTAAAGCAGCGGCTCTTTACTGATCACAATGTCATTGGCGTCGGAATAGAGATCGACGTTGCCCGGATCTTCGCCAATCAAAAGGGTGGTCACAATCGCCTGGCGCAGGCTGGCCATCGGATCGGTGCCCGCGATGGTCTCAATCGTCAGCTTACCGCTTTCGAAGTTGATGTGGCTGCGGGTGTAATAGTTGTCGCTATATTTGACGTAGTCTTTCGGTCCGGCGATCAGGACCTCATTAATACCCCAGATATTCTCAATGTTGTGGGCAAACTGACCCATCAGAATATCGAAACCGTTGGTGTCTTTTACCCAATCTTCATGAAACTGCTGTTTTTTTTGTCCGGAGCAGGAAACCAAAAGTGGTGCCATCACCAGCAGGGCGATCAATTTTTTATTCATTGGGAATGCATGCCTGACCTGGATAAAGAGCCTCAACGCTGAGGCCCAAACTGTTTACGCTTCTGGCGGTGTATAGCCTTCGATATGAACTTCTTTGCCTTCAAACAGGAAATTGATCATCTCCTTTTCCAGCACCTTGCGATCTTCCGGATTCATCATGTTGAGTTTTTTCTCATTGATCAGCATGGTCTGTTTCGCCATCCACTTCTGCCAGGCTTCTTTCGAAATCTCGTTGTAAATACGCTTACCCAGGTCACCAGGATAGAGCTGGAAATCCTGCCCTTCCGCGTCGCGTTGTAAAAAAGTACAAAAAATAGTGCGGCTCATTATTCTTCCTCATTGATCTCACAACTGTCTAAAGCCAGTTGTTGGGGATGGCGCAATTCGTGTAACAGGCGCTCAACGGGCGCGGCTAATCCCACAGATGGTGGCAGCGCTAAGTTATACCAGAGACCGCCCGCTTCATCCATCGCCGCCCCGACAGAAGGCCACGCCAGCCACATAGGCACAATGTCCAGATGGAAATGGCTGAAGGTATGACGAAAGGCGGTGAGCTGCTGCGGTCTGGCGTGGATACCGCGTGCTGCCAGCCAGTCATTCAGCGCCTCTTCACTGGTAAACTGCGGAAAGCAGAACAGGCCGCCCCACAATCCGACCGGCGGACGCTGTTCCAGCCAGACCTGCTCACCATGCTGCATCATCAAAAACCAGCCGCTGCGCTCCGGTAACACCTGCTTCGGTTTTTTACCGGGATAGCTGGCCCAGCTGTTATGAGCATAGGCTTCGCAGCCGCTGTTCAGCGGACAGATATCGCATTTCGGTTTCGAGCGGGTGCAGACTATCGCCCCCAAATCCATCATCGCCTGATTAAACTGGCTGACGCCCTCGGCGGGGGTAACGGTTTCGCTGATCTGCCATAAGCGTTTCTCTACCTCTTTTTTACCCGGCCAGCCGCCGACGGCGTAACACCGCGCCAGCACGCGTTTCACGTTGCCGTCGAGAATCGGGAAGTGCTGACCCAGCGATAACGACAGGATCGCGCCAGCAGTAGATCGACCCACGCCGGGCAGGGCGGCGACGTCATCGAAATTACGCGGGAACTCGCCCTGATGGACCTCAACAATCTGCTTTGCCGCCTTATGCAGATTACGCGCCCTGGCGTAATAGCCGAGGCCAGTCCATAAATGCAGCACTTCATCCAGCGGTGCAGCCGCCAGATCGCCAACCGTGGGGAAGCGCGCCATAAAGCGTTCGAAATAGGGAATAACCGTGGCAACCTGGGTTTGCTGTAACATCACTTCGGACAGCCACACCTTATAAGGCGTCTTTTCCAGCTGCCAGGGCAGGGTTTTGCGGCCAAAGCGCTGATACCAGTCCAGCACTTGTTGCGCGAACTGCGGCGCTTGCATCATAAGAAGGAAATTTTCCGTGTTTACTCTACACTCAGGCAGGAATTCCAGCACATGCGCACCTGGGTGTAAACCGGAAGATTGCAAAGGCTTGCTTCTGCTTATGAACTTTGCATAATGCCCGTTTCCCAGAACAGGCTAACCAGCAGGCTTCGACATGATTAATGACGTCATCACCCCAGAATTTGATGAGAACGGGCGGCCATTGCGCCGGATCCGCAGTTTTGTACGCCGGCAGGGCCGCTTAACCAAAGGGCAGCAGCAGGCCGTTGACACATACTGGCCGGAGATGGGGGTGGAATATCAGCCGGAGCCGATCGATCTGCCCCAGCTGTTTGGCCGTGACGCGCCGGTCACGCTGGAAATCGGCTTTGGCATGGGCGCCTCGCTAGTCACCATGGCGCAAAATACGCCACAGCAGAATTTCCTCGGCATTGAAGTACACCTGCCGGGCGTCGGTGCCTGTCTGGCTTCGGCGAAAGAAGCGGGCGTCGACAACCTGCGCGTGATGTGTCACGACGCGGTGGAAGTGCTGGAGAAAATGATCCCGGACAACTCGCTGCGTATGGTCCAGCTGTTCTTCCCGGATCCGTGGCATAAAGCCCGTCACAACAAACGCCGTATCGTGCAGGTCCCGTTTGCCGAGCTGGTGATGCGCAAGCTGAAGCTGGGCGGCGTATTCCACATGGCAACCGACTGGGAAGCCTACGCGGAACATATGCTTGAAGTGATGAACAGCATTGATGGTTTCCGCAATCAGTCAGAACAGCAGAATTACGTGCCGCGTCCCGAGACGCGTCCACTGACCAAGTTTGAGCAGCGCGGGCAGCGTTTAGGCCATGGCGTATGGGATTTAATGTTTGAGAGGGTGAAATAATGGCCACACAACGCAGCCGCCGTTTACGTAAAAAACTGCACATTGATGAGTTTCAGGAACTGGGTTTCTCCGTCGCCTGGCGTTTCCCGGAAGGTACCAGCGAAAGCGAGATCGATGAGACGCTGAATCAGTTCATTGATGAAGCGATCGATCCTAACGGTCTGGCCTTTGATGGCAGCGGTTATCTGGTGTGGGAAGGTCTGATCTGCCTGCAGAAAACCGGCAAATGCACCGATGAGCATCGCGAACGGGTGCGTAAATGGCTGGAAGAGCGCAAGCTGCAGGACGTGCAGGTGACTGAACTGTTTGATGTCTGGTGGGACTAAGTAACACGACGCCGGGCAGGCTGACGCGGGATGGAGAGATGATCTATCACGACGAGGCCGCCTGGCCCTTCAGGATCCGGTTCAGACAGAAGGTGAGGGAGATTCAATGATGCGTAAAGCGCTTCTTGCTGTGCTGCTGGTGGCAGCGACTCAGGCCCAGGCTGCCTATGAATGCAGCGTTAAGCCACAGGATGATGTGGTGATCACGCCGCAAAGCGTGCAGGTGGTCGGGACCAACGGCAATCTGCAAATCAGCCCACAGGGCGACGTGCAGTTCAACGGCCAGAAAGTGTCACTGGATACCGCCGATCGTCAGAAAGCGATCGACTACCAGAGCGCATTGCGGCGCGATCTGCCGTGGATTGACAGCGGGGCGACTTCGCGGCTGGAAAAAGGGCGTGCAGCGCTGGATCGGGTGATTGTTGAGAAGCTGGGCGAGAACAGTAATGTGCGTAATCGCCTGACCACCCTGAACGGCCAGCTGAAACAGCAGATGAACCGCATCATCGAACACCGGCCGGATGGCCTGGCCTTCCATCATCAGGCGATCGACAAAGTGCGTGCCGATGGCGAACAGTTGGTGCAGTCAACGCTCGGTGGCGTGATGCAGGACAGTCTGAACGAGATGGGCAGTCAGCAGGCCAGCGGCGGCAGTAATCCGTTGCAGGCCATCATGGGTAATCTGGGTGGTTTACAGCAGTCTATTCAGGCGGAATGGAGCAAGCAGGAGCAGGATTTCCAGAACTTCGGTCACGAAGTCTGTAATCGCGTCATTTCGTTAGAAGATCAGCGCAAAGGTTTGGTTGCCGGTCTGAATAAATAAACCTGTGCCTCAGCCCGCGGACTGAGGCACAGTTGTTACTCTTCTGGCAAAAACAGCTCTAACAGCGAATTCAGGAACAATTTCCCTTTCTCACTGATCTGCCACTGATCAGCGGTTTCCACCACATAACCTGCCGCAATTGCCGCATCCATCTGCGGACGAATCACCTGTTCCGCTAAACCGGTATAACTGACAAATTCACTGCGCGGCGCGGCTTCCAGCAGCCGGAAGCGGTTCATGAAGTATTCGAACGGTTTGTCGATATCGGCGACGTCGTACTGTTTCTCGCGATAATTGCCCTGCATAAAGCCACGCGGATGACGGGTCTTCACCGTGCGGACGATGCGGCCGTCGGGCTGAGTCAGCTTGCCGTGCGCACCGCAACCAATGCCGAGATAGTCCCCGAAGCGCCAGTAGTTGAGGTTATGTTCACAGCGGTAACCCGGTTTGGCGTAGGCGGAGGTTTCATACTGCTGATAACCGGCGGCGCTCAGCAGTTGGTGACCCTGCTCATAAATATCCCACAGCGCATCATCATCCGGCAGTACCGGCGGCCGTGAACCAAACAGGGTGTTGGGTTCGATGGTCAGCTGATACCAGGAGAGATGCGGCGGATTAAGCGCGATCGCCTGACGCAGATCGTCGAGCGCTTCGTCCAGCGACTGATCGGGCAGGCCGTGCATCAGGTCGAGGTTAAAGCTGCGTAAGGCTAATCCCTGCGCCAGCTTAGCGGCACGCTTCGCCTCGTCCGGACCGTGAATACGCCCCAACCGCTGCAGTTTTTGCGGACTGAAACTCTGCACGCCAATTGAGATCCGGTTGATGCCGGCCCGCTGATAGGCGCTGAAGCGATCGGCTTCAACGGTGCCGGGATTGGCCTCCATGGTGACTTCCGCGTCTGGTGCCAGCGCCAGACGCGAACGTACGCCATCCATCAGCAGCTGCATCGCACTGCCGCTCAGCAGGCTGGGCGTCCCGCCGCCGATGAAAATGGTGCGTACTTCACGGTCAGCGATCAGCGGTAAATCCTGCTCCAGATCGCGCAGCAGGTGCTGCACATACTCAACGTGCGGCACCTCATCTTTCAGCGCGTGGGAGTTAAAATCACAGTAGGGACATTTCTGTACGCACCACGGAATGTGGATATACAGACTTAACGGCGGCAGATTAGGCATTACGCATCGCTTCCAGCAACAGCGTCAATGCTTTACCCCGGTGAGAAACTTCACCTTTTTCCGCTTTGCTCAGTTCGGCTGCGGTTTTACCCAGCGCCGGAACGTAGAAAATCGGGTCATAACCAAAGCCACCTGCGCCGGCCGCCGCACGGGTGATCTCACCCTGCCAGCTGCCGTGGAACACCAGTGGCGTCGGATCGTCGGCGTGACGCAGATAGACCAGCACGCAGTGGAACTGCGCCTGACGCTGGCCGTCTGGCACGTTTTCCAGCGCCTGCAGCAGCTTCTCCAGGTTCTGCTGATCGCTGGCCTCTTCACCGGCGTAACGCGCAGAGTAGATACCCGGCGCGCCGCCCAGCGCATCCACCGCCAGGCCGGAATCATCAGCGATCGCCGGTAAACCAGTGATCTGCGCCGCGTGACGTGCTTTGAGAAGGGCATTCTCAATAAAAGTCAGGCCGGTTTCTTCAGCCGATTCCACCCCGAGCTCGGTCTGGGCGACGATATCCAGGCCGAAGGCGGAGAGCAGATCCGCCAGTTCACGCACTTTGCCGGGATTGCCGGTTGCGAGGACAACTTTTTGCATAACAGTTCCAGTTTGGTTCATTTACAGCAGATACCAGAGACCCGGGAACAGGTCCATGCCGAGGAAATTCAGGGCATACAGTACCAGGATGACGATCATGGCGGAGAAATCGATGCCGCCCATCGCCGGCAGCACGCGGCGAATCGGTGCCATCAGCGGTTCGGTCAGCTGGATCAGCACATAATCAATCGGGCCGCGACCCTGACTGATCCAGCTCATCAGTGAACGGATAATGATGACCCAGAACACCAGATAGCCGGCGGATTTAACCAGCGACAACAAGCCGACCAGCAGGTTGGTCGGATCGACCGAGAACACCCCGACCTGAATCAGCAACAGAATCGGATATTTCAGCGTCGTCAGGACAAACGCCAGCAGCAGCGAGGCGGTATCGATCGGACCCAGCGCCGGCAGCACGCGACGCAGCGGCTTGACGATCGGCTGTGTCACTTTCACCACGAACTGTGCCAGCGGGTTATAAAAATCGCAGCGGGACCACTGCATCCAGATGCGTAACAGCAGCACCATGACGTAGAGATCGATCAGCGTTTTTACTAAAAACGTCATTGTTAACATGAAGTTCCTCTATTATTGTTGTGAATTGCGCGCATAATCGCGTGCGCCAAAAATGGCGGTGCCGATGCGCACCATCGTACTGCCTGCGGCGATTGCCGCCTCCATGTCATCGCTCATTCCCAGCGAGAGCGTGTCGATAGCCGGATAGTCCTGCTGCAACTGCCGGAAGGCCTCAGCCATCTGCTGGCACACCGCCAGTTGCCGGTCATAGTCACTTTCCGCTGCCGGTATCGCCATTAGTCCGCGCAGGCGCAACTGCGGCAGCGCAGCGATTTGCTGTGCCAGCCCGGAAACGGCATCCAGCATGATGCCAGATTTGCTGTTCTCGTCACTGATATTTACCTGAATTAACACATTAAGCGGCGGCAGCGTCACCGGACGCTGATCGTTGAGCCGCTGTGCAATGCGCTGACGGTCAATGGTGTGACACCAGGCAAAGTTTTCCGCGACCAGACGACTCTTGTTCGACTGCAGCGGGCCGATGAAGTGCCACTCCAGCTGAGGATGTGCGGTCAGTGCCTGAACCTTTTCAACCCCTTCCTGAACGTAATTTTCGCCAAAGGCGATCTGACCGGCAGCGGCAGCTTCTTCGACTGCGCTCGCAGGTTTGGTTTTACTGACTGCAAGCAGCGTAATTTCTTCTGGTGCGCGGCCGCAACGCGCGGCGGCGGCGGCGATTCGCTGCCGCACTTGCTGTAGGTTGTGCTGGATTGAGGTCATAGTCAGGAGAAATTATGAATCTGGATGAAATGGTGGAGCTTAGTGTAAAGCATAATGCCGCCGATCTGCACCTTTGCAGCGGACATTTGCCCTACTGGCGACGTCAGGGAAAGCTGGAGACGATGCCGCAGCAGGCCAGGCTGTCGGCCGCGTGGATGGCGCAGTTTATTGACCACCGGCTCGATGACCCGCAGCGCCAGCAGCTGGAGCGCGACCGGCAGCTCGATTTTGCCCTGACGCTGTCAAACGGGCAGCGAATTCGTGCCAGCCTGTTTATGCAGCGTAACGGCCTGTCACTGGCGCTACGCATCATTGCCGCGCAGTGCCCGACGCTGGAAAGCCTGCGGCTGCCGCCGATAGTGCCGGCGTTGCTGGAGCAGCGCGATGGGTTGATCCTGATCACCGGCGCGACCGGCAGCGGCAAATCAACCACGCTGGCGGCGCTGGTAGATGCGCTGAACCGCCAGCAGGCGCGCCATATTATTACGCTGGAAGATCCGATTGAGTTTATCCATCACAGCCAGCAGTCACTGATTCAGCAGCGCGAAATAGGGCTGCACTGCAGCTCTTTCAGCCTCGGGGTCAAAGCAGCGCTGCGGGAAGATCCTGATGTGATTCTGCTGGGCGAACTGCGCGACAGCGAAACCATCCGTCAGGCGCTAACCGCGGCAGAAACCGGTCATCTGGTGCTGGCGACGCTGCACACCCGCGGCGCGGCACAGGCGGTCGATCGGCTGGTCGATGTGTTTCCGGCAGAAGAGAAACCGCTGGTGCGCAGCCAGCTGGCGGGCAGCCTGAAAGCGGTGATTGCCCAGCGGCTGGTGCCGTCGACCGATGAGAAACGCATCGGCCTGTTTGAGGTGCTGGTGGCGACGCCCGCCATCGCTAACCTGATCCGTGAAGGCAAGATGCACCAGATCCCGGCGCTGTTGCAGACCGGCGCACAGGCCGGTATGCAGACCTTTGAGCAGAGCCGGCTGGCCCGCCAGGCAGAAGGGTGGCTTCAGTAATGGTTCTCGAACCAGTCCTGCAGAATGATGGCGGCAGATTGTGAGTCGACCGAACCTTTGTTTAACGCGCGATAGCCGCCGCGTTCGAACAGTCCGGCCCGCGCTTCGACCGTGCTGAGACGCTCATCCTGCAGCTCGACCTGGATACCGAAGCGGCCGTGCAACCGGTTAGCGAATTTGCGTGCCCTGGCAGTCAGCGGCTGCTCGGTGCCATCCATATTCAGCGGTAAACCCACTACCACAAAATCGGGTTGCCACTCTTTCAGCAGCTTTTCGATTTGCAGCCAGTCCGGCACGCCGTCCTGCGCCTTGAGGGCCGTCAGCGGACGAGCGGTACCGGTCAGTTGCTGACCTACCGCGACACCAATACTTTTGGTGCCGAAGTCGAAACCTAACAGAGTTTGTGTTGACATCAGGCGTGTCCGGCGTCGCTGGCCATGTTGTGAATATCGACGCCAATACTGCGCGCCGCTTCGCGCCAGCGCTCTGAAATCGGCGTCTGGAACAGAATGTTGCTGTTGGCCGGCGTGGTCAGCCAGGCATTTTCCATCAGCTCATTCTCCAGCTGATCTTTTTCCCAGGCGCAGTAACCCAGCGCCACCAGCACGTTGCTCGGCTGAGAGGCGGTGCCAATCGACTCCAGTACGTCGCGGGAGGTAGTGATCACCGTATTGTCTGAAATACGGATGCTGGAGGTAAACGTGCGTTGAGCCGAATGCAGGATAAAGCCGCGATCTTCCGCCAGCGGGCCACCGGTAAATACCGGCTTATCCAGTTTGATCGTTGGATCGCGATCCTCGGCAGAGATTTTGAGCTTCTTCAGAATGCCTTCAACCGTCAGATTTTCCATCGGTTTGTTGATGATCAGACCCATTGCGCCTTCTTCGTTATGTTCGCAGAGATAGACCACGGAACGTTTGAAGAAAGGGTCCTGCAGTGAAGGCATGGCAATCAAAAAGTGATGCTGTAAATTCATTCTCACACGATGTACCAAAAAAATAACCGGCACGCGACGGCCGCACCGGTATTGGGTTGATCTCGGAGCATGGCCCCGGCGTCATGCTCAGCCCAGGCGCTTCTCAATGGCATCCATCAACATGCCGGTGATGGAGATGGGGAAGGCTGCCTCAATTTCACGCACGCAGGTCGGGCTGGTCACGTTAACTTCTGTCAGTTTATCACCGATGATGTCCAGTCCGACAAAAATCAGCCCTTTTGCTTTCAGGGTCGGGCCGACGCGACGGGCGATTTCCCAGTCACTCTCACTCAGCGGACGGGCTTCACCGCGGCCACCTGCTGCCAGGTTACCCCGGGTTTCACCGCCCTGCGGAATACGGGCCAGGCAGTAAGGCACCGGTTCGCCATCCACCACCAGCACGCGTTTGTCGCCTTCTTTGATCGCCGGAATATAGTTCTGCGCCATGCAAAACAGGCTTTCATGCTCGGTCAGGGTTTCGGTGATGACGCCAAAGTTCGGATCGTCTTTCTTCACGCGGAAAATAGAGGCGCCACCCATGCCGTCCAGCGGCTTCATGATGATGTCGCCATGCTCCTGCCAGAAGGCACGCAGTTTCTCTTTGCTGCGGGTCACCAGCGTGTCCGGCGTGAACTCTGCAAACCAGGCGGTATAAAGCTTTTCGTTACAGTCGCGCAGGCTCTGCGGTTTGTTCACGATCAGCGTGCCCAGTTCTTCTGCGCGCTCCAGAATGTAGGTCGCGTAGATGAATTCGGTATCGAATGGCGGATCTTTACGCATCAGTACTACGTTCAGGTCGGCGAGGGGGATCTCCTGCTCGCTGCCAAACTGATACCAGCTATCCGGATTCTGCTCAACGCTTAACAGACGGGTGCGGGCAAACGCCACACCACCGCGCAGGGAGAGATCGCGCATCTCCATGTAGTGAATTTCATAACCACGGCGCTGTGCTTCCAGCAACATGGCGAAGCTGGTGTCTTTTTTAATATTGATGGACGAAATGGGGTCCATCACGATGCCAAGTTCAATCATTATTATCTCCTCAGGGAGGCGGCGGTTACCGTCTCGTCTCGTTCGGTCAGCAGTGGGCCGTTCAGTCAGCACGTCAGAGAACTGGCGTCTGTGACTGCCCGCTGGCAGTATCGCTTAACCCAGGTCGCCAAACCTCACCTGAAGTGCCGTAATGGCGGTCAGCGCGGTGGTTTCGGTACGCAAAACCCGTGGGCCAAGCAGGATGTCAGTAAATTCGTGCTGCGCCGTCATGGCGATTTCGTCAGCGGAAAGCCCGCCTTCAGGACCAATCAGCAACCGCACCCGTTCGACCGGCTGCGGCAGCGTATTGATACTGTGGCTGGCGCGCGGATGCAGATTAAGCTTCAATCCGCTCTCCGCTTCAGCGCACCAGGCTTCCAGCGTCATCGCCGGACGGATTTCCGGCACGCGATTACGGCCGCACTGCTCGCAGGCGGCAATAGCAATCTTCTGCCACTGCTGAATCTTTTTAGCCAGGCGTTCAGCGTCCAGCTTCACGCCACAGCGCTCGGAAAATAGCGGCGTAATGACGTTCACTCCCAGCTCAATTGATTTCTGGATAGTGAACTCCATTTTTTCACCGCGCGACATCACCTGACCCAAATGCAGGTGCAACGGCGACTCGCGATCGTCCGGCTGGCTCTCTGTGACCGATACTTTTACACGCTTTTTATCAACATGCGTGATCTCTGCTGCAAAAGTCAGATTAGTGCCATCAAAGAGTTCCAGATGCTGTCCCGGCGACATGCGAAGCACCCGGCCGACGTGATTGGATGCATCTTCATCCAGCGTAATGTCACTGCCAACGCTCAACGGCCCGGCGTGATAGATGCGAGGTATGCGCATAAGGTTCCTGGAACTAAGCGCCGTGTGGAATGACACGGCGTCATCGGGAAAAGAGCTAGTTTAGGGCAGGCTTTTTAGCGCTGGCAAGCCTGCTGCACATAAGGATTGTGATTGCCCTGTACCCGCGCGATACGCTGGTCACGTTCACACTCCCATTTCGTCACCGGATAGAGCTTATCCCAGGCGGTAAACAGCTGGGTTTGCTGGCGCGAAATTCGCAGATGATACTGGTCACGCATATAGAAGTAGGTGCGGGCAATGGCGCCGCGTGCGCGCGCCGGTGGCTCTGCCTGCTTAAGTTTAAAATCCACCTTCATCTCACACTGACCATACTGCTTTTCACTGCCATTCCATTGACTGTAGGCGAAGTTGCCGCGGTCGCCATTCACTTCGCCGATAGCCGGTTGCAGGTTGTGCAGATCGGTTTCGATGCGACGATAGTCCGGATCTTTACTGCAATTTTTACGGCCGCCGTTTTGCCAGCATTGACGCTGATGACCAAATTCCCACGCCGGCATAACGTGTTCCCACTCAATGCGCGCCGCACGATTGGCGTTTTTACGCGCCTGATAGCCACAGCTGTTCAGGTCCGGCACGCCTTTTTTTCCCTGCCAGTTAATTTTACAGCCGCAGTAAAAGGATCCCGGCGCATCGGCGTTGATTTCAGCGGCAAAGGCTTTGGCCTGCTGGAAATTGTTTTGATGGTAATTATTCAGGTTCAGGGCGTCAGCCGCAAAAGGAACCCATAACAGCGCAACGGCCAGACTAATTATGCGAGACATATTCCAGATTTCTACTCAGTGCTCTAAAAAGGGCGGCAGGGTAACAGAATGCGGAATAACGCGGAATGGGAAATCGGCTCAGGCGGGCACAAACTCACCGGCTTTCAGCAGGCTGCCGCAGTGAACGCAGCGATATTCGCTCTCGCCGCGCAATATCCGATTGTGACGGCGTACCGTGAGCTGATGCTGCTGGCACTGGCAGCGATAAGCAAAGGTGCGGCTACGGACGGACTGCACCTCGAACTGATGGGTACGTCGCGCCGGTACGCCCAGCACCTGCTCCATCATCCACTTCCACTCTTTGCCATGCGGCGCCACGCGACCGAATTTCTTCCACACCAGCAGATGCGCCAGTTCGTGCGGAATCACCTCCTCAATGAACGCCTGCTGGTTTTCCAGCAGCAGGATCGGATTAAGGCGGATTTCCCACGGCTCCAGCCAGGCGGTGCCCGCAGCGGTGCCGCGCTGCTGATAGAGCAACGTCGGTTCAGGATAGTTCGTTTTCAGTGCCAGATTGGCGCGCTCCAGCGCCTGACGCAGCGCGCGCATCACGGCCTGTTGCAGAGCAATGGGGAGACGAGGTGTTTTCATGGCGCTCAGAATAATCGGCGTCACGCGGGAACTCAACCGGGCAGAACAGATCGCCGCTTACCGATGCCGTTTATGCGCCGGCGGCCGGTAGACGGATGCTGCTTCGTCAGGCCTGTGCGCACCGCGACGGCCGGGCTGAAACCGGCGCTACCGCCCGCATCGGCTGTCAGGTGATAATTTTGGTTTAAATATTGTTATGCTCTTTTTTAGAATATCCTATGGTTAAAATTCGCCGCAGGGTGGATGGAGGTCAGGTGAAAGGCACAGGGCACGGATAAAGCGATGAAAGATAATAATAACCTAAAGAAACAACGGATTGTGCTGGTCACTGATTTGATGGCGGGACGCGGTGGGATGGAGAACGTGACCGGTCAGCTGATCACGGCGCTGAATGCCGATGCGGAATGCGAGGCCGGGCTGTTTATCATCAACAGCGGCGAAGAAAGTCATTCACGCGCCTGGACCGCCAATGCGGTGTTACAGGAAAGCGTCTGCACCCTGCGTAATAAAAAAATAAAGAACTTCATTCATACGCTGCGAATGGCGGCTTTTTTTCGTCGCTACCAGCCCGATCACGTCATTACCTTAAACACCATTCCCTGCCTGATGACGCGCCGGGCGATTACCCTCTCCGGCCGCAAAATCGTGCTGTCGAGCTGGATGCACCTGCCGCCGCGTGAGCGTTATCGTCCTCACTATCTGTTGCGCGCCGATCACCATTTTGCCATCAGTCAGCAGATCCGGCAGCAGCTGGTCGAGCTGGGTGCCAGCGCGGCGGATATTGACGTGATTTATAACCCGGTAAAACGCAACGACAGCGTGATCGGCAGGCCGGCGGAACTGAAATTTTTATATATCGGCCGGGTCCATTTCGAGCGTCAGAAGCAGCTTAAAGATCTGTTTGATGCGCTCAGCCTGCTTGAGGTGCCGTGGACGCTGGAGATTGTCGGCGACGGAGAGGATCTGGCGCGTTGCCAGGCGTATGTGGCGCAGCGGGGAATTCAGGATCGCATCACCTGGCATGGCTGGCAGGAGAATGCCTGGGATTACGTGATCCGCGAGATTAAACAGGTCACCTGCCTGGTGATGACCTCCAACTTTGAAGGCTTCCCGCTGATCCTGCTGGAAGCGATGTCACGCGGCGTTTACTGCGTCTCCTCTGACTGCGTCAGTGGACCGGCGGAAATCATTAAGCCAGGCATCAACGGTCAACTGTACCAAAAAAATGACAGCGTAGCGCTGGCTGCCATTCTCAATGCCCTGAGCGGGGAGGTTCACTTTCCCGATCACCAGCTTATTAAACAGAGCATTACCGGTTTTTATGAGGAGAATTATATGAAGCATCTGAAGGACGTGCTTAACCGCCTCTCAGAGGTTAAGCATGACGAATAAGACCGAACTCAACGGATTGTCCTTAGCGGTGAATTTTTCTGTCATCGCGCTCTGCCTGGCGCTGGCGCTGAATATGTTCGTCACCGGCCTGCCACAAAAAATCTTCTACATTGTCTCTTACCTGTCCGTGGCGTCGATAGCCTATGGCCTGGTGCGCCGGAAAATCGCTTTTCAGCCAAACCGCTTTTTTATCGCCCTGTTTATCGTGCTGATTATCTTTTCACTGATTCGCCTGGTCTGGGCGATTCAGGTCAAAGCGATTGAGACAGCCCCTTCGGGCGACAGTATCACCAACATCAGCAACTATCTGCTGGGCGCTAAGCGCCTGCTGCTTGGCGCATTTGTCCTGTTGAGCCTGGCGATTTACGGCCAGCAGGTGTCGCTCAATACGCTGCGGGCAGGGAAAGTTTTGATCCTGCTGGGATTGCTGATCTCCCTGGGCTTCGGCATTCATGAGCATCTCTATACCGCCAACGTGCGGATTAAGCTCACCACCGAAGCGGCGTCAATGTCCTCCTACATGATTCTGTTTATCTACTGCGCCTGGCTCTGGCTGAGTCGCTTTGAGACCCAGGCTTACTGGAAGATTGCTGACGTGGCCGCCTTACTCGTCACCTTTGCGTTGCTCTATCTGTGCGGCACCCGGGTCACCATTATCGCCCTGGTGGCGGTTGGCCTGCTGTTCCTGTTACAGACCTATCGTCTGTCGATGCTGAAAAACTGGCGCATCAGCGTGCTGGTGGTGGGTTTGCTGGCTGTTCTGGTGCTGATGACCAGCAATCGCTGGGTGGAAGGGGTGCAGGATATTGAGAACTACGGTTCCAATAGTTCAACGTCGCTGGGCGCGCGGGTCGCGATCTGGGGCGGGGCAGTTAACTTTATTCAGCATCATTCCGGTTTTGCGACCCCGGATGAGCGGACTACTCAGGCGCGTCAGTTTATTACCGCGCACTACCCGAATAACCTTGAAGGCTACACCAACGTTAAATACAACATGCACAACGAGTTCCTGGAAGTTACCACCTTGCAGGGATGGCTCGGGACCGCGTCGCTGGCGTTGCTGTACCTGGTGGCACTGGCGGGGGGATTAAAGCGCTGCGATCTGCGTGGGGTGGCGCTGCCGCTGCTGGCGCTGTTTGTCGCCGGACTGACCGATTCGGTGCTGCCCTATAACCAGACCGCCACCATTTTCATTATGGCGCTGGCGCTCTGCTGTTTACGGCTACCGGTAGCACCATCGCGGATCTAGCGTGAGGCGAGGGATAAAATAAAAACGGCGGGGTTTCCAGAGAAACCCCGCCGTTTTTTTTACGCTTGATGATTAATTCTGTGAACCGATGTCGCGCAGTTTTTTACCGGCCATCAGGTTACGTTCGATGTGCTCCAGCGAGACGTTTTTGGTCTCAGGAATCAGCATCACCGTCAGCAGAATGAAGAACAGGTTCAGCAGCGCGTAGACCCAGAAGGTATTAGCGTTGCCCAGCGTGTTCAGCATTGTCAGGAAGGTCGCACCGACAATCATGTTAGCGATCCAGTTGGTGGTGGTGGAAACGGTGATACCGAAGTCGCGGCCTTTCAGCGGCTGAATTTCGGAACACAGCACCCAAATCAACGGACCGGCTGACATCGCAAAACCAATGATAAACATCAGCAGCATACCCACGGCGAAGTACTGCGCGCCCGGTGAATGGATGCCGAAATGCAACATGGTACCCAGCACGCCCATACCGGCTGCCATCACCATAAAGCCGAGGATCAGGGTTGGTTTACGACCCCAGCGATCGACCAGACCGATAGCGATAAAGGTTGCCAGTACGTTGATCAGACCAACAATTACCGTGCCCCACATCTGCTCAGTGGTATTGGTAAAGCCGGCGATTTCGAAGATTTTCGGTGCGTAATACATGATGACGTTCATGCCGGTAAACTGCTGCATGACCTGCAACAGAATGCCGAGGTAGACCGCACGACGGAAGTGGCTGCTGCTGGTAAACAGACCCCAGCCAGACTGCTTAATCTTCAGGCTTTCACGAATCTCGTCCAGTTCACGCTTCGCCTGTTCGCTGGTATCACGCAGACGATCCAGCACCCGTTGCGCATCGCGGAAATTGCCTTTCGCCGCCAGCCAGCGTGGGCTGTTTGGCAGGAAGAAGACGCCAACCAGCAGCAGCAGAGCAGGAATGGTGATGATGCCCAGCATCCAGCGCCAGTTGCCGGTAAAGCTGAATGCGGTATCGGACAGGTAAGCGCCCAGGATACCGATAGTGATCATCAGCTGATAAAGCGAAATCATACTGCCGCGAATTTTTTCTGGTGCAATTTCAGAAAGGTAAAGCGGGGCGGTGTAAGACGCGATACCGACAGCCAGACCCAGCAGGACGCGGGCGCTGATCAGCATTTCCGGGTTAGGTGACATTGCCGACCAGAGTGAACCAATCACGAACAGAATCGCACCGGCCATCAGGCTTTTTTTACGGCCCAGGCGGGAGGACATCCAGCCGCTGCCGATAGCACCCACCGCGGCACCAAACATCATGGAACTGACGATCCACTCCTGCTGATGGGCGGTAACGTTAAAGTCTTTTGCGATAAACGGCAGTGCACCGGCAATCACGCCGATATCCAGACCGAACAGCAGACCCGCAAGGGCCGCCAGAAAGCAGACAAATAAGGTCATCGCCTTATTTGATGTTCTGCTCTTGTGTGTATTGCCAGGCATTTTAGCCTCCAGGTTTATCCATCATTGTTTTTATCAATGTTAAAAAACTCTTTGCGCGAAAAAAGTGAGTCCGATCACATCAGTGTAATCGTTTACACACGCTGAAACCCTGAAATTCAGCATTTTTTGCCCGGAAAGGTTAATTAACCAGTGAGGTATAGCACTCATTAAGTTTCTGACAAGGCTCTATTTATTGGCTATCAGACGACGCTGAAAATAACGCATTTTCAGCAGAATAACTACGTAGAGTAAATCCTAAATAGCAGATAAACAAAGCGTTTCAAATTGTAATCGTTAACATTTTGTTGTCAGAAAAGGCGAAAAGAAGTGTAGCTGAGATCAGAAAATTTGCTGCAGGCAGGGCGCGTAACAGTGGATTTGAGGCTGACTGAACGGCATCAGGCATAAAAAAAACCCTGCCACGGCGGCAGGGTTTTGATCATTCCGGCTTAAATCAGAGGCCAGCGGCTTCGCGCAGCTGTGCCGCTTTGTCGGTTTTTTCCCATGGGAAATGTTCACGACCAAAGTGACCGTAAGCAGCGGTCTCTTTGTAGATTGGGTGCAGCAGATCGAGCATCTGAATCAGACCATACGGACGCAGATCGAAGAACTCACGCACCAGCAGAGTCAGCTGCTCAGTTGAAACTTTCTCAGTGCCGAAGGTTTCAACCATGATGGAAGTAGGTTCCGCCACGCCAATCGCGTAAGAGACCTGGATTTCACAACGATCTGCCAGACCGGCCGCCACGATGTTCTTCGCGACGTAACGGGCTGCGTAGGCTGCTGAACGGTCCACTTTTGACGGGTCTTTGCCTGAGAACGCGCCGCCGCCGTGACGTGCCATGCCGCCGTAGGTATCAACGATGATTTTACGACCGGTCAGGCCGCAATCGCCCATCGGGCCACCGATAACAAAACGGCCAGTCGGGTTGATGTGATATTTGGTCGAGGCGCTCAGCCATTCTGCAGGCAGAACCGGCTTGATGATCTCTTCCATCACCGCTTCCTGCAGATCTTTCTGGCTGATGGATTCGGCGTGCTGAGTCGAAAGCACCACCGCATCGATGCCCACAATTTTGCCGTCGTCATACTGGAAAGTGACCTGGCTCTTAGCATCCGGACGCAGCCACGGCAGGGTGCCGTTTTTACGCACTTCAGCCTGACGCTGCACCAGACGGTGCGCATAGGTCACCGGCGCAGGCATCAGCACGTCGGTTTCATTGGTGGCGTAACCGAACATCAGACCCTGGTCACCGGCGCCTTGCTCCAGCGGATCGCTGCGGTCGACGCCCTGGTTGATATCCTGAGACTGTTTACCAATCGCGCTTAATACTGCGCAAGAGTTGGCATCAAAGCCCATATCGGAATGAACATAGCCGATTTCACGTACGGTGTTACGGGTGATCTCTTCGATATCGACCCAGGCGCTGGTGGTGATTTCACCGCCAACCAGAACCATACCGGTTTTAACGTAAGTTTCGCAGGCCACGCGTGCTTTAGGATCCTGTTCGAGGATCGCATCCAGCACCGCATCGGAGATTTGGTCGGCGATTTTATCAGGATGTCCTTCTGATACGGACTCAGACGTAAAAAGGTGTTTAGCCATTCTGTTCTTTACCTTACAAATGGTTTGAATTCGACTGCATAGCGCAAGTGAGTATCATCTGACTTAACGCCCCTTCAGGCAAAGCCGCGAGCAGTGAGGTTGTGTCAGCACAGCAGGCCAACACCGCCTGGATATTAACCTGTTTAGATGGAAAACCATCTGGACGGCTATTTTAGGTTACAGGATGAGCGAATTACCAGCCCTTTTTCTGTTTCAGCATTTTACCTGTTGGGCCTATCGGCATAATTTCCTGACACTCCACGCATTTCCCCGATAATCTTTTTGCTTTTTGCAGCTGTAAACTGTATAAAACGCCGCTGCTTTGGTAGCAGCAATCAGGATGACGCCACAGATCGCGTCGCGCCCGTCAGACTCGCGTCTGGCTTTCACCCAGTTGTGTTCCATGTGCCGCTGGCATGTGTGGAGGTGATACGAGTAATGAACCACGTTTTCTCTTCTTGCGGTTCTGCGCGCTGCGGCGCTGCGCTGGCTGTCTCCTGCCTCCCATCTCTTTCTCTGTCCTGCCGACAATATGTTCGATGCGGTAATTTTACCGACACGAGCGCCGGTTAATCTGTACCACTATCCTTACGGTTTTGTCTCTTCTCTGCGCGTGCGCAGCTGAACGACGCACGTTATCCGTGGTCCTCTTATACAAATCTGTTAAATGCGTTCGGTTTCAACGGATATGGCCAGGGTGTTTTACACTTAACTCTCATGCGTGAATCGCGCTGACGGCAACGTCAGGTGAACAGGACATTGCGTTTAATGTGGCAACGAATTTCCAGATTAGCGGCCAGAAAGCCGGTTAACAGTTTCATCTTTCAACGGAAAATTGAGGTTCGCGATGTCTGACGACATAAAGAATATCAAGGGTTCGTCAGCTGGCGAACAGGGTGCACTCCGCTCAATGCAGGAGGTAGCAATGAACGATCAGGATGCGAGCAAAATGTTGCGTACCTACAACATTGCCTGGTGGGGCAACAACTATTACGACGTCAACGAACTGGGTCACATCAGTGTCTGCCCCGATCCGGATCGCCCGGACGTGCGCGTCGATTTAGCCAGGCTGGTCAAAGAGCGCGAAGCGCAGGGCCAGCGTCTGCCTGCACTGTTTTGTTTCCCGCAGATCCTGCAACACCGTCTGCGCTCAATTAACGCCGCCTTTAAGCGTGCGCGTGAATCCTACGGCTACACCGGTGATTACTTCCTGGTTTATCCGATCAAGGTGAACCAGCACAAACGCGTGATCGAATCGCTGATCCACTCTGGCGAACCGCTGGGACTGGAAGCAGGCTCGAAAGCTGAGCTGATGGCGGTACTGGCGCACGCTGGTCAGACCCGTACCGTGATCGTCTGTAACGGCTATAAAGATCGCGAGTACATTCGTCTGGCGCTGATCGGCGAGAAGATGGGCCACAAGGTCTATCTGGTGCTGGAAAAAATGACCGAAGTCCGGCTGGTGCTGGAAGAGGCGGAGCGTCTGAACGTGGTGCCGCGTCTTGGCATCCGCGCCCGTCTGGCCTCTCAGGGCTCGGGTAAATGGCAGTCGAGCGGCGGCGAAAAGTCGAAATTCGGCCTGTCGGCGACCCAGGTACTGAAGCTGGTAGAGATTATGCGTGAAGCGGGCCGCATCGACAGCCTGCAGCTGCTGCACTTCCATCTCGGTTCGCAGATGGCCAACATTCGCGACATCGCCACAGGCGTGCGTGAGTCGGCGCGCTTCTACGTGGAGCTGGCGAAGCTCGGCGTTAACATCAAGTGTTTCGACGTGGGCGGCGGTCTGGGCGTGGATTACGAAGGAACGCGCTCGCAGTCTGACTGCTCAGTCAACTACGGCCTGAACGAGTATGCCAACAACGTCATCTGGGCGATTGGTGATGCCTGTGATGAGCACGGCCTGGAGCATCCTACGGTGATCACCGAGTCGGGACGTGCGGTAACCGCGCACCACACGGTTCTGGTTTCTAACATCATCGGTGTTGAGCGTAACGAGTTCAGTAACCCGGAAACGCCGGATGCTGATGCACCGCGCCCGATTGTCAGCATGTGGGAAACCTGGCAGGAGATGCACGAGCCGAACACCCGTCGTTCGCTGCGTGAATGGCTGCACGACAGCCAGATGGATCTGTTTGATATCCATACCGGTTATTCGTCCGGCACCTACGATCTGAAACAGCGCGCCTGGGCTGAGCAGCTCTATCTGAGCATCTGCCACTACATTCAGCAGCATCTTGATCCGAGCAACCGTGCGCACCGTCCGATTATCGATGAACTGCAGGAACGGATGGCGGATAAGATCTACGTTAACTTCTCGCTGTTCCAGTCGATGCCGGATGCCTGGGGTATCGATCAGCTGTTCCCGGTACTGCCGCTGGAAGGGCTGAACAAGAAGCCGGAGCGCCGCGCCGTGCTGCTCGACATCACCTGTGATTCCGATGGCACCATCGATCACTACGTTGATGGTGACGGCATCGCCACCACCATGCCGATGCCAGAATATGACGTGGATAATCCGCCGATGCTGGGCTTCTTTATGGTCGGCGCTTACCAGGAAATTCTGGGCAACATGCACAATCTGTTCGGTGATACCGAAGCGGTGGATGTCTATGCCCGTGAGAATGGCGACGTCGAAGTTCAGCTGTCGGACGAAGGCGACACCGTGGCGGATATGCTGCGCTACGTGCAGCTCGATCCGAACGAACTGATGGCACTGTTCCGTCATCAGGTGCAGGCCTCCGATCTGGATGACGAGTTGCGTGCGCAGTTCCTCGAAGAATTCGAGAGCGGCCTGTACGGTTACACCTATCTGGAAGACGAGTAATCGGCTCAGATCGCCGGCAATCTCATATTGCAGTTGCCGGTGAAATGTCGATAATCTGACGCATACAATCCCTTCCTCGTCGGGCCTAACGACGCGGAGGGGATTTTTTTCATCTATAGCTTAATGGCTCGCGGGCCTGGCCCGACTGATGCCAACAGAGAGGACGATCTATGTACAATACCCTCGGCAACCAGTACGACAACTCCCTGGTCTCAAACGCCTTTGGTTTCATGCGCTTCCCGCTCAACTTCCAGCCTTACGACAGCGATGCAGAGTGGGTGATCACCGGCGTTCCATTTGACGCCGCCACATCGGGCCGTCCAGGCAGCCGTCTGGGCCCAGGCGCTATCCGTCAGATCTCAACCAACCTTGCGTGGGAAGGCTGCCGCTGGCCGTGGGATTTCGATCTGCGTCAGCGCCTGAAGGTGGTTGACTGTGGCGATCTGGTCTATGCCTTTGGTGACTCGCAGGATCTTTCTGACAAACTGCAGGCGCATGCCGAAAAACTGCTGGCGAACGGCAAACGCATGATGACCTTTGGCGGCGACCACTACGTGACACTGCCGCTGCTGCGCGCGCATGCGAAGCACTTCGGTAAGATGGCGCTGGTTCACTTTGATGCGCATACCGATACCTATTCCAACGGCCCGACCTTTGACCACGGCACCATGTTCTTCACCGCGCCGAAAGAAGGTCTGATCGATCCACAGCACTCAGTTCAGATCGGTATCCGTACCGAGTTTGATAAGAGCCTTGGCTTCAACGTGCTGGATGCGGCGCAGGTTAACGATCGCAGTGTCGATGACATTCTGGCCGAAGTGAAACGCACCGTGGGCGATCTGCCGGTCTATCTGACCTTCGATATCGACTGCCTCGATCCGGCACACGCGCCGGGCACCGGTACGCCGGTCATTGGCGGACTGACCACCGATAAAGCCACCAAGCTGATTCGCGGTCTGCAGGGCATGAACATCGTCGGTATGGATCTGGTGGAAGTGGCGCCAGGCTACGATCACGCCGACCTGACTGCGCTGGCCGCGGCCACTCTGGCACTGGATATGCTGCACGTGCAGGCGGTAAATAAAGGCTGATGCGCCACGCTGGCCGGACTGCGTAAGCCCGGCCAGCTTGTCAGCACTGAAAGCGGCGTTCTGCCTGTCGGGTGGACGCCGCTTTGATCGTCACCACACGTCACGCCCTCTGCACCATCCCCCGCTTTAAACCCCGATGATCCCCTTCAGGTCCGCCAGGCGCGAACCGCTATCTGCAACTAAACTTACAGCGTAAAAATCGCAGAGTGGAGATGATCATGGGCTTTCTTGATGAACTGGCAGGCGCACTGGACGGCGGTCAGAGTGAAGGGCACCCGCCCGGGCAGTTGCAGGCGGTCTGGCACTGGGTGCAGGAGCAGGGCGGTATTGAGGTACTGCTGCATAAGTTCCAGCAGGGGGGATTAGGCGAGATATTCAGCTCGTGGATCGGCACCGGCGATAATCATCCGGTGGGCCACAGCGAGATTCAGTCGGCCTTTGGTCAGGAGGAACTGCAGTCACTGGCGGATAAGCTTGGCACCGACGTCAAAGGCGCATCGGGCACGCTGGCGGCGCTGCTGCCACAGTTGATCGATAAAATGTCGCCGCAGGGACGGATGGATGAGCAGGCGCTGCACGACAATAAGCTGGATTTAGGCTCGATGGTGGATCAGATATTCAAGCGTTAGCGATCTGCCTGACTCAGCGGGCGAAAGCGCGCACCGGGTACGCGCTCCGCAGGTGAAGATTATTTGCTGTCTGCTGCAATGCGCTCGCGGATGTGCTGGGCGCGCGCCTCAGACGCCGGGTGCGAATCAAACATCGAGCTCTGGCGTCCCTGCTCAAGTTTTGCCAGCTTCTCGAAACTGGTCGCCAGACCCATTGGATCGATGTTGCGCTTCTTCATCAGATCATAAGAGTAATCATCAGCCTGGCTTTCCTGCGTCTGTGAGAACTGAGCATTGACCAGTTTTTCGCCCAGTTCGCCGAGCTGCGACTGCGACAGCGAACCGATCACACCACCGACAGAGGCCGCAGCCGTGCGGGCGGCGGTGGTGGCATACGCCAGCTGCATCGCTTTGCGGGTATGGCCCAGCGCCACGTGGCCCATCTCATGGCCCAGCACGCCTTCCACTTCATTATCATCCATCATATCCATCAGGCCGCTATAGACGCGAATACAGCCATTGGCCATCGCCCAGGCGTTAACGTCTTTGGTCTGATAAACCTTGTAGTTAGCCGGCACGCCATTGATGTTATCGCCCAGCGCGGCGGCAATTTTATTCAGACGCTGCTGATATTCACTGTTGGCGGGTGCAACCTGATTCTCTTTGTCCATCTGCTCACAGGATTGATCGCTCAGCTGCTTCACCTGATCATCGCTCAGGGTGTAGGCCTGATAGGCCTGGGCGCCCGACTGCATCAACGCGTTATTATCTAAACCCTGACAGCCACTCAGCAGCGTTGCCAGCCCAAGAGCTACTACCGTTTTTTGGATTTTCATTCCGTATCCCATTCATAACAAGGTAAGAAAAACAAACACCTGAAACACTGCCAGGTGATTAAACCCTTCGGTTATAGCGCGCCACTCAGCGCTTTGCTAGCAGACATCGCCGGAAAAGCCAGACGAAGCGGGCACATTTAGCGTTTTACAGCATGTACTTTTGCCATGTTTTTCATGTACATTGATCTGCAACTTTTTCCTTGTTTTGCCCGATAACTGATTAATAACAATAAGTTAAGGCGCGAAGCATTAATCCGACCTGGAGTAGAAAATGCCCTCTCGTAAAGAGCTTGCCAACGCCATTCGCGCGTTAAGTATGGATGCAGTACAGAAAGCTAAATCGGGACATCCGGGTGCCCCGATGGGCATGGCGGACATCGCTGAAGTTCTGTGGCGCGGCTACCTGAATCACAACCCAACTAATCCGCTGTGGGCCGACCGCGACCGCTTCGTGCTCTCCAACGGTCACGGCTCCATGCTGATTTATAGCCTGCTGCACCTCACCGGCTACGATCTGCCGATCAGCGAGCTGGAAAACTTCCGTCAGCTGCACTCAAAAACTCCAGGTCATCCAGAATATGGCTACACCGCAGGCGTTGAAACTACCACCGGTCCGCTGGGGCAGGGCATCGCTAACGCGGTCGGTTTCGCCATTGCTGAGCGCACGCTGGCGGCACAGTTCAACCGTCCGGGCCATGACATCGTAGACCACAATACCTATGTCTTCATGGGTGATGGCTGCATGATGGAAGGTATTTCACACGAAGTCTGCTCACTGGCCGGTACCCTTAAACTGGGCAAACTGGTGGCGTTTTATGATGACAACGGTATCTCTATCGACGGTCATATTGATGGCTGGTTCACTGATGACACGGCAAAACGCTTTGAAGCCTACGGCTGGCACGTGGTGCGTGGTGTAGATGGTCATGATGCTGATGCGATTGCTAAAGCGATCGACGAAGCGAAAAGCGTCAGCGATAAGCCGTCGCTGCTGATGTGCAAAACCGTTATTGGTTTCGGTTCACCGAACAAAGCGGGCACCCATGACTCGCACGGTGCCCCGCTGGGCGATGATGAAGTGGCACTGACCCGCAAACAGCTGGGCTGGGAACATGCTCCTTTCGTTATTCCCTCTGATATCTACGCCGAGTGGGACGCTAAAGAAGCGGGCCAGGCAAAAGAAGCGGCCTGGGATAAGAAATTCGCCGCTTACGCTCAGGCACACCCTGAGCTGGCTGCCGAGTTCAAACGTCGCGTCAGCAATGAGCTGCCGGCTAACTGGCAGCAGGAGTCGCAGAAGTTTATCGAACAACTGCAGGCTAACCCGGCTAAAATCGCCAGCCGTAAAGCGTCACAGAATGCCATCGAAGCCTTTGGTAAAATCCTGCCAGAATATCTGGGTGGATCAGCCGATCTGGCGCCAAGCAACCTGACTATCTGGTCTGGCTCTAAGCCGATCAACGAAGACGCCGCGGGTAACTACATCCACTACGGCGTGCGTGAATTCGGTATGACCGCGATTGCTAACGGTCTGGCACTGCACGGCGGTTTCCTGCCGTACACCGCTACTTTCCTGATGTTCGTTGAATATGCGCGTAACGCGGCGCGTATGGCGGCACTGATGAAGATCCGTCAGATCATGGTTTACACCCACGACTCAATCGGTCTGGGCGAAGATGGCCCGACTCACCAGCCGGTAGAGCAGATGGCCAGCCTGCGCACCACGCCGAACATGAGCCTGTGGCGTCCGTGTGACCAGGTTGAATCGGCGGTGGCATGGAAATATGCCATTGAGCGTAAAGATGGCCCGACAGCGCTGATCTTCTCGCGTCAGAATCTGGCGCAGCAGGAGCGCAGCACTGAGCAACTGGCTAACGTGGCGCGCGGTGGCTACGTACTGAAAGATTGCGACGCGACGCCTGAACTGATCCTGATCGCTACCGGTTCAGAAGTTGAACTGGCGGTCGGTGCCTGGGATAAACTCACCAGCGAAGGTCGTCAGGTGCGCGTGGTCTCTATGCCATCAACCGATGCGTTCGACAAGCAGAGCGATGCTTACCGTGAATCTGTGCTGCCGAAAGCGGTCAGCGCACGCGTAGCTATCGAAGCGGGTATCGCTGATTACTGGTTCAAATATACCGGTCTGAACGGCGCTATCGTCGGCATGACCAGCTTCGGCGAATCAGCACCGGCCGATCAGCTGTTCGAAATGTTCGGCTTCACCGTCGATAACGTTGTCGCCAAAGCGAAAGCGCTGCTGGCGTAACATCAGTCAGGCGGGTTCACACCCGCCTGATTCAAATCAGGGGATGCCTCAGGCGTCCCTTTCGTTTTTATTCCTGTAGTAATAACTATCTTTTGCGTCGTTTTGTGACACAGATCCAAATATACGCAGTCCGATTGATCACAATCATTCCTGTTATTCCTCCCATCCTTTATTGTGGCTGAACCGTTTCAGTTGCCGGGCAGATCGCCCCGGTTTCAGACAATGCCGGGTAAGAATCTCCTGTACAAACTACAGCGAAGCGCTCAGGCTAACGGCACGTTTTTTCCGTCTGACGTGGCAGGAGAGAGATGACCATACGGGTAGCAATAAATGGTTTTGGCCGTATTGGACGCAACGTATTGCGTGCGCTGTATGAAACCGGCCGTCGTGCTGAGATCACCGTCGTTGCCATCAATGAGCTGGCCGAAGCGACCGGTATGGCGCATCTGCTGAAATATGACACCAGCCACGGCCGTTTTGCCTTTGATGTGCGGCAGGAACGCGACGTGATGTGGGTCGGCGGCGATACCCTGCGCATTTTACACCGTGCTGAGATTGCCGATCTGCCGTGGCGCGAACTCGACGTCGACGTGGTGCTGGATTGTACTGGTGTCTACGGTTCGCGCGCCGATGGCGAAGCGCATCTGCAGGCGGGCGCGAAAAAAGTGCTGTTCTCGCATCCGGGCGGCAACGATCTCGATGCCACGGTGGTGTATGGCGTCAACCAGCAGTGGCTGAAAGCGACTGACTGCATCGTCTCGAACGCCTCCTGCACCACCAACTGCATTATTCCGGTGATCAAACTGCTGGATGACGCGTTTGGCATTGAGTCCGGCACCGTGACTACCATCCATTCAGCGATGCACGATCAGCAGGTGATCGATGCCTATCACAGCGATCTGCGTCGTACCCGGGCTGCCAGCCAATCGATCATTCCGGTGGATACCCGTCTGGCGGCCGGCATTACCCGTATTTTTCCGAAATTCAACGATCGCTTTGAGGCGATTGCCGTGCGCGTGCCAACGATTAACGTGACGGCGATTGATCTCAGCGTTTCTGTACGCCAGTCGGTCAGGGCGTGCGAAGTTAACGCCTTGTTGCAAAGCGCGGCAGAAGGGGCATTTCGTGGTATAGTTGACTATACGGAATTACCGTTAGTCTCAGTCGATTTTAACCATGATCCGCACAGTGCCATTGTGGACGGCACCCAAACGCGGGTCAGTGGTCAACACCTGATCAAGACCCTGGTCTGGTGTGATAACGAATGGGGCTTTGCTAACCGAATGCTCGACACGACGTTAGCAATGGCCGCAAGCGGTTTCAGGTAGGGCGCGGTTTGCGCCTGGCAAAACTTATGAGAATCAACGAGAGGGTTCACCATGTCTGTAATTAAGATGACCGATCTGGATCTTGCTGGCAAACGCGTTCTGATCCGCGCCGATCTCAACGTACCAGTGAAAGAAGGGAAAGTGACGTCAGATGCACGTATCCGTGCTTCTCTGCCTACCATCGAAGCGGCGTTGAAACAGGGCGCGAAAGTGATGGTTACCTCTCACCTGGGTCGTCCGACCGAAGGTGAATACACTGAAGAGTTCTCGCTGCTGCCGGTAGTTAACTACCTGAAAGAGAAGCTGAGCGGCACCAATGTGACCCTGGCAAAAGATTACCTCGACGGCGTTGAAGTCGGCGCTGGCGAACTGGTGGTGCTGGAAAACGTTCGCTTTAACAAAGGCGAAAAGAAAGATGACGAAGCACTGTCTAAAAAATACGCAGCCCTGTGCGACGTGTTCGTGATGGATGCGTTCGGTACCGCACACCGTGCGCAGGCTTCTACCCACGGCGTCGGCAAATTTGCCCCAATCGCCTGTGCCGGTCCGCTGCTGTCTGCAGAACTGGAAGCACTGGGTAAAGTGATGAGCAACCCGGAGCGTCCGCTGGTCGCTGTAGTGGGCGGTTCTAAAGTGTCGACTAAATTCGACGTACTGCAGTCGCTGGTGAAAATTGCTGACACCGTCATCGTCGGTGGCGGTATCGCTAACACCTTCGTGGCTATCGACAACAACGTCGGTAAATCGCTGTATGAGCCAGACTTCGTTGAAGCGGCTAAAGGCCTGCGTGACCAGTACGGCATCCCGGTTCCAACCGATTCACGCGTTGGCACGGAATTCTCTGAAACTGCCCCGGCAACCGTGAAAAAGGTTTCGGAAGTGGCGGATAACGAAGAGATTATGGACTTCGGTGATGAAACCGCTCAGGCAATGGCCGCCATTCTGAAGGAGGCAAAAACCATCCTGTGGAACGGTCCGGTTGGCGTCTTTGAGTTCCCGAACTTCCGTAAAGGCACCGAAATCGTGGCGAACGCGATTGCCGACAGCGAAGCGTTCTCTGTCGCAGGCGGCGGTGACACCTTAGCGGCCATCGACCTGTTCGGTATCGAAGATAAAATTTCCTACATCTCGACCGGCGGCGGCGCGTTCCTCGAGTTCGTGGAAGGCAAAAAACTGCCAGCCGTTGCCATGCTGGAAGAGCGTGCGAAGCAGTAATCCTTTGGGGGCGATGCCGGGTGGCATCGCCTGAAGTCTTGCCCGTCAGGGCGTTTAAATCGAGGTCCCCACAGGGGATCAACGGTCACGAAACAGGACACAATCATGTCTAAAATTTTTGATTTCGTAAAACCCGGCGTTGTCACTGGTGATGACGTACAGAAGATCTTCAAAGTTGCGAAAGAGAACAAATTCGCACTGCCAGCGGTAAACTGCGTCGGTAGCGACTCAATCAATGCGGCACTGGAAGCAGCGGCGAAAGTGAAAGCGCCGATCATCATCCAGTTCTCTAACGGCGGTGCCGCGTTTATCGCCGGTAAAGGTTTCAAGACTGACAAACCACAGGGCGCGGCCATTTTCGGTGCTATCGCTGGCGCACACCACGTGCACCTGATGGCAGAACAGTACGGCGTGCCGGTTATCCTGCATACTGACCACTGTGCCAAGAAACTGCTGCCGTGGATCGACGGTCTGCTGGACGCAGGCGAAGAGCACTTCAAGAAAACCGGTAAGCCACTGTTCTCTTCTCACATGATCGACCTGTCTGAAGAATCACTGGAAGAAAACATCGAAATCAGCAGCAAGTACCTGGCGCGCATGGCGAAAATCGACATGACGCTGGAAATCGAACTGGGCTGCACCGGTGGTGAAGAAGATGGCGTCGACAACAGCCACATGGACGCGTCTGCACTTTACACCCAGCCAGAAGATGTTAACTACGCCTACGAAAAACTGAATGCCATCAGCCCGCGCTTCACCATCGCGGCATCATTCGGTAACGTGCACGGCGTTTACAAGCCAGGCAACGTGAAACTGACCCCAACCATTCTGCGTGATTCGCAGAAATACGTGTGTGAAAAACACGGTCTGCCGCACAACGCGCTGGACTTCGTTTTCCACGGTGGTTCAGGTTCTTCTGCTGCAGAAATCGAAGAGTCTATCAGCTACGGCGTGATCAAGATGAACATCGATACCGATACCCAATGGGCGACCTGGGACGGCATCCTGCAGTATTACAAAAAGAACGAAGGCTATCTGCAGTCGCAGCTGGGTAACCCGGAAGGCGCTGACAAGCCGAACAAAAAATACTACGACCCACGCGTCTGGCTGCGTTCAGCCCAGGCCTCTATGGTGGTCCGTCTGGAGCAGGCTTTCAAAGAGCTTAACGCTGTCGACGTACTGTAATAGTCAGTGAGTTAGCGTACAAAAAAGGCCCGAAAGGGCCTTTTTTTATGCATCTGCGGCAGAAAATTGCGGTTAAACGACCCGCTGTTTGGCGCTTCAAACAATAATTGATTACCCTAGATCACGGGGTGTCGGATTACATCTGGCAGTTTTTGTTTATTCCCGGCGGGAATCCAATTACAGGGCTTATTAATGGAAGATTTACACGTCGTCGATGGCTTAACGAACGCAGGCAGCTGGCTGGTGCGCAATCAGGCGCTGATCCTAAGCTATGCCGTTAATATTGTGGCGGCTATCGCCATCATTATCGTCGGGATGATCATCGCCCGCATCATTTCTAACACCGTAAACCGTCTGCTGCGCGCACGACACATTGATGCCACCGTGGCTGACTTTCTCTCTGCGCTGGTCCGCTACGGGGTGATTGCCTTCACCATTATCGCGGCATTGGGACGGATTGGGGTCCAGACCGCTTCGGTGATTGCGGTACTGGGTGCGGCGGGTCTGGCCGTTGGTCTGGCGCTGCAGGGATCGCTCTCTAACCTGGCAGCCGGCGTATTGCTGGTGACTTTCCGTCCGTTCCGCACCGGCGAGTTCGTCGATCTGGGCGGCGTAATGGGCACGGTACAGCAGGTGCAGATCTTCTCAACCACCCTGAAAACGGCCGATGGCAAAGTGGTGGTGGTGCCGAACGGCAAGATTATCAGTGGGAACATCGTCAACTTCTCTCGTGAACCGATCCGCCGTAATGAGTTCATCATTGGCGTTGCTTACGATGCGGATGTTGATGAGGTGATCGCATTACTGCAGCAGGTAGTTGAAGCCGATAGCCGGGTGCTGAAAGAGATGGGCATTCAGATTGGCCTGAACGAGCTGGCTGCCTCTTCAATGAACTTTGTGGTGCGTTGCTGGAGCAACAGCGGCGATCTGCAGAACGTCTACTGGGACCTGCTGAAGAACTTCAAGCGGGCGCTGGATGCCAAAGAGATCGGCATTCCTTATCCGCAGCTGGATGTGCATCTGCATCAGCAAACACCGTCTGACGCAGTGTCATCTCCGGCTCAGCCACAGTAATCTCTCTCAATGGGCGGCCACCGTCGCCCATTAATTTGTCTAATCACAGATTAATTCTTTCTATTTCCGCTAATCATCCAGCCTCTTTATACTGCGTCCCATCTTAACTTTCTCGGGACTTAATCCGGTGCTGACTCTCTATTTTCAAGGGCTTGCTCTTGGTGCTGCGCTCATCCTGCCGCTGGGGCCTCAAAACGCGTTCGTGATGAATCAGGGCGTAAAACGCCAGTATCATTTGATGACCGCCTCACTGTGCGCACTGAGCGATATTGTGCTGATCTGCGGTGGTATCTTCGGCGGCAGCGCCTTGCTGAACCAGTCGCCATTGCTGTTGATGCTGATCACCTGGGCCGGGGTGGCTTTTCTGCTGTGGTATGGCTGGGGCGCGCTGCGTACTGCTTTTAGCGGCAGCGTTGATTTAGCCGACGGCCAGCCGCTGAAGCAGGGAAGGGCGCGGATTATCGCCACGCTGCTGGCAGTGACCTGGCTGAATCCGCACGTCTATCTCGATACCTTCGTGGTACTGGGAAGTCTGGGCGGTCAGCTACCCACCACGACCGCCCGCCAGTGGTTCGCCATGGGCACCATCAGCGCCTCTATCCTGTGGTTTTTTGGCCTGGCGCTGCTGGCCGCCTGGCTATCACCACGGCTGCGCACCGCCAGAGCACAGCGCATTATTAACCTGCTGGTCGGGGTGGTGATGTGGTTTATTGCCCTGCAACTGGCGCGTCAGGGACTCGCCGGTTTTTAAACTTCACCCGAACAGGCTGCGGTAATTGCCGCGCTGAGGGCGAACTTTTGCCATAATGACCACTCAAAGCATGGCGCATACCGATGCGCTTTTGGGCTTCGCCGGTTGGAAGCCGTCATATTGACCTTTTCAAGGAGGACTTTCATGAAACTGAAAGCATTGGCTTTGGCCGCAATAATGAGCGCAGGGGCACTGCCCGGCGTACAAGCTGATGAGTTGCCGAATGGGCCGCACGTCGTGACCTCGGGTAAGGCCACGGTCGATGCCCGTCCGGACATCGCTACCTTATCCATCGTGGTTAACGTGTCATCAAAAGATGCCGCCGATGCGAAAAAGCAGGCCGATAGCCGGGTTGCGCAGTATTTCGATTTTCTGCAGAAAAATGGCATTGAGAAGAAAGATATCGATGCTGCTAACCTGAGTACCCAGCCAGAATACGATTACACCAAAGAGGGTAAATCGGTACTGAAAGGCTATCGTGCCGTGCGTCAGGTGCAGGTGACTCTGCGTCAGCTGGACAAACTCAACGATCTGCTGGATGGCGCGCTGAAGTCCGGCCTGAATGAGGTTCGCAGCGTTGAGTTAGGCGTGGCCAATCCGGAGAGTTATAAGCAGCAGGCCCGCAAAGCGGCAATCAAAAATGCTACTCAGCAAGCTTCAGAGCTGGCAGCCGGTTTCAACGCCCAGCTGGGCTCGATCTACAGCATTCGCTATCAGGTCGCCAACTACCAGCCGATGCCGATGAACCGTATGTATAAGGCCGCCGCTGCTGCCGATACGTCGGCTCAGGAAACCTACGATCAGCAAAGCATCAACTTTGACGATCAGGTCGATGTGGTGTTCGAGATCAAACCGAACACGCCATAATGAAAAACGGGGCCTGCGCCCCGTTTTCTTTTGTGGTTACGCGGCGACGTCATCCTGACGCAGCACGCGATGTCCGTGCGCGATCAGCGCATCGGTCACCCGCCGCATCAGACGGCTCTCCGGCGCGAAGCGATGCCAGTAGAGCATCCGGCGCTGATAGAGGCCGGGCGTCAAATCAATCAGCTCACCGCTCGCCAGCTCGCGCTCAATCTGCAAGTGCGGGATCATACAGCAGGTCGAACCCTGTCGCGCCATCTGCACAAAAGCTTCCGATGAATTGACGATATGGCAGGGCACGCTGCCCGGCGACAGATCGAAGTTTTGCTGCAGAAACGCCTGATGCATATCATCCAGATGGTCAAACGCCACGGCAGGCGCTTTCAGCAGGGCAGAACGGGTGACGCCGTTCGGGAAGAAGCGGTCGGCAAAGTCACGTGATGCGACGAACAGATAGTCGAGCGCACCCAGTTGATCCACCAGGCAACTCGGTAACGGCTGGGGCTGAATACTCACGGCACCGACCACTTCACCACGGCGTAAACGCTCCTGGGTACGGGTTTCATCTTCTACCTGCAAATTCAGCCGTACCGGTGAGTCGGCCAGCACATCTTTCAGCGCAGGCAGCAGCCAGGTTGCCAGACTGTCGGCGTTGACCGCCAGCGACAACAGCAGCGGTGTAGTACCGCTGTTTTCATCGCCCAGCCACTCCTCTTCCAGCAGCTCTACCTGATGCAACAGCGCCAGCAGTTTCTGGCCCTGTTCGGTCGGGCGAGGCGGGACGGTACGCACCAGCAGTGGCTGACCAAACAGATTCTCCAGCTGCTTGATACGCTGTGAAACCGCCGACTGCGTGATACATAATTTCTGTGCGGCGCGTTCGAAACCGCGTTCACGAATCACTGAATCCAGCGCCTGAAGCGTACGATAATCCGGGCGTTTCATTGTTATTTTCTCTCCTTCAGGGTGGACGTTACTATGCCACAAAAGTGTCACCTGTGAGCGACCGCGTGTTTTTTGTGGTCTGGCTTCCAAAGCGATAAATCCGCGTCTGTCACCCGAGCATTTTCAGTCAGCCTTGTTTTATACTACGCGCACTTCGTTGTCGCACAGGTTTTAAACATACCATGACCCAGGATGAACTGAAAAAAGCCGTAGGCTGGGCTGCACTCGATTATGTGCAGCCTGGTACGGTTGTCGGCGTTGGCACCGGATCGACCGCGGCCCACTTTATTGATGCGCTCGCGACGGTCAGGCATCAGATTGAGGGCGCGGTCTCCAGTTCCGACGCCTCAACCCAGAAGCTGAAAAGCCTGGGGATTCAGGTGTTCGATCTGAATGAGATCGACATTCTGTCGGTTTACGTCGACGGTGCCGATGAGATCAATCCGCAGATGCAGATGATCAAAGGCGGGGGAGCCGCGCTGACGCGTGAGAAAATCGTCGCCGCGGTGGCTGAAACCTTTATCTGCATTGCTGACGCCTCCAAAGAGGTCGACGTGCTGGGCCGTTTTCCGCTGCCGGTTGAAGTGATCCCGATGGCGCGCAGCTATGTGGCGCGTCAGCTGGTTAAACTCGGAGGATTACCGGAATACCGTCAGAACGTGGTCACCGATAACGGCAACATTATTCTCGACGTGCATAATCTGCGCATTCTCGATCCTATTGCGCTGGAAAAAACCATCAACGCCTTGCCCGGCGTGGTCACCGTCGGTCTTTTTGCCGCTCGGGGTGCCGATATCGCACTGATTGGCGGGCCTGACGGGGTTAAAACCATCAAAAAATGATCTGTCCGGCGTCATTACGGCGCCGGTTATTTCTGCCCGCAAAACATCTTTTCTCGCCAGGGTGAAATTTGGTGACTTATGTCACATTAGCGTCATCCACAGCGGGTTCGTTCTCCCTTCATCGCAGACATCACGATTTTGTACGGCAATGTGCTGTTGCTGAGCCTTGCCGTGCTGTCGGGCAGGCAATCGTTTGTATTGCCGGACGCGTATTTTTTGATATTTTGACAGAAGGCTGGCTTATGGCAGTCCTCAATGAATTCTGAATAGGGTCGGGAAATGGCAAAGGTATCACTGGAAAAAGACAAGATTAAGTTCCTGCTGGTGGAAGGTGTCCATCAGAGCGCGGTGGAAAACCTGCGGGCTGCAGGCTACACCAACATCGAATTCCACAAGGGCGCGCTGGACTCCGACGCGTTAAAAGCATCGATCCGTGATGCACACTTTATTGGTATCCGTTCCCGCTCCCAACTCACCGAAGAGATCTTTGCCGCAGCTGAGAAGCTGGTCGCGGTCGGCTGTTTCTGCATCGGGACTAACCAGGTTGATCTGCAGGCTGCTGCCAGCCGTGGTATCCCGGTGTTTAACGCCCCGTTCTCCAACACCCGCTCGGTGGCGGAACTGGTGATTGGCGAAATGCTGCTGATGCTGCGCGGCATCCCGGAAGCCAATGCCAAAGCCCACCGCGGTATCTGGAACAAGAATGCCAAAGGCTCGTTTGAAGCGCGTGGCAAAAAGCTGGGCATCATCGGTTACGGCCATATCGGCATGCAGCTGGGCGTGCTGGCTGAAAGCCTGGGGATGCACGTTTTCTTCTACGATATCGAAAACAAACTGCCGCTGGGTAATGCGACTCAGGTACGCCATATGGCGGATCTGCTTAACATGAGCGATGTGGTCAGCCTGCACGTGCCGGAGACGGTCTCCACCCAGAATATGATCGGTGCTGAGCAGCTGGCGCAGATGAAGCCTGGCGCACTGCTGATTAACGCCTCACGCGGTACGGTGGTGGATATTCCGGCGCTGTGCGAGGCGCTGGCCAGTAAACAGGTTGGCGGCGCCGCGATCGACGTCTTCCCGGTTGAGCCTGCGACTAACAGCGATCCGTTCATCTCGCCGCTTAGTGAGTTTGATAACGTGATCCTGACGCCGCACATTGGCGGATCGACGGAAGAAGCGCAGGAGAATATCGGTATTGAAGTGGCCGGTAAGCTGGCGAAATACTCCGATAACGGCTCCACGCTGTCAGCGGTTAACTTCCCGGAAGTGTCACTGCCGATGCATGGCGTCAGCGCCAGCCGTCTGCTGCACATCCATGAAAACCGTCCTGGCGTGCTGACGGCGATCAACCAGATTTTTGCTGAGCAGGGCATCAACATTGCGGCGCAGTATCTGCAGACATCGCCATTTATGGGCTACGTGGTGATTGATATCGATGCTGAGCCAGAGCTGGCTGACAAAGCGTTACAGCTGATGAAAGCGATTCCGGGCACCATCCGCGCCCGCCTGCTTTACTAAGCAAACTGCACCGCAGGTAACGCAACGCGTTGGCCCGGCTACGGGCGCACCTCAGGGATGAGGTGCGTAATCGCGCGGGCCGGCGTGTCATGGATGGCAGCTTTTGCGTCTTTCCGATCTGGCCGTGTTCCCTGCGCTGGCCCGATCTCACCACTCATCAGACAGACCTTGCCAGAAATATCAGGCGCTTCATCGCGCCTCCTTCATTCCAAACGTCTACTCCCACTGCCAGAGTTTTGACGGCGTCATTATTGCTGGCAAAGGCACATCCCAGTCGGCCACCGGCAGGCTATCGACGCGCTGACAGTCGTGCGCCAGGCCCACCGGCAGGAAACCGTGCTGCCGCCAGTTTTGCAGGGTGCGATCGTAAAAACCGCCACCCATCCCCAGCCGCTGTCCATACTGGTCGAAAGCCACCAGCGGCACCATCATCACATCAAGCTGATCCAGGGTAATCAACTGCCGGATGTCCAGCGGCGGCTCGGGAATGCGCAGCTTATTGCGCACCAGTTGGGTTTCGGTTGAGTAGCGCAGAAACAGTAAGTTGCCGGGCGAGAAAGGGTGTAAAACCGGCAGGAAGACCTGCTTTTTCTGCTGCCACAGTCGGGCAATCAGCGGGCGGGTGTTGAGTTCGCCATCGACCGACAGAAATAGTGCAACGTTTTGTGCGGCAGTGATCGGGGCGTAATTGAGGGCGTGTTCAGCGAGTTGCTCTGCCGCCTGTTCCTGCTGCTCATCGGTCAGTGCGTGCCGCAGATGACGGACGTGCTGGCGAATCGCCTGGCGCTGGCCTTGAAGCTGGAGCTGAGAAGAGTCAGACATGGTTTCCCCGCCGGATAAGTCGCTGTTGAAGCAACTATAACATGACAGTTGGGGAAAAATACCGGGACCACAAGAGGACGCGCTGGGAACTACAGAAGAGAGATCTCCGAGATGCCGCCGTAGGCTGTAACCCTTGAACCCTTGGTTCAAGGTGAACATGCCGTCGTAACCATCAGGCTTCTCGGACGAACCGAGCATGCACACAGGTTACAGAGCGTCACATTCTGTTTTTTCGAAATATCGGCTCAGGGGACTGGCCCACATGCAAACATCTCAGAGAAAATTTACCTCACCGTTACCTGATTATAGCAACCATGAAGTTTTATTCGAACTTCGCACCCTCACGCTCAGAGATGCGACCTTGCTCAACCAGTGCCTGTTCAATCGTCTGCTGCAACATACGGATACGCTGTTCCATATTAGCAGCATAATCGCGCGTTTTCACTTTCTCTTGCGCCAGCTCGTGGCAGACGTTTAACGCGGCGATGAACACCAGTTGTTCTGTATTGGTGACTCTAGTGCGAACTTTTAGATCTTGCAACCGTTGATTGAGATCTTCAGCCGCTGCATTCAGCGCATCTTGCTGTTCAGGCGGACAATTCACTCTCAACGAACGACCAAAAATTTGTAAATCTACCGGTTGTGCAGACATGCCACCTTCCTGACTGATTACTTCGCCCGCAACTCCCTTAGCAGTCAATGGCTTGGGAGGCGGGCAACTATATAGACCCGCGAAATAAGTTACAACCCCTTTTCTGGAAACCTTGAGGCAGCTAGTGGTAGCATAACACGAACTTATTCTGCCAACGACGATGAAAACTTATGTCCTTACAGAACGCAACCCCCGATTACAACGCGCTGGCGGCGGCGCTCTCACAGCAGGGCGTAGGAATGACCCCCGCAGAAATGCATGGCTTGCTGAGCGGCATCCTGTGCGGCGGCAATCAGGACCCCAGCTGGAAGACTCTGGTGCACGATCTGGCCAATGAAGGCATGGCGTTTTCACAAAGCCTGTCGATGCCGTTACAGGCACTGCATGAAAATATCGCCACCACCCTGGAAGATGAGGGATTCCTGTTTCAGCTGCTGTTACCCAGCGATGATGACATCACGGTATTCGATCGCGCCGACGCGCTGGCCGGCTGGGTGAATCATTTTCTGCTCGGCCTTGGCGTGACACAGCCTAAACTGGATAAAGTCACTGGCGAAACCGGTGAGGCGATTGATGATTTACGCACCATCGCCCAGTTGGGTTACGAAGAAGATGAAGATCAGGAAGAGCTGGAGCAGTCGCTGGAAGAGGTGATTGAGTATGTCCGTGTTGCAGCGCTGCTGTGCCACGATACCTTTACCCGTCCACAGCCGACCGCGCCAGAAGTCCAGAAACCGACGCTACACTAAGCTTACGATAACGGGTCACCCGGTCAGTTTAAACAGGTCAGATTACAGGGAGTGCAGAGATGATTTCACTGGACAGATTCCAGCAGCGTCGACAGGCGCTGTTAGCGAAAATGGTTCCTGGCAGCGCCGCGTTGCTGTTTGCCGCGCCTGAAGTGACGCGCAGCAACGACACTGAATACTCATTCCGTCAAAACAGCGACTTCTGGTATTTCACCGGCTTCAACGAGCCGCAGGCGCTGCTGGTGCTGATTAAAAGTGATGAAACGCACAACCATAGCGTCCTGTTTAACCGGGTGCGCGATCTGACAGCAGAAGTCTGGTTCGGGCGTCGTCTGGGTCAGGATGCGGCACCGGCAACGTTGGGTGTCGATCGCGCCCTGCCGTGGAACGATATTGGCGAGCAACTGCACCTGCTGCTCAACGGTCTGGATGTGGTTTACCACGCGCAGGGTGAATATGCGGAAGCTGACACGCTGGTGTTTAACGCGCTGGATAAACTGCGCCGCGGTTTCCGCCAGAATCTTAGCGCACCGGCCACGGTGACAGACTGGCGTCCATGGGTGCATGAGATGCGCCTGTTCAAAGATGCGGATGAGATTGCGCTGTTACGCCGTGCTGGCGAAATCAGCGCGCTGGCCCATACCCGCGCGATGCAGGCCTGCCGCCCAGGGATGTTTGAATATCAGCTCGAAGGCGAAATCCATCACGAATTTAATCGCCACGGGGCGCGCTTTCCCGCCTACAACACCATCGTTGGCGCCGGTGAAAACGGCTGCATCCTGCACTACACCGAGAATGAAAGCGAACTGCGTGATGGCGATTTGGTGCTGATCGACGCTGGCTGCGAATTCCACGGCTATGCCGGTGACATTACCCGCACCTTCCCGGTTAACGGCAAATTCAGTGCCCCGCAGCGCGCACTCTATGACATCGTACTGACATCGTTGTATACCGCGCTCAGCCTGTTCCGTCCGGGGATCAGCATCCGCGAAGTGAATGATGAAGTGGTGCAGATTATGGTCAGCGGTCTGGTAGAGCTGGGTGTACTGCAGGGGGAGGTCGACACACTGATTGCCGAAGAGGCCCATCGTCAGTTCTATATGCATGGCCTCAGCCACTGGCTGGGGTTAGATGTGCATGATGTCGGTCACTATGGCACGCCCAGCCGCGATCGCGTGCTTGAGCCAGGCATGGTCCTGACCATTGAGCCAGGGCTTTACATCGGCCCGGATGCCGATGTACCGGCAGAATATCGCGGCATTGGTATTCGTATCGAAGATGACATTCTGATCACCGAAACCGGCAATGAAAATCTTACCGACAGCGTGGTGAAGGATGCCGCAGCGATCGAAGCATTAATGGCGGCGGCAAAAACAGCATGAGCATTCTGATTGCCGGTGGCGGCATGACCGGCGCGACGCTGGCGCTGGCAATATCCCATCTGACCCAGGGCCGGTTGCCGGTGACGCTGATTGAAAGCAGCGAACCCGCCAGCCGGGCACACCCCGGCTATGATGGTCGCGCCATTGCGCTGGCGGCGGGCACCTGCCAGCAACTGGCCGATATCAACCTGTGGCAGCGCATTGCCGGTTGCGCCACGCCAATTACCCGGATTCATGTTTCCGATCGCGGTCATGCGGGCTTTGTTTCGCTGGCGGCAGCTGATTACGACATTCCGGCGCTGGGGCAGGTGGTAGAGCTGTTTGATGTCGGACAGCGTCTGTTTACTGAACTGAAGAAAGCGCCGGGCGTCACTCTGCGCTGTCCGGCTCGCGTTACTCAGGCCAGCCGCAGCGAGCAACAGGTAACGGTAACGCTTGATAATGGCGAGCAGCTAAATGGCGATCTGCTGGTGGCGGCAGACGGCTCACGCTCTGCGCTGGCCGCCTCCTGCGGCATTCAGTGGCAAACCGATGACTATCAGCAGCTGGCGTTGATTGCCAACGTCACTACGGCGTTGCCACATCAGGGGCAGGCGTTTGAACGCTTCACCGAGCACGGTCCGCTGGCCCTGTTGCCGATGTCAGATCATCGCCTGTCGCTGGTGTGGTGCCATCCGCTGTCACAGCGTGATGCGCTCACGCGCTGGAGCGAAGCCGAATTCCTCAGTGAACTGCAGCGGGCGTTTGGCTGGCGGCTGGGCAAATTTACCCATGCCGGTCAGCGGGAATACTACCCGCTGGCGCTGCAACGGGCGGTGCAGCCGGTCATGCATCGTGTGGCGGTGGTCGGCAATGCGGCGCAGACGCTGCACCCGATTGCCGGACAGGGCTTTAACCTTGGCCTGCGTGACGTAATGTCGCTGGCCGAGACGCTGGCGTCAGCCCATCAACAGCAACAGGACCCCGGCAGCTATGCGGTACTGCAACATTATCAGCAGCGCCGCGAGCAGGATCGCGCCGCGACCATCGGTATTACCGACGGCTTAGTGCGTATCTTTGCCAACCGTCATACGCCGTTGGTCATCGGGCGTAATCTGGGTCTGCTGGCGATGGATCATCTGCCGTGGCTACGAAATCAACTGGCTGAGCGCACGCTTGGCTGGGTTAAGCGTTAATAAAGAGGCTTTGATGCAAACTTTTGATGTGGTGATTGCCGGTGGCGGTATGGTCGGACTGGCAGTGGCTTGTGGCCTGCAGGGCAGCGGACTGCGCATCGCGGTACTGGAAAAATCTCCCGAGCCGCCAGTCAGCCTGAGTGATACACCCTCGATTCGCGTCTCGGCTATCAATGCGGCCAGTGAGCGTCTGCTACAGAAGCTGGATGTCTGGTCGACCATTCTCTCGCTGCGTGCCAGTGCGTATCACGGTATGGAAGTGTGGGATAAGGACAGTTTCGGTACCATCGCCTTTGACGATCAGCAGCAGGGGCTGTCTCACTTGGGCCATATTATTGAAAATCCGGTGATTCATCGCGCCCTGTGGCAACGCGCCAGCGCCTGCAGCGACGTGACGCTGATGGCATCCGCCGAGCTGCAGCAGGTGGCGTTTGGCGATAACGAAGCCTTTATTACCCTGCAGGATGGCAATATGTTAACCGCGCGTCTGATGATTGCGGCTGACGGAGCCAACTCCTGGCTGCGTAACAAAGCCGATATCCCGCTGACTTTCTGGGATTACGATCATCACGCGCTGGTCGCTAACGTCCGCACCGGGATGCCGCACGATGCGGTAGCGCGTCAGGTGTTCCATGGCGACGGTATTCTGGCTTTCCTGCCGATGCAGGACCCGCATCTGAGTTCGATTGTCTGGTCGCTGTCACCGCAGGAGGCGAGCCGGCTGGAAAGTATGCCGGAAGCGTTATTCAATCAGCAGCTGTCGGTGGCGTTTGATATGCGGCTTGGTCTGTGCCAGCTGGAAAGCGAGCGCAAATCGTTTCCTCTGACGGCGCGCTATGCCCGAAATTTTGCCGCGCACCGCCTGGCGCTGGTCGGGGATGCGGCCCACACCATTCATCCGCTGGCAGGACAGGGCGTGAACCTGGGCTTTATGGACGCGGCTGAACTGATCGGTGAAATTCGCCGGCTGCATCAGCAAGGCAAAGATATCGGACAGCACCTCTATCTGCGCCGCTACGAACGCAGCCGTAAGCACAGCGCCGCGCTGATGCTGGCCGGCATGCAGGGCTTCCGTGAGATGTTTGCCGGTAACAACCCGGCAAAAAAACTGCTGCGCGATGTCGGCCTGAAGCTGGCAGACAGCCTGCCGGGCGTTAAACCGCTGATGCTGAAGCAGGCGATGGGCCTGAATGACCTGCCGGCGTGGCTACGCTGAACCCGCACTGACCCGCTCCCGAGCCAGCATTTGCTGGCTTTTTTTCTGTCCGAAACCCACTCTGCACCATCACAAGGCAGCGCCGCACCACTATCGCCCCTCGTTTGATTTATTCTAATTTTGCCGCTCAATTCGCATTACTTTTTCTTATTCGGTGCATCGGCGAACACCGCATTTTTTTAACATCCTGAACGGCTTCTCGCATAAATTTGCTGCGTTTATTTAACCTTCCTACATTTATTGCGTGATTAATCACAAAATTGCAGTTTTTTATCCTGTCGGTGATTAATCCTGGTTAGGCTGTGCATCAGCTTTCGACCCCGGTTTGCTTATGGTTAATCGCCAGATTCGGTGGTAACGTCAGCCTAAAGAGAACGTTTGCGTCGGCAGGGTTTGCGGCGCGCTTTGGTACTCACTCGCTTCTGCACAGGATGGTTATGACTCAGCAAACACCTCTGTTTGAACAGCATCAGGCCTGCGGCGCTCGCATGGTGGATTTTCATGGCTGGATGATGCCGCTGCACTATGGCTCCCAGATGGATGAGCATCATGCGGTGCGTAATGACGCCGGCATGTTTGATGTCTCCCACATGACCATTGTTGACCTGAAAGGCCCGCGTACCCGCGAATTTCTGCGCTACCTGCTGGCAAATGACGTGGCAAAACTGACTCAGCCCGGCAAGGCGCTCTATACCGGCATGCTGAATGCATCAGGTGGCGTCATTGATGATTTGATTGTTTACTTTATGAGCGAAGACTTTTTCCGGCTGGTGGTGAATTCCGCAACGCGGGAGAAAGACCTCGCCTGGATCGCTGAACATGCGCAGGGCTACGGCATTACGCTGACCGAACGTGACGATCTGGCGCTGATTGCCGTACAGGGGCCGCAGGCCCAGCAGAAAGCGCAGACGCTGTTCAGCAAGACACAACGGCAGGCGGTATCCGGGATGAAGCCGTTCTTCGGCGTACAGGCGGAGGCGCTGTTTATTGCCACCACCGGCTACACCGGCGAAGCGGGATATGAGATTGCGTTACCGGCAGACGAGGCGGCCGATTTCTGGCAGCGGTTGCTGGCCGCCGGAGTAAAACCTGCGGGTCTCGGTGCACGTGACACGCTGCGGCTGGAAGCCGGCATGAACCTGTACGGTCAGGAAATGGATGAAAGCGTTTCACCGCTGGCTGCCAACATGGGCTGGACGGTGAGCTGGGAGCCGGCCGATCGGGCCTTCATCGGACGTGAAGCGCTGACGTTACAGCGTGAACGCGGCACCGAAAAACTGGTCGGGCTGATCCTGACCGAAAAAGGCGTGCTGCGTAACGGCTTGCCCGTGCGCTTTACCGACGATCAGGGCGAGCCACAGGAAGGGATCATCACCAGCGGTTCGTTTTCGCCCACTCTGGGTTACAGCATTGCCCTGGCACGCGTGCCAGCCAGTATCGGCGACACCGCCATCGTTGAGATCCGTAACCGCCAGATGCCGGTAAAGGTTACCCGACCGATTTTTGTCCGCGCCGGTAAACCGGTCGCCCAGTAAATTTTATTCAGGAGAAATGGCCAATGAGCAATGTGCCAAATACGTTGAAGTACCGCGACAGCCACGAGTGGGTGCGCAAAGAAGAAGATGGTTCTTATACCGTAGGCATCACCGAACATGCGCAGGAACTGCTGGGTGACATGGTGTTTGTCGATCTGCCTGAAGTCGGCGCAACCTTTGCTGCTGGTGAAGAGTGTGCAGTCGCCGAATCAGTCAAAGCGGCCTCCGACATCTATGCACCGATCAGCGGTGAGATTGTTGCGGTTAACGATCTTCTGTCCGATTCGCCAGAGCAGGTCAACAGCGAACCTTATGACGGCGGCTGGTTATTCAAAATCAAAGCCAGCGACGAGTCTGAAATTGACACGCTGCTGGACGCGGATGCTTACAAAGCCTCTATCGACGAGTAATCGTCAGGCGGCCTCGCGCAGAGGCCGCAGATTTCTGTTTGCACTCTCTGTTCCCCAGCCCGATTCAGGATTTACTGCTAATGACTCAGACTCTCAGCCAGCTTGAACACAACGGTGCATTCATTGAGCGCCATATCGGTCCTTCACCCGAGCAGCAAGCGATGATGCTTGAGGCGATTGGCGCCCCCTCGCTGGAGGCGTTAATCGGCACGATTGTCCCGGCCGACATTCAGTTGCCCGGCCCGCCAGCCGTGGGTGAAGCGGCGACGGAACAACAGGCGCTGGCTGAACTGAAAGCGATTGCCAGCCAGAATCTGCGTTACAAATCCTGGATCGGGATGGGATATAGCGCGGTGATCACCCCACCGGTTATCCTGCGCAATATGCTGGAAAACCCAGGCTGGTACACCGCGTATACTCCGTATCAGCCGGAAGTTTCGCAGGGACGACTGGAGGCGTTGTTAAACTTCCAGCAGGTGACCCTCGATCTGACCGGCATGGATATCGCCTCGGCCTCGCTGCTGGACGAAGCGACCGCTGCGGCAGAAGCGATGGCGATGGCCAGACGCGTCAGCAAGCTGAAAAATGCCAACAAATTCTTTATTGCCGATGATATTCATCCGCAAACGCTGGATGTGGTGCGGACCCGTGCCGAAACTTTTGGCTTTGAACTGATTATCGATCGGGCTGAAAAAGCGCAGGATCATGACGATCTGTTTGGCGTGCTGCTGCAACAGGTTGGCACCACCGGTGAAGCGCACGATTACAGCGCGCTGATTGCCGGACTGAAAGCCCGCAAAGTGGTGGTCAGCGTCGCAGCGGATTTCATGTCGCTGGTCCTGCTGGAAGCGCCAGGCAAGCAGGGTGCCGATATTGTCTTTGGCTCGGCACAACGCTTCGGCGTGCCGATGGGGTACGGTGGCCCTCATGCGGCCTTCTTCGCCAGCCGCGATGAGCATAAACGTTCAATGCCGGGGCGCATCATCGGCGTCTCCCGCGATGCCGCCGGTAATACCGCGCTGCGCATGGCGATGCAGACCCGTGAACAGCATATCCGTCGTGAAAAGGCCAACTCCAACATCTGTACCTCACAGGTGCTGCTGGCGAATATCGCTGGCCTGTATGCGGTATTCCACGGTCCGGCCGGACTGAAACGCATTGCCTCACGTATTCATCGTTTTACCAACATTCTGGCGGCGGGCTTGCAACAAGGCGGCCTGACGCTGCGTCATCAGCACTGGTTCGATACGCTGACGGTTGAAGTAACAGACAAAGCGGCGGTCCTGAACCGCGCTCAGAGCTTTGGCGTCAACCTGCGAAGCGATATTCACCATGCTGTTGGCATCACGCTGGATGAAACCACCCGTCGTGAAGATATTCTGGCGCTGTTCGCCATTCTGCTGGGCGATGCGCACGGCCTGGATCTGGATAAGCTCGACAGCGAAGTCGCACTGGAGAGCCAGTCGATTCCAGCCGGTTTGCAGCGCCACAGCGATATTCTGACCCATCCGGTGTTCAACCGTCATCACAGTGAAACAGAGATGATGCGCTACATGCACAGCCTGGAGAAAAAGGATCTGGCGCTGAATCAGGCGATGATCCCTCTGGGCTCCTGCACCATGAAGCTCAACGCCGCGGCAGAAATGATCCCGATTACCTGGCCGGAATTTGCCGAACTGCACCCGTTCTGCCCGGCAGAACAGGCCAGCGGTTATCTGCAGATGATCGGTCAGCTGTCACAGTGGCTGGTGCAGCTCACCGGTTACGATGCGCTTTGCATGCAGCCGAACTCTGGTGCACAGGGCGAATATGCCGGTCTGCTGGCAATTCGTCGTTATCATGAAAGCCGCAATCAGGGCGACCGTCACCTCTGCCTGATCCCCAGCTCGGCGCACGGCACCAATCCGGCGTCGGCCCAGATGGCCGGCATGGATGTGGTAGTGGTGGCCTGTGACAAACAGGGCAACATCGACCTCGGCGATCTGCGTGAGAAAGCGGCACAGGCGGGCGATAAACTCTCCTGCATCATGGTGACCTATCCGTCAACACACGGCGTTTATGAAGAGACCATCCGCGAAGTCTGCCAGATTGTGCATCAGTACGGCGGTCAGGTTTATCTCGACGGCGCAAACATGAATGCCCAGGTCGGTATCACCACGCCAGGCTATATTGGCGCGGATGTCTCGCACCTTAACCTGCATAAAACCTTCTGTATCCCGCACGGCGGCGGCGGACCGGGAATGGGGCCGATTGGCGTAAAAGCGCATCTGGCACCGTTTGTTCCGGGCCATAGCGTGGTGCAGATCGATGGCGTATTAACCCAGCAGGGAGCGGTGTCAGCGGCCCCGTTTGGCAGCGCCTCTATTCTGCCGATCAGCTGGATGTACATCCGCATGATGGGAGCAGAAGGGCTGAAGCAGGCCAGTTCAGTCGCGATCCTGAATGCCAACTATATTGCCAGTCGTTTGCAGTCCGCCTATCCGGTGCTCTATACCGGCCGTGATGGTCGGGTGGCGCACGAATGTATTCTTGATATCCGGCCACTGAAAGAGCAGACCGGCATCAGCGAACTGGATATTGCCAAACGCCTGATCGACTACGGTTTCCATGCGCCAACCATGTCGTTCCCGGTCGCGGGCACGCTGATGGTGGAGCCGACCGAATCGGAAAGCAAAATCGAGCTGGACCGCTTTATTGATGCGATGCTCTCTATTCGTATGGAGATCGACCGGGTCGCGGCGGGCGAATGGCCGCTGGAAGACAACCCACTGGTGAATGCGCCGCATACCCAACTGGAAATCGTCAGCGAGTGGACGCATCCTTACAGCCGTGAACTGGCGGTTTTCCCGGCGGGCAGCCACAACAAATACTGGCCGACGGTAAAACGTCTGGATGATGTGTTTGGTGACCGCAATCTGTTCTGCTCCTGCGTACCGATGAGCGATTATCAGTAACTCACGCCAATCGCATAGCCGCTAAACAAACCTGAGCAGGGCCGATTCGTCGGCCCTTTTTTATCTGGAGGCGAAATGAAATTAGCACTGGTTACCGGCGGCAGCCGCGGTATCGGACGCGCCACGGCGTTATTACTGGCGGCCAGAGGCTATCGGGTGGCGGTCAATTATCGCCAGCGCGAGGCAGAAGCACAGCAGGTGGTGACAGAGATTCAGCAGCAGGGCGGCGAGGCCTTTGCGCTGCAGGCAGATATTGCTGATGAAGCCCAGGTGATGGCGATGTTTGCGCAGCTCGATCAACAGCCAGCGCCGCTGACGCTGCTGGTCAATAACGCCGGGATTCTGTTTCAGCAGTGCCGGGTCGAGCAGCTGGATGCAGCACGCCTGCACAAAGTGTTTGCCACTAACGTCATCGGCACCTTTCTCTGCAGCCGCGAAGCAGTAAAACGTATGGGCACCCATCACGGCGGTCAGGGCGGCGCGATTGTTAACGTCTCGTCAGCCGCCTCACGGCTTGGCGCACCGGGAGAGTACGTCGATTACGCCGCCTCTAAAGGGGCGATGGATACGCTGACCAAAGGGTTATCGCTGGAAGTCGCGCAGCAGGGGATTCGGGTAAATGGGGTTCGTCCGGGATTCATTTATACCGAGATGCATGCCGACGGGGGTGAAGCAGGCCGGGTTGATCGCCTCGCCAGTGTAATCCCGATGGGCCGCGGCGGGCAGGCAGAGGAGGTGGCAGAAGCGATCGTCTGGCTGGCCAGCGAGGCGGCCTCTTATGTCACCGGCAGCATCATTGATGCCGCCGGCGGACGCTAACCGACAGCGCCGCCGCTTTTCAGCCGCGGCGTCATCCGTTACAGGTTTTCGCCGTTGCTGGCGATGACCTGCTGATACCAGTTAAAGCTTTTCTTCTTCGAACGGGAGAAATCGCCGCTGCCGTCGTCGTTTTTATTGACGTGAATAAAGCCGTAACGCTTATCGTACTGGCCGGTGGTAAAGGAGACGCAATCCAGGCAGCCCCACGGCGTATAGCCCATTAATTCCACGCCGTCGTGCGTCACCGCCTTTTTCATCTCTTCGATGTGGGCGCGCAGATAATCGATACGGTAATCATCTTCAATCACGCCCGCGTCGTTTGGCTTGTCGATTGCGCCAAAACCGTTTTCTACGATAAACAGCGGTTTCTGATAACGCTCATACAGCTCGTTAAGCGCGTAACGCAGGCCGACCGGGTCAATCTGCCAGCCCCAGTCTGACGCTTTAACGTGTGGATTTTTTACCACGCCTTCGAAACCGGTGATCGGATCGTCCACGCCGCTGGCATCAGTCTTCACGGCATTACTCATGTAATAGCTGAAACCGACGTAGTCCGCACAGCCTTCACGCAGCGTGTCGGCGTCCTCCGCTTCCATCTGGATCTCATAGCCTTTACGCGCCCACTCTTTCAGCGTGTAGGTCGGATAGTAGCCGCGCATCTGCACATCACTGAACACGTAACGCTGATGCATCGCTTCCTGCGCCAGCACCACATCATCAGGATGACAGGAGAATGGGTAGACCGGCACCATGGCGATCATACAGCCAATCCGGAAGTCAGGATTAATAGCATGACCGAGTTTGACCACCTTAGCGCTGGCGACAAACTGGTGGTGCATTACCTGATACATCGCCTGCTCAGGCTTCTCATGCTCGGTAAAGATCACCCCAGAGCAGCAGTAACCAAACAGCGGATATTGCCAGTTGCGCTGGTTATTGATCTCGTTAAAGGTCATCCAGTATTTCACTTTGTTTTTATAGCGATTCAGCACTACTTCGCTGAAACGCACAAAGAAATCGACCACTTTGCGGTTGTGCCAGCCGCCGTACTGTTTCACCAGGTGATAGGGCATTTCGAAGTGGGAGAGGGTGATGACCGGTTCAATGCCGTACTTCAGCAGTTCATCAAACAGATCGTCGTAGAATTGCAGGCCAGCCTCGTTTGGCTGTTGCTCGTCGCCATTCGGGAAGATGCGGGTCCAGGCAATTGAGGTGCGGAAGCATTTGAAGCCCATTTCGGCAAACAGCGCGACATCCTGTTTATAGTGTGAGTAGAACTCAACGGCCTGATGGTTAGGATAGAAATTGCCGGGCTGGACACCGTCGGTAATCACCCGATCGACGCCGTGTGAACCGCCGGTCAGCACATCAGCGATGCTGACGCCTTTGCCGCCCTGATCCCAGCCGCCTTCAACCTGATGCGCTGCCACCGCTCCGCCCCAAAGAAACCCTTTTGGTAACTGCAATTCTGCACTCATGCTTCACCCCATTACGGATATTGAAATTGGAATGAGTTTAGCAAGGCAATAATGAAAGTCACGATATAACAGCGCGCCAGTAATGTGATCTGTTACATCAGAAAAACAGGCTGTTTTATTTACCCAGTTGGCGGCCAATCGCTTCAATAATATAGGTGACCGGCACCTGCGTCGTAATGTCTGAATTATCAGCCATCCGAATAATCGGGACGTGATAGCAGAGGCTGAAATCACTCATTTTCGCCAGCGAGCAGCTCTCGGTGTTAGTGATGGCAATGATTTTGCACTTGTTGAGGCTGAACTGGCTGGCAATGCGCAGGATCTCTTCGGTCTCGCCGGAGACGGATAAAATAATCGCAATCGCATTTTCATACAGATCAGGGCTGACCGGATAATAGGGATCGTCAATCGCGTGGCTGAATTTACCCAAATTGGAAAAGAAACGGGCGCCATATTTTGCCAGGCTGCCTGAGGTGCCGACGCCAATAAAAAATACCCGCTCCGCCCGATTAATCTTTTGCGCCGCCTGGGCAATGATCTGCTCGAACTCCGGGTTATTAATACTTTTAAAAAAACTCAGCATCTCATTGACGCTGGCGGTATTAACCTGCGGCGCAGTCTGCTGCTCGGTTAACCGTAGCCGGATACGGAATTCCGACCAGCCTTCACAGTGCATCTTGCGGCAAAATCGCAGCACGGTAGTGGTGGAGACCGCGGCCTGCTCGGCCAGCTCGCGAATGGTCATATAGCTGACACGTTCACGATGTTTGATGATGAACTGATAAACCTGCATTTCCAGGTCGTTAAGGCGGGCGAGATCGCGGTGCGAAAACATGGGTGGCTCATTGTACAGTTGACCAGCCCGCAGTTTACCAGATTCATCGGCTGGTTTGCCCGTTACAAGGTTTCACAGATTAATTTCAGCGTACATGTGTACACCGAAACCGATGTTGGCTACTCTGGATAAGGTTTTTTTTATCGCTTCACTTTCAGGACACCTTATGACCACCACGCGTTTACCCTCAACGGGCTACTCACTGACCGAGGAAATTGCCAATAGCATCAGTCATGGGCTGGGCTGTCTGTTTGGCGTTGTCGCACTGGTATTAATGCTTAACCAGGCGAGGGATACGGGCGCAGATGCCATGGCGATCACCAGCTACAGCCTGTACGGCGGCAGCATGATTTTGCTGTTCCTGGCCTCAACGCTCTATCACGCCATTCCCAACGGACGGGCCAGACCCTGGCTGAAAAAGCTGGACCACTGCGCTATCTACCTGTTGATTGCCGGCACCTATACGCCTTTCCTGCTGGTGGGCCTGAGGTCGCCGCTGGCCTACGGTCTGATGGTGGTGATCTGGAGCCTGGCACTGGCCGGCATCATCTTTAAGCTGACCATTGCGCACCGCTTTAAAGTGCTGTCGCTGGTAACCTATCTCTGCATGGGTTGGCTGTCGCTGATCGTGGTGTATCAGCTGGCGATGACGCTGGCACCCGGCGGTATCTGGCTGCTGGCAATCGGCGGCATCATCTATTCGCTTGGGGTCATTTTCTACGTCGCGCGCCGCATTCCATTCAATCATGCTATCTGGCACGGGTTTGTACTGGGCGGCTGTGTCTGTCACTTCTGCGCGATTTACTTTTATGTCGGATAGCCAGGCGGAGCGATCCTCCGCCTGGCCGCGATCAGAGCTGTGACGCGAGCATATCTTCCAGCTTTTGCTGATCGAGTGCGAACTGGCGGATGCCTTCTGCCAGCTTATCGACCGCCATCGCGTCCTGATTATGCAGCCAGCGAAATTGCGCTTCCGTCAGAGGCGAGGGCGGATTCGACACCGCAGTCGAAGGCGTCAGCTGGCGCGTCACCGGCAAATTACTGCTTTCCAGGCTCTGCAGCAGCTCAGGCGAGATGGTCAGCCGATCGCAACCGGCCAGGGCCAGGATCTGTTCGGTTTTACGAAAGCTGGCCCCCATAATCACCGTCTGATAGCGGTGAGATTTGTAGTAGTGGTAAATATTGCGAACCGATACCACGCCCGGATCGTGCTGCGCTGTGTATTCCGCCTGCGGATTGCGGCTGTGATGCCAGTCAGAGATGCGTCCGACAAACGGCGAAATCAGGAACACCCCGGCTTCGGCACAGGCCTGCGCCTGAGCGAAGGAAAACAGTAGCGTCAGGTTGCACTGAATGCCGTTGCGCTCCAGCGTTTCAGCCGCACGGATCCCTTCCCAGGTTGATGCCAGCTTAATCAGAATACGTGAGCGGTCGACGCCTTGCTGTTCATACATCCGCACCAGCTTTTCAGCCCGGGTGACGCACATGCCGCGGTCAAATGAGAGCCGCGCATCGACCTCGGTCGAAACCCGGCCCGGCACGCTTTTCAGGATCTCCACGCCCAGATTGACCGCCACCCGATCGCAGGCATTGATGATCTGCGTCTGTTTACTGCCGCCCTGTGTTCTGGCGTAATTCACCGCCTCTTCAATCAGTGGCTGGTAGCGGCTCAGGGTCGCCGCTTTCAGAATCAGTGACGGATTAGTGGTGGCATCCTGCGGATGATAGCGACGTATCGCCTCGATATCGCCGCTGTCGGCGACCACGGTGGTGTACTGTTTCAACGCCTCTAAGGGGTTCATTTTTCACTCCATAATCAGGTCTGCAGCGCCATGGCGGGCACACTTTTCCCTGCGAAAGCAGCGTCGCATTTCTGGTGGTGTCGGTAAGGGGGATCGGGCGAAGCCCTGAGTTGACTGACTTCGCCCGCACAGCAAAGGCGGCTTACTTATTCAGGCTGGCCTGCTCGTAGTACTCAATTTTATCGACTTTAGCGCTCGAGCCGCCGGCTTCAAATTCTGACGCCAGCCAGGCGTTGACGATACTTTTCGCCAGCTCCGGCCCGACCACGCGTGCGCCCATCGTCATCACCTGGGCATTGTTACTTTTACGGGCGCGCTCAGCAGAGAAGGTGTCGTGGCACTGGGCCGCACGGACGCCGGGGACTTTGTTGGCGACAATCGCCACCCCGATTCCGGTGCCGCACAGCAGAATTCCACGCTCATATTTCCCCTGCTGGATAGCGGTTGCCAGCGCAAACGCCACATCCGGATACATCGGCCGGTCATTACGGGCGTCATTGCTGTAATCCACCACTTCGTACTGCTTCTCTTCCAGATGACGTTTAATCAGGTTTTTCAGCTCAATCGCCGCATCATCGGCGCCAATCGCGATCGTTTTCATCGTCTTCTCCAGCAAGTTACCCGCTCAGCCCGCCATGCAACAGCAGGCGCAAAAATGTTCAGCATCAGCCTGACACACTTCTGTTCATATGTTCAAGTCTATTTCATTTGTTTGGAAAGGCAATTCGACCGTGAAGCGCAGGCAAAGGCGGCCTTCACGCCGCACAGCGCGGCGCTTTCGGCGTTTTATCTGAAAAGTGCACCAGATTTAATTCGTTTGAAGAGGATCACAGATCTCATTGTTGCAGTTGAGAGCTGCTCAATTATACGTGTACTGTTCATTTGTTCGCGTAGTGATACCAATGTACAAGAAGACCCATCGAGGACTCGCACATGGATTACCCAGGCTCTGTTTTTTGCACCTGCTTCGACAATGCACCGCGTGCGTTGCCAACACCTGACACTCTCTTTCATCGCGCCCGGACCGGAGGTGCGTCGTGACCCAAACCACAATGACCGCAGTGGAGCAATCCGCGATTCGTAAGATCTCCTGGCGACTGGTGCCGTTCGTCGCCCTGATGTTTTTTATCAACTTCCTCGACCGTACGGCAATTTCGTTCGCCGGGCCGAATGGCATGACGCAGGACCTCGGCCTGACTGCCGTACAGTTCGGCCTCGCCTCCGGTATCTTTTTCATCGGCTATATCCTGCTGGAAGTGCCGAGCAACCTGGCCCTGCATCGCTTTGGTGCCCGCAGATGGCTGGCGCGCATCATGATCAGCTGGGGCATCGTGTCGCTGCTGTTCACCTGGGTCAGCAGCATTAATGGGCTCTATACCCTGCGCCTGCTGCTGGGCATCGCCGAGGCGGGCTTTTTCCCGGGCGCAATCCTCTATCTCAGCATGTGGGTACCGGCGCGCCATCGCAGCAAAATCCTGTCACTTTTTTACCTGGCGCAGCCGCTGACCGTGGTATTTGGCGCACCGCTGGCAGCGTCCTTCATTGAACAGCATGGCCTGTTTGGACTGGCTGGCTGGCGCGTGATGTTCCTCGGCGTCTCGATTCCGGCGATTTTGATCGGCATTGTGGCGCTGTTCTGGCTGGTGGATTCACCGCGGCAGGCGAAATGGCTGACGGCGGATGAGAAAAACTGGCTGACCCGTGAGCTGGATGCTGAGCATCAGGCCAAGCAGCACACCGGACACCAGGGCGTCCGCAGCATTCTGGGTAATGGTCGGGTCTGGATGCTGTGTCTGATCTACTTCGGTTTTATCTATGGCCTGTACGCGCTGGCTTTCTTCCTGCCGACTATCATCGGCGGCTTCCAGCAGCAGTTCGGCACCACCTTCAATGTGATGCAGAAAGGGTTGATCACCGGCGTCCCTTATCTGATTGCGGCGGTCGTGATGTTCTTCTGGTCCCGTGACGCCTCACGTCGTGGCTGCAAAACCTGGCATATCGCTATCCCGGCGGTGGCAGGTGGTATCAGCGTGCCGCTGGCGCTGTTCATGGACTCACCGTTCACCACCATCATGGTGATTGCGATTACCGCCAGCTCGATCTTTGCCGCCTTACCCAATTTCTGGACCTTACCGACGCAGTTTCTGACCGGTGCCTCTGCCGCGGCCGCTATCGCCCTGATCAATACGCTGGGCAATGTCGCAGGCTTCTCGGCGGGCTATATCACTGGCGCGCTGCACGATGCAACCAGCAGCTACACCGTACCGATGTTTGTGGTGGGCGGATTTATGCTGCTGTCAGCGGTGCTGATGCTGTTGCTGAATCGCAGTCGCCAGCAGGAACCGACCTCTCTAGCACAGGAGCAATTACCATGACTTACCTGTTTAACCAACCTTCAGCCTTCGCGGCTGAACTGATCGAAGGCTTTGTGGCCGCCAATGCCGATAAAGTGCGTCAGGTGCCTGGCGGAGTGGTACGCAACACCCGCAGCCAGCCGGGCAGCGTGGCGGTGGTGGTCGGCGGTGGCTCCGGCCACTATCCGGCGTTCGCCGGGTTGGTTGGGCAGGGTCTGGCGCACGGCGCGGCAATGGGCAACCTGTTCGCCTCGCCGTCGGCGCAGCAAATTTATAATGTGGCCCGCGCGGCAAACAATGGCGGCGGCGTATTACTGATGTTCGGCAACTACGCCGGTGACGTGCTGCATTTCGGTCAGGCCTGTGAGCGTCTGCGCGGCGAGGGTATTCCGTGCGACATTCTGGCGGTCACCGACGACATTTCCAGCGCCGGCATCGACGAGATTGAAAAGCGGCGCGGGGTGGCGGGGGATCTGACGGTATTCAAAGTCGCCTGTGCCGCCGCAGAAGCAGGCTATGCGCTGCCGGAGGTGCTGCGGGTGGCGCAGCATGCCAATAACCGCACCCGTTCATTTGGCGTGGCATTTTCTGGCTGTACCTTACCCGGCGCATCACATCCGCTGTTTGAAGTTGAAAAAGGGCGGATGGCGCTGGGCCTGGGGATTCATGGCGAACCGGGCATCAAAGAGACGGAGGTGCCAACCGCCGATGAGATGGCTGACATCTTTGTCAGCCGGCTGCTCAGCGAACTGCCGCCGGGCGTCAGCCAGACGGCGGGACAGCGGGTGGCGGTAATTCTTAACGGTCTCGGCACGGTGAAATATGAAGAGCTGTTTGTGGTCTACCGGCGGGTGGCGCAACTGCTTGAGGCGGCGCGGCTGCAGATCGTCGAGCCGGACGTCGGTGAATTCGTCACCAGCTTCAATATGGCCGGTGCCTCACTGACCTTGATGTGGCTGGATGATGAGCTGGAAACCTTCTGGCGCGCCCCGGCGAATGCGCCGGCCTATCGCAAAGGCAGCGTTATCGTTGCCGAACCGCTGGGTCAGGAGGCCACGCAGGCGCAGGCGGAAGAGAGTTTGCCTGTCGCCAGCGCCGTCTCACAGCAGAGCGCACAACAGGTGCTGCAACTGCTGGAGGCGGTGGCCACGATGCTGCAACGCAACGCCGAAAAACTGGGAGATATTGATGCGGTCGCCGGCGATGGCGATCACGGCATCGGCATGGAACGCGGCGTGTTGGGCGCGGTGGAAAAGGCGCGTCAGGTCGCAGCCCGGGGCGCCGGTGCCGGCACGCTGTTATGCCGTGCTGCGGATGCCTGGGCAGACAAAGCGGGCGGCACCTCTGGCGCACTGTGGGGCGTAGCGCTGACCGCCATCGGAACCGCTATCGGTGATAATCAGACGCCGGACGCTGCGCGAATCGCCAGAGGCGTACGACAGGCGCAGGAAGGGATTCAGCACTTTGGTAAAGCGCGGGTCGGCGACAAGACCATGGTTGATGTGCTGGTGCCGTTCAGCGACAGCCTGAATGCGGCCGTCGCACGCGGTGCCTCGCTGACGGACGCCTGGCACGAAGCTGCGCGCGTGGCTGACCAGGCGGCGCAGGCCACGGCACAACTGCTGCCTAAAATGGGTCGCGCCCGTCCGCTGGCCGAAAAAAGTCTCGGTACGCCCGATGCAGGCGCCATTTCGCTGGCAATGATTGTTAATACGGTGGCTGATTTGTTGAAAGATCACGCGACCGCCGGGCAGGGAGTCTGAGCATGACACAACCTGCTCTGTGGCTGGGTGTCAGCCTGAAAATGTACTTCAGCTACCAGCAAACTCTCGACTGGTGCCACGAAGTCGCCGCGCTGGCGCGTCGACATCCGGCGATTCAGCGTGGCGATATCGGGCTGTTCGTCCTGCCTGCCTATCCGGCGATTCCGGCGGTTGCCGCTATCTTTGCCGATACCCCGGTGCGCGTTGGCGGCCAGGATGTTTGCCAGGCCGAAAACGGTGCCTGGACCGGCGAAGTCAGTGCCAGCATGTTGCAGGAACTCGGCTGCAGCCTGGCTGAGATTGGTCACGCCGAACGCCGCCGCCATTTCCATGAAGATGCCGCGCAGATTGCCGCCAAGGTGGCGATGTCGCTCCGCCACGGCCTGACCCCGGTGTTGTGCATCGGTGAAACGCAACAGGGTGAGCCGTCACAGGCGATCGCCCTGTGTCAGCAGCAGCTGGCCGAGGCGCTGTCGCTGGCGCAGCAGCAGGGGCTGACCGGTACGCTATTTTTCGCCTGGGAACCACAGTGGGCGATTGGCGCACCGCAACCGGCTCCGGATCACTACATCCGCGCGGTCTGTGAAGGGTTACGCGAGCTGCCGTCGCCTGCGGGTATTACCCTGCAGGTGATCTACGGCGGCAGCGCCGGCCCCGGCTTGATTCAGCGCCTTGGCGGCGCGGTTGACGGCCTGTTCCTCGGCCGCTTTGCCCATGATCCTGCCGCGCTGGCGCAGATTATCGATGAGGCCAGCGCGTTGCTGGCGGAGCGTCTCTCATGAGCCAGATCGGACTCAGCACCTATGCCTTTTTCTGGCGCATGTCAGAGCGTGTCCCGCAGCCGCTGACGCTGGAGCAGATGCTGGAGCAGACCGCCGCGCTGGATTTGTCGCTGTTCCAGATTTGTGATTATCCGGCGATTGAGAGCTGGTCGGATGCTGACCTGCAACGGTTGCGTCAGCGGGCTGATGCGCTGGGCATCACGCTGGAGCTGGGGACTCGCGGGCTGGATACCGCCCATCTGCAACGCTATCTGCAGCTGGCACAGCTGCTCGACGCGCAGGTGGTGCGCTCCATGTTTTATACCGCCAGCCATCGGCCGTCGCTTGAGCAAGCGGCACAGCTGATCGCCAGCGTGCTGCCGGACTATGCACGTCAGCAGGTGCGCCTATGTCTTGAAACCTACGAGCAGGTCAAAACCGCTGACCTGATGTCAGTGATTAACCGCTTTTCATCGCCGTGGCTGGCGGTCTGTCTCGATCCGGCCAACTGCGTCGCCGGGCTGGAGTTACCTGAACAGGTTATCGCGCAGACTGCGGCACGTGTCGGCAATCTTCACATCAAAGACTTTGCCTTTACCCGGCGTGACGGCTGGGTTGGCTTTACCTATGCCGGTTGCCCGATGGGCGAAGGCTTACTGGATTATGACCAGATGATCGCCAGCGTGCGCCCGGCCGAAAGGGGCATTAACCAGATTATTGAACACTGGTTGCCATGGCAGGAGGACGCCGCTACCACCTGTCAGCGTGAGGCGGAGTGGACAGCGCGCAGCGTGGAATTCTTACGTAGTAAACAAAATCGGGAGTAATAATAATGAATCAACTGAAAACCCTTACTGTGATTGGCGCCGGCGGCAAAATGGGCATGCGCATTTCAGCCAACTTCCAGAAAAGCGATTACCAGGTCTTTTACTGTGAGAATTCACCCGCTGCACAGCAGCAGGTTACTCAACAGGGCCGTGAGCTTTCGGATGCCGATTCGGTGGTGCCGTTAAGCGACGTCGTCATTCTGGCGGTGCCGGACATCGTGCTGGGTAAGGTCTCTGAAGCGGTCGTGCCGCAAATGAAGCCAGGCGCGGTACTGTTAACGCTCGATCCGGCGGCCGCTTATGCCAACCTGATCTTCCAGCGTGACGATATCGACTATGCGGTGGCGCATCCGTGTCACCCGTCCGTCTTCCTTGAGCGCTACACCAAAGAAGAGCACGCCGACGCGTTTGGCGGAATTGCAGCTATTCAGCATGTGGCCGCCGCCTGGGAAGCGGGCAGTGATGCGCAGCGTGACGAACTCAGCAAGGTTATCCGCGTGATGTATGGTCCGGTGGAGCAGGTGCACTGGGTGACCGTAACGCAGCTGGCCTACCTTGAGCCGACGCTGGTGGAGACCGTTGCCTGCATGGTCGGGGCCTTTATGAAAGAGGCGCTGGACGAAACGGTTAAGCACAGTGGCGTACCGGAAGAGGCCGCAAAGGCGATGCTCTACGGGCATATCCAGATTGCGTTGGCGGTGGCGTTCCGCGCCACCAATCCGTTCTCTGATGCCTGCATGATCGCCATGGAGTATGGACGCGAGAAGATTGTGAAGCCTGACTGGAAGCAGATTTTCGAGCAGAAAGAGCTGGATATCGTGATTGCCCGCATGCTGAAAATCGACGCGATTCGTCGCTAATCTGTGACACTGCTAGCGGCTCGCCGCGTCAATGCCTGGCGAGGTGAGCCGTATCAATGGTATAAATTCCCTCCTGAAACGCCTGTGCTTAGTCAGGTAACTCACTGCGAGACAGATAACGCATGGAAAAACACACGCTTTCTCAGGACTCCGAACTGCTGACCGAAATCGCAGTCGCCTATTATCAGGACGAAATTACCCAGGAAGAGATTGCGCGTAAGTTTGGCATTTCACGCATCAAAGTCGGACGGCTGCTGAAGCGCGCCAGGGAAGAGGGCATTGTTGAAATCAACGTGCGTTATCACCCGGTGTTCAGTACCCGTCTTGAGCAACAGCTGCTTGACCGCTTCCCCCACTTACAGCGCGCGCTGATCGCCCTCGACCTGCAGGACAACGATGAGCAGCGACGTCAGGTGGCGGCGCTGGTCTCCTCCTGGCTGGAGCAATCACTTAAAGAGAATTCGGTCGTGGCGGTCGGGCAGGGACGCAATGTGGCGGCTGTCGCCGACCATCCGGGTCAGGTACCGACGCGTAACTGTCACTTTATCAGCGGTATCGGCGGCACGCACCGCCCCGGTGATGCGATCAATGCCGACCATATCAGCCGTCGTCTGGCGAAAAAATTTGGTGGCATCAGCGAAACGCTCTACGCCCCGGCTTATGTTGAAGATCGGGCGCTGAAAGAGGCGTTTATGCAAAACGGCACGATTAAAGAGACGCTGGATCGGGCGCGCAAAGCCGACTTTGCCCTGGTCGGCATTGGCGACATGAATGAAAACAGCTATATGGTGAAATTAGGCTGGTTTACGCCGCATGAAATTATCGACGCCAGTCTGAATCAGGGCGTGACGGGCGATATTGCCGGCTACGATTTTTTCAATTCGCAGGGACAGCACGTCGATACCGTAATGAACGATCGGGTGATTGGTCTGAGCATTGATGAGCTGCGCAAGATCCCCTGCGTTATCGCCATCGCCTCAGAGAACACCAAAGCCATGGCGATTCTCGGTGCGTTGCGTACCGGTGCCATCGACATTATCGCCACCACGGCGCAAAACATCCGCACCCTGCTGAACATGACGCAGAAAACGGAGTAATCGCCGGGCAGGCACGCAGCTTATGCGGCTGCGTGCCTGAGTGGTTACTCTTCCTGCAGCGAGTAGGGCAGCGGCTGAATCGTCAGCTGTCCGCCTTCATCACCCTCAACCCGCAGCACGCTATCCGGCTCCAGATCGTTATTCATCACCACCTGCACCCAACTGACACCGTCATCCAGCTGCACTGCCGCCAGCACGCTGCCGGTACGACGCCAGCGCTCACCCATCCGGAGTTCCAGCGCCGTATTTGCCGCTGGCAGATGGCTGGCCTGGCCCGCCAGCCAGTAGAGCGCGCGTTTGTTCGCACCGCGGTATTTGGCCCGCGCCACCATCTCCTGACCGGTATAGCAGCCTTTTTTAAAGCTGATGGCGTCCAGCGCCTGCAGGTTGGTGGCCTGGGGAATAAACTGCACGCTGGTGGCGGGATCAATCACCGGAATGCCGGCTTCAATGTCCAGCGCCAGCCACTGCTGACTATCATTTAACTGTGCATCATCCGCCAGTTTCTGCTGCAGTGATTCGGCCTGGGCCAGCGAGGTAACGATCAGGAAACGCTCTGCCGGATGCGCGAACCACAGCAGCGTCGTTTCTCCCTGTTGCACCACCGGGGTTTCGCTGTCGGGCAGCTGTTCAAACAGGTTGGCCAGCGCAGCGCGTGCCTGAAAACCAGCCACGCCGAGTAACACTGCCTCATCGTCGGCCGCCAGCGTCACTTTAGAGAACACCGCATATTTCTTTAATTCGCTCAGTTGGGTGTCGCGCAGTTCACGACGAACCAGGTAGGCGTAGCCTTCGCCACGATGGAACAGACGCAGGTTGCTCCACATCTTGCCTTTAGCATCACAGTGGGCGGCGGGCAGATGGTGCGCAGCATCCAGCGCGGCGACGTCCAGCGTCAGCTGACCCTGCAGGTAGGAGGTGCTGTCGGGACCGAAGACGGAAACCAGCGCCCAGGCATCCAGTGAAATCAGCGTTAACGGCAGACGGGACGAGGCTGCAGGCTGGCGCGGCGGTAAGGTAAAGGTTGGCATGGAGATATCCTGAGTAAGAGGGTTCATCCGAAAAGATATCCTCAATGTTAAAAGAGCCGACTGGCAATGCAACCTGTTTACCGATAACGGCGCACAAATCGCGTGATAACCCTGAAAAAATGCGGCTTGCTTTGCGGCCGATTGCACAGTGTGTTGCGCTGCGCCTGCAGCCCGCCACAATCCAGGTTACACTAGCCGCCATGTTGTGAACTGTGGAAACTGACGCATGGATATCAATGATAAATCACGTATTCAGTGGGCCTGCCGCCGTGGCATGCTGGAGCTGGATGTCGCTATTATGCCGTTCTTTAAATATGAATATGACAGCCTGAACGACACCGATAAGCAGGTGTTTATCGCGCTGCTGAAGAGTGACGATCCCGACCTGTTTAACTGGTTGATGAACCACGGTGAACCCAGCGATCCTGAACTGAAGCGGATGGTTAACCTGATTCAGCAGCGTAACCGTGAACGCGGCCCCGTGGCAATGTAAGCTGCGGCCATCCCGCCTGGCGCGCGGCCTGCTGGGCGTCTGGCTGGGGGTGACGGTAACGGCTCTATTGCTGCTGACGTTGCCGGTCAGCGGATGGCTGATTAAACTGGCGATGATCGGACTGCTGCTGGCCGAAGGCTGGCGTAATCATCGACGGCTCAGTCAGCGGCGCGGTTCGCTTCAACGGGAAAGTGCGCAAATCTGGTGCTGGCAGGGTACACGCTGGCGGCCGACTCAGCCGCTGCGCTGGTTGCCGTTTGGCGTGCTGCTGGTGGCGAAAAGCGAGCAGGGCAAGACGCTGCGCTGGTGGCTGATGCAGGACAATATGCAGCCTGGCGAATGGCGGGCGTTACGCGCCTGCTGTTTCAGCGAGGTGCAACACTGACGGCGTCACTAGCGGCATCAGTTGCGGCGTCAGGGCCAAAAGCCACCTGCCGGACCACACCGTTTTGCGATTACAGCAGTTCGGCGGTTTCCGTTAACACCTGCTCGCACCACTGCTCGACGCGCTCGTCGGTGACCTCAAACTGATTCACATCATCGAGCGCCAGACCGACAAACTGCTTCCCATCGGCACTGAGCGGTTTCGGGCTGGTGAACTCATACCCTTCCAGCGGCCAGTAACCCACAAAACGCACCCCCATCGGCTGCAATAGCTCATGCAGCATACCGAGCGCATCAAGGAACCATTCACCGTAGCCAATCTGATCGCCCATACCATACAGCGCCACAATCTTATTGCGCAGATTCAGGGTCGACAGCTGTGGCCAGATCGCTTCCCAGTCCTCCTGCAACTCGCCAAAATCCCAGGTCGGGATGCCCATGATTAGCAGATCGTACTGTTCCATCAGGCGCGGATCGTCATCTTTGACGTTGTGCAGGGTGACCAGCTCTTCGCCAATAAAATCGCGAATTTTCTCCGCTACGATTTCGGTGTAACAGGTGCTGGAACCGTAAAAAAGGCCGATTTTCATGCAGATAACACTCTGTAAATACTGACTTTGGCGCAATTGTACCAGAAGCGCCGTTGAATCAGGCATAATGAGCATGATTTTACAGCGAACGGCGGGGATAACGTGCAAGACAGCGAACTGACTGAACAGTTTCTCGATGCGCTCTGGATTGAACGCAATCTGGCGCAGAATACTCTCTCCTCCTATCGCCAGGATCTCCAGACGCTGACCAGCTGGCTGGCGCATCATAACCTGACGCTGCTCAGCGTGATGCCGCTGGATCTGCAGCAGTTTCTGGCCGAGCGGCTGGAGGGCGGTTACAAGGCGACCAGTTCAGCCCGGCTGCTGAGCGCTATGCGCCGCCTGTTTCAATACCTCTACCGCGAGAAGCTGCGCGCTGACGATCCCAGTGCGCTGTTATCGGCACCAAAACTGCCGCAGCGGCTGCCGAAAGATCTCAGTGAAGCGCAGGTTGAACGCTTGCTACAGGCACCAAATATCGACATCCCGCTGGAGCTGCGCGACAAAGCGATGCTGGAGTTACTCTACGCCACCGGTTTGCGTGTTTCTGAGCTGGTCGGCCTGACGCTGAGTGATATCAGCCTGCGCCAGGGTGTGGTGCGGGTAATCGGCAAAGGCGATAAAGAGCGACTTGTGCCGTTAGGTGAAGAAGCGGTTTACTGGCTGGAGCATTATCTGGAACATGGGCGTCCGTGGTTGCTCAACGGACAGACGCTGGACGTGATGTTCCCGAGCAACCGGGCGCAGCAGATGACGCGGCAGACCTTCTGGCACCGCATCAAGCATTACGCCACGCTGGCCGGCATCGACAGTGAAAAATTGTCGCCCCATGTGATGCGCCATGCGTTTGCTACCCATCTGCTGAACCACGGTGCCGATCTGCGTGTCGTACAGATGTTGCTGGGACACAGCGATCTCTCCACCACCCAAATTTATACGCATGTCGCCACCGAGCGCCTGCGTCAGTTGCATCAACAACATCATCCGCGGGCCTGATCTGCGGGAATAAGGAAAGAGATGAACAAGCATTTTGCCATGCTGGCGCTGTTAGCCAGTGCCTTTTCCGGTCTGGCACAGGCCGATGACAGCGCCATTCAGCAATCATTGAAAAAGCTCGGCTTAAATCAGACTGAGATTACCTCATCGCCGCTGCCGGGCTTTAAAACCGTGCTGTCGGAAAGCGGCGTGCTCTACGTGACCGATGATGGCAAACACATGATTCAGGGCCCGCTGTATGACGTCAGCGGTGCGCAACCGGTCAACGTAACCAATAAGCTGCTCGATAAAAAAGTCGAGGCGCTGGTGCCGGAAATGATCGTCTACAAAGCGCCGAAAGAGCAGCATGTGGTGACGGTGTTTACCGACATTACCTGTGGCTACTGCCGCAAACTGCATGAGCAGATGGCGGACTACAATGCGCTGGGTATCACCGTGCGCTACCTGGCGTTCCCACGTGAAGGACTGCATGGTCAGATTGAAGGCGCGATGAAAGCGATCTGGTGCAGCGCCGATCGTAATAAAGCCTTTGATGATGCGATGAAGGGCGATGCGCCGAAAATGACCGCGCCTGACAGCTGCAAAATCAATATTGAACAGCATTACAAGCTCGGGGTGCTGTTTGGCATTCAGGGCACGCCAGCCATCCTGACCGACAGCGGCATGATGATTCCGGGCTATCAGGGTCCGCAGGAGCTGAAGCAGGTACTGGATAATCAAAAACGTGGTGGTTAATCGGTGGTAAAAAACGAAGTGGAACTGCGTCGCCGTGAGGTGACGGTCGAAGATGCGCTGCCGGCAACCCTGCCGCCGCTGCTGAAACGTCTTTATCTGCAGCGCGGGGTACGCGACGCGGCTGAGCTGGAGCGCGGCGCGAAAAACCTGCTGCCGTTCCAGGCGCTGAGCGGAATCGATAGCGCGGTAGCGTTGCTGCATCAGGCGCTGCTCGATGGCCGTCGCATTATGGTGGTGGGCGATTTTGATGCCGACGGCGCGACCAGTACCGCGCTGACGGTGATGGCGCTGCGCAGCATGGGCGGCAGCAACGTGCAGTATCTGGTGCCGAACCGCTTCGAAGATGGCTATGGTCTCAGCCCGGAAGTGGTTGAACAGGCGCGTGCGCGCGGTGCGGCGATGATCCTGACGGTGGATAACGGCATCTCGTCGCATGCTGGCGTGAAATGTGCACATCAGCACGGCATTCCGGTGCTGATCACCGATCACCACCTGCCGGGTGAGACCCTGCCGGCGGCGGAAGCGATCGTCAATCCTAACCTGGCGGACTGCAATTTTCCTTCCCGCGCGCTGGCCGGTGTCGGCGTCGCCTTCTATCTGATGCTGGCCCTGCGCGCTTATCTGCGGACGCAGGGCTGGTTTGGCACAACCCGCAGCGAACCCAATCTGGCTGAACTGCTGGATCTGGTGGCGCTTGGCACGGTAGCCGATGTGGTGCCGCTCGACGTCAATAACCGCATTCTGGTGTGGCAGGGACTGAGCCGGATTCGCGCCGGTAAATGCCGTCCCGGCATTCGTGCGCTGCTGGAGATTGCCAACCGCGATGCGCGCCAGCTGGCGGCCAGCGATCTCGGCTTTGCGCTTGGACCACGGCTCAATGCGGCAGGGCGGCTGGATGATATGTCAGTCGGGGTGGCGTTACTGATGACCGACGATCTCAGCCAGGCGCGGATGTTAGCCAGCGAACTGGATGCGCTGAATCAGACGCGTAAAGAGATTGAGCAGGGCATGCAGAGCGAAGCGCTGGCACTGTGTCAGGCGCTGGAACGTGAACAGAGCGACCTGCCGCTGGGGCTGGCGTTTTATCATCCGGAGTGGCATCAGGGCGTGGTCGGGATTCTGGCCTCGCGGCTGAAAGAGCGCTTCCATCGCCCGGTGATTGCCTTTGCGCCAGCCGGTGACGGCACGCTGAAAGGCTCCGGCCGCTCGATTGCCGGTCTGCATCTGCGTGATGCGCTGGAGCGGCTCGATACGCTGAATCCAGGGCTGATGCTGAAGTTTGGCGGCCATGCAATGGCGGCGGGACTGTCGCTGGAAACCGCACGCTATGAGGAGTTTCGCCAGCGTTTTGCCGAACTGGTCGGCGAATGGCTGGATGGCGACTCGCTGCAGGGCATCATCTGGTCCGATGGCGCGCTGCAGCCGCAGGAATTTTCCCTGCAGACCGCTGAGATGCTGCGTGAAGCGGGTCCCTGGGGCCAGGCGTTCCCGGAGCCAGCGTTCGACGGCAAATTTAAGCTGTTACAGCAGCGGCTGGTCGGCGAGCGGCATCTGAAAGTGATGGTGGAACCGCTGGGCGGCGGCCCGCTGATTGATGGCATCGCCTTCAATGTCGATACCACACTGTGGCCCGACACCAGCGTACGTCAGGTCGAGCTGGCCTACAAACTGGATATCAATGAATATCGCGGGAACCGTTCGGTGCAGCTGATCATTGATCATCTCTGGCCGATTAACTGACCTCTGGCGGCGGTCGTGCGGCAGCGCGCGGCCGCCCGCCGGGCTCAGGACCGCCTTCTTTTCCTCTGGTGAAACACCACTCGCCACGCGGTTAATCGATCGCCGCGCCACCACCGCATCAGCGCTACAAACTGTCGTCAGTTTCGGGTAAACTTATGCGTTAATTTTCCTGTCCCATCGAACGCAAAAAAGACGCTAAAGCCATGTTTGAAATCAACCCGGTCAAAAACCGTATTCAGGACCTCAGTGAGCGCAGCGACGTTCTTCGGGGGTATCTTTGACTACGATGCCAAGAAAGAACGCCTCGAAGAAGTAAACGCCGAGCTGGAACAGCCAGACGTGTGGAACGAACCGGAACGCGCCCAGGCACTGGGCAAAGAGCGCTCCTCGCTTGAAGCGATTGTTGACACTCTCGATCAGATGACGCAAGGCCTGGAAGATGTCCAGGGTCTGCTGGAGCTGGCAGTCGAAGCGGACGACGAAGAGACGTTCAACGAAGCGGTGGCCGAGCTGGATGGCCTCGAAAGCAAACTGGGCGAACTCGAATTCCGCCGCATGTTCTCCGGTGAGTACGACAGCGCCGACTGTTATATCGATCTGCAGGCGGGCTCCGGCGGTACCGAAGCGCAGGACTGGGCCAGCATGCTGATGCGTATGTATCTGCGTTGGGCTGAAGCCCGTGGCTTCAAAACTGAAATTATTGAAGAGTCTGAAGGCGAAGTGGCGGGTATTAAATCCGTGACCATTCGTGTGTCAGGCGATTACGCCTTTGGCTGGTTGCGTACCGAAACCGGCGTGCATCGCCTGGTGCGTAAGAGCCCGTTCGACTCCGGCGGTCGTCGTCACACCTCCTTCAGCTCAGCCTTTATCTATCCGGAAGTGGATGACGATATTGATATCGACATCAACCCCGCCGATCTGCGCATTGACGTCTATCGCGCCTCCGGTGCCGGCGGCCAGCACGTTAACCGGACGGAATCTGCGGTACGTATTACCCATATTCCGACCGGCACCGTGACCCAGTGCCAGAACGACCGTTCTCAGCACAAGAACAAAGATCAGGCGATGAAGCAGATGAAGGCGAAGCTGTACGAGCTTGAGATGCAAAAGAAAAATGCTGAGAAACAGGCGCTGGAGGACAACAAGTCCGACATCGGCTGGGGCAGCCAGATCCGTTCTTACGTGCTCGACGATTCGCGCATTAAAGATCTGCGTACCGGTGTGGAAACGCGCAACACCCAGGCGGTGCTGGACGGCGATCTGGATCGATTCATTGAAGCTAGTTTAAAAGCAGGGTTATAAGGAACCGACATGTCTGAACAACAACCGCAGAGCGCTGACGCCGCACTTGAGTTAAACAACGAACTGAAAACGCGTCGCGAAAAGCTGAGCGCGCTGCGTGCAAATGGCGTGGCGTTTCCTAACGATTTCCGTCGTGACACCCTCTCGAACCAGCTGCATGAACGCTATGACGAGAAGAGCAACGAAGAACTGGAAGATCTGGGCATTGAAGTCAGCGTTGCCGGACGCATGATGACCCGTCGTATCATGGGTAAAGCGTCATTCGTTACCCTGCAGGACGTTGGCGGACGCATTCAGCTCTATGTCTCGCGTGACGATCTGGCCGAAGGGATCTACAACGAGCAGTTCAAAAAGTGGGACCTCGGCGATATCCTTGGCGCGCGCGGCAAGCTGTTCAAAACCAAAACCGGCGAACTGTCGATTCACTGTTCTGAGCTGCGTCTGCTGACCAAAGCCCTGCGTCCGTTACCGGATAAGTTCCACGGCCTGGCCGATCAGGAAACCCGTTATCGTCAGCGCTACCTCGATCTGATCGCCAACGATGAATCCCGTAACACCTTCAAAATTCGCTCGCAAATCATGGCCGGTATCCGCCAGTTCATGGTCAGCCGCGACTTTATGGAAGTGGAAACTCCGATGATGCAGGTGATCCCAGGCGGCGCATCGGCGCGTCCGTTTATCACCCATCACAATGCGCTGGACATCGATATGTACCTGCGTATTGCCCCGGAACTCTATCTGAAGCGTCTGGTGGTAGGGGGCTTTGATCGGGTGTTCGAGATCAACCGTAACTTCCGTAACGAAGGCATTTCGCCACGTCATAACCCTGAGTTCACCATGATGGAACTCTATATGGCGTATGCGGATTACAAAGATCTGATCGAGCTGACCGAAAGCCTGTTCCGTACGCTGGCACAGGATGTGTTGGGTACCACCGTGGTGCCGTATGGCGAACATCAGTTCGATTTCGGTAAGCCGTTTGAAAAACTGACGATGCGCGAAGCGATCAAGAAATACCGTCCGGAAACCGACCTGGCCGATCTGGAAGACTTTGATAAAGCGGTAGCGATCGCTGAATCGCTGCACATTAAAGTCGAGAAGAGCTGGGGACTGGGCCGTGTGGTCACCGAGATCTTCGAAGAGACGGCAGAAGCGCATCTGATTCAGCCAACCTTCATCACCGAATATCCGGCTGAAGTATCACCGCTGGCGCGTCGTAACGATCAGAATCCAGAGATCACCGATCGCTTTGAGTTCTTCATCGGCGGCCGTGAAATCGGTAACGGCTTCTCCGAGCTGAACGATGCGGAAGATCAGGCTGAGCGTTTCCTGCAGCAGGTGAATGCCAAAGATGCGGGCGATGACGAAGCGATGTTCTACGACGAAGATTACGTCACTGCGCTGGAACACGGTCTGCCGCCTACTGCGGGTCTCGGTATCGGTATCGACCGTATGGTCATGCTGTTTACCAACAGCCACACCATCCGCGACGTGATCCTGTTCCCGGCGCTGCGTCCGGGCAGCAAGTAAGTCACTTTGCGTTAAGCAGAATGCAGAAAGGCCGGAGACTCCGGCCTTTTTTTTCGTCGCTGTCCGGTTCAGACAACGGCGGTCACGACTTCACTACGCCATCCAGCCACTGCTGAAACCGCGCATAAGGTACATACAGCGCCACGTTCTTATACAGAGTTTTGCCGCTGGTATTGTCATTAATACGGTCGCTGTAGCCGATGATTACTCCCGCCAGCGTATCGTCAGAGGCGTTATACACCGCGCCGCCCGACATCCCTTTCACCACTCCAGCATTGGCCGCCACCACCACGCAGTCCGCCTTGTTCCAGCTGTTCGCCAGCGTGGTATTGATCAGGTTCTGGCCGCTGGAACTGACCGGCATCGCCGAAATAAAGCTGTAGCCGTACAGATTGACCCGATCGCCGATATGACTGTTGCGAAAGCTGGGTGGCAGGCTTGCCTCGCTGTTTTTGTGGTAGACCACCGCCAGATCGCATTGCGGATGCCAGGCTTTGACCCGGTAAAGTGAAAATTTCGCCACGTGCGCGGCGGTCAGACTGTATTCCGCCGTCAGCGGAATCGTGGTACCCAGCGTGCCTAAGCCGAGCACGGTAGGAATGCCGGTCACGGTCATATCGACCCGCTTTTCGGCCTCTTTACTGTACTCATAGTGGCCAACCGAGCAGCCGGTTAAAGCAAAAACCATCAAGGCAATGAGCCGTTGCATTCTTTCTCCCCGCGTCAGAATTCGATCACATCACCTGGCGTTTCATAATGGGGTTATCGGCAACGCTAAAATTTTATTTATTGCTGACACATTAAAAAGGGTAACGGGTGACGGGCAAATGACAACCAGAGATTGCCTGCGGCGGTGATTCCTGGATTTTTCCACCATGCCGGAGATGAGCGTCTGGCGGATTGATGACAGAAATTATTGCTGGTGTGGCAATAATCCTTTGCTGCTATTGGGGTATATGGGCTCCAGCGGCTGTGCTGTAATAGCCAGCGTGACGCAGATCAAATTTTAATAAGCGTCGATTGGGCCACGCGTTCGCGCGGTTCACCTGCATTTTCATGGTATTGGGAGAAATGTTATGCCTGTAGCGTTACTGGCGCTGGCGTTGAGTGCGTTCGCCATCGGCACCACCGAGTTCGTCATTATGGGGCTGCTGCCGGACGTGGCGGCCGATCTTCAGGTGTCGATTCCGTCAGCGGGCTGGTTAATCAGCGGCTATGCGTTGGGCGTGGCGATTGGCGCACCGATTATGGCGCTGCTGACCGCCCGGTTGCCGCGTAAAAAGACGCTGACGCTGCTGATGGTGATCTTCATCGTCGGCAACCTGCTGTGCGCGCTGGCGTACAACTATAACCTGCTGATGCTGGCGCGCATTGTAACCGCGCTGTGTCACGGTGCTTTCTTTGGCATTGGTGCGGTGGTCGCAGCCAGTCTGGTAGCACCAGGTCGTCAGGCTTCTGCCGTGGCGCTGATGTTTACCGGTCTCACGCTGGCGAACGTGCTGGGCGTGCCGCTTGGCACCTGGTTTGGTCAGCTGTTTGGCTGGCGTGCTACCTTCTGGGGCGTAGCGGTCATCGGCGTACTGGCCTTCATCGCCCTGATTGTCAGCCTGCCGAATAACAAGCAGGAAAAACCGGTCGACCTGGCGAGTGAAGTGAGCGCGCTGGCCAACGGTAAACTGTGGCTGTCGCTGCTGATGACGGTGTTTTTTGCCGCGGCAATGTTTGCCTTGTTCAGTTATATCGCGCCGCTGCTGTTACAGGTGACCGGCATCAGCGACCGTGGCGTCAGCTGGACGCTGTTCCTGATTGGCGCAGGCCTGACGGTCGGCAATATTCTGGGCGGCAAGATGGCGGACTGGAAAGTCTCCTTCAGCCTGATCCTTAGCTTCTCGCTGATTGCGATCTTCTCCCTGCTGTTTAGCTGGACCAGCCATGCGCTGTGGCTGGCGGAGATCACTCTGTTCTTGTGGGCGATGGCCACCTTTGCTACCGTGCCGGGTCTGCAGATTAACGTGGTACGCCACGGTAAAGAGGCTCCCAATCTGGTGTCGACCCTGAACATTTCAGCGTTCAACGTTGGTAATGCGCTGGGTGCCTGGGTCGGTGGGGCAGTGATTGGTCGGGGCTACGGCCTGACGGCGGTGCCGGTTGCCGCCGCCGTGCTGGCACTGATCGGTCTGCTGGTTTGCCTGATCACCTTCCGCAAATCGGGTGGCGCAACGTCTGCGGTGCGCGCTTAAGCTAAGCGGGCGGCGATGCGCGCCGGGAAGTCAGCCACCTGCTGCTGCAGATGTCTGACAAACGCATCGACCAGCGCCGAGGCGGGGCGGTGATGCGGTCTGACCAGGCTGACGGTAAACGGTACCGAAACGCTGAATCGCCGCATCACCACACCGCTGTCGGCATAATCGAGCGCCGTCAGCGGATTAACGATCGATACCCCGACGCCCGCCCTGACCATCGCACAGACGGAGGCGGCGCTGTGGGTCTCCAGCACCAGACGACGCTCAACATCCTGCTCATGAAACAACGCATCCAGCAGCTGGCGATAACTGTCGGTGCGCGACAGGCTGACATAATTCTCACCGGCAAAATCCTGCGGCGTCAGCACGGCCCGCTGGCTCAGTGGATGCTGAGGCGGCAACACGCAGACTTCATCGCAGGTTAAGAGCGCATGGCGGTCAGTGCCGGCCGGCGCATGCTGAGTTTCGGTTAAGCCGAGGTCATAGCGCTGCGCCGATAACCACTCCTCCAGCAGTGGCGACTCCTGCGGAATCACATTCAGGCTGACATCCGGGTAGCGCTGCAAAAAAGGCTGACACAGCGGCGGCAGCAGCGACTGCGAAAACACCGGCAGACAGGCGACAGAAAGCTCACCCTGACGAAACTGACGCAGATTATCAGCCGCCTCCATAATGCGATCCAGCCCGTACCAGGAACGCTGAACCTCTTCAAACAGGCGCAGCCCCTGTACCGTAGGCTGCAGACGTCCGCGTACCCGACCAAACAGCTGTAGCCCCAATTGCTGCTCCAGCCGCGCCAGTTCCCGACTGACCGTAGGCTGAGAGGTGTGCAGCAGCGTCGCGGCCTGCGTCAGGTTACCGCTGGTCATCACCGCGTGAAAAATTTCGATGTGTCGCCAGTTAATGTTCGCCATCAGGTGATGCCATATCAGTTTTGCATAGATGCTATTAAAACAGATATTTTTCGCTATGACACGATTCTGGCTTAATGCGGTTATTGCCACAGGAGATCCCTCATGCCCCGTTCCTTACAGACCACCGAAACCGCGCTCAACGTCACGCATCTGCTGCCGCTGGCACGCCGCTATGCCGGGCCTTTCTGGGCCTACGATGCGCAGATCATTCAGGCACGCATCGCCCAGTTACAGGCGTTTGATGTGGTGCGTTTCGCCCAGAAATCCTGTTCAAATATTCATATCCTGCGCCTGATGCGGGCGGCCGGAGTAAAGGTAGACTCGGTATCGCTGGGTGAGATTGAACGTGCGCTGGTGGCGGGGTATCAGCCGGGCGGAGATGAGATCGTCTTTACCGCTGATCTGTTTGATCAGCCGACGCTGGAGCGGGTTGCGGCGCTGCAGGTGCCGGTTAATGCCGGTTCGGTCGATATGCTGCATCAGCTGGGCGCTGTCTCGCCGGGTCATGCGGTATGGCTGCGGGTTAATCCCGGTTTCGGGCACGGCCACAGTCAGAAAACCAATACCGGCGGCGAAAACAGCAAGCACGGAATCTGGCATGGCGATCTGGCTTTAGCGCTGGCGGCGATCCAGCAGTACGGTCTGCGGCTGGTGGGGATTCATATGCACATCGGTTCCGGGGTCGATTACGCCCATCTGCAACAGGTGTGTGATGCGATGGTCAGTCTGGTGGTGGAGTTTGGTCAGGATCTGACGGCGATCTCAGCGGGCGGCGGCCTGTCGATTCCTTATCGCTACGGTGAAGAGGCGATCGATACCGATCACTATTTTGGCCTGTGGGATGCTGCGCGTCAGCGCATTGCTCAGCATCTGGGCCACGCCGTCAAACTGGAGATTGAGCCGGGCCGTTTTCTGGTGGCCGAATCGGGCGTGCTGGTGTCGCAGGTGCGGGCGGTCAAAGCGATGGGCAGCCGCCACTTTGTGCTGGTCGACGCCGGATTCAACGATTTAATGCGCCCATCAATGTATGGCAGCTATCACCATATCTCGCTGATGGCGGACGACGGGCGTCAGATTGATGAGCAGCAGACCCTCGACAGCGTAGTGGCGGGGCCGCTGTGTGAGTCGGGCGACGTCTTTACCCAGCTGGAAGGCGGCAAAGTCGATACCCGTGCGATTCCGGCTGCGCAGGTCGGTGATTATCTGGTATTTCATGACACCGGCGCGTATGGCGCATCTATGTCATCGAACTACAACAGCCGTCCACTGATCCCGGAAGTGCTGTTCGAACAGGGGCAGCCGCGCGAGATCCGTCGCGCGCAGACTATCCAGGAATTACTGGCGCTGGAAGGCGGCTAACCGCTTGCTCAGGCGGTACCTGCTGCCGCCTGTGCGTTAAACAGCTCTTTACGCAGCATCACCATCTCCTCCGCCAGATCGCGACACAGCATCGCATTCATTAAGTGATCCTGAGCATGCACCAGGATCAGCGTCACCGGCAGTTTGCCGCTGCCTTCATCCGCGCCAATCAACTGCGTCTGAATCTTGTGCGCCTGTTTTGCTGCGGCATCGGAGGCGGTCAGCGCCGCGTCGGCAGCCGACCAGTCACGCTGACGCGCAGACTGGATCGCCATCATCGCTGACGATCGTGCTTCACCCGCATTGATCAGCAATTCCATCATGGTTTGTTCGAAATCCATACAATCCTCGCTATTGGTATGCCAAATTGGCTTTTTTAATCATACTGGAATGCCAAAAAACGTTTCCGGGAGCTTTGTCACAGAAAGAATGGTTAAGAATCGTCATTTTGGTATGCCACTAACCGGGAAGATACCGACCACTACTGGAATGCCGATCTTACATCTCTGAGGGTTGACCCATGTCTCTACAGGACCGCCTTATCGATTCCCTGGGCAGCTTTGCCACCCGCTTCAATAGTTATCGCTACATCATGGCGATCAAAGCCTCGTTCATCACCCTGATGCCGGTGATCATCGTTGGCGCTTTCTCAGTGCTGATCTCTAACATGGTGCTGGACAGTAAAAATGGCCTCGCCAGCTTTGCTGCACTGGGATTTTTAGCCGACCTGAAACCGATCACCAGCAGCATTAACTACGCCACGCTCAGCTTCCTCAACATTGGCGCGGTGTTCCTGATTGGCATCGAGCTTGGCCGCATCAACGGCATCAAAACCTTGTTCCCTGGCCTGCTGGCGATCATTTGCTTTGTGTCCGTGACGCCGACCACTTTACAGATGATGGTCGACGGTCAGATGCATCTGGTCACCGACGTGCTGGCTAAACAATTCTCCGATACCAAGAGCCTGTTTCTCGGCATGTTTATCGCCATCCTGTCGGTAGAGATCTATTGCCGGCTCGAGCAGGTTGAGCGGCTGAAAATTAAGATGCCGGACACCGTGCCGCCCAACGTTGCCGCCTCTTTCTCCGCGCTGATCCCGTCAATTATCACCGTGACGCTGGTCGCCACCTTTGGCTTTATTTTCCATCGCGTTACCGGCATGTATCTGTATGACGCGGTCTATCAGGTGGTGCAGCAACCGCTGGAGTCGGTGGTACAGAGCCTGTGGGGAATTCTGATTCTGATGTTCGTCGCCCAGCTATTTTGGGTGATCGGCATTCACGGTAATCAGATGGTGAAACCGATTCGTGAACCGCTGCTGCTGGGGGCGATTATGGTCAATATGACCGCCTTTGAGCAGGGTAAAGAGGCGCCGAATATCATCACCATGCCGTTCTGGGATGTCTATATGAGCATTGGCGGGTCCGGCCTGACTATCGGCCTGCTGACCGCGGTGATGCTGGCGACGCGCCGTAAAGAGATGCGCGAAATCGCCAAGCTCTCGTTCGGTCCCGGCATTTTCAATATCAATGAGCCGGTAATATTTGGCATGCCGATTATGCTCAATCCGATCCTGGCGATCCCGTTCATCATCACGCCGCTGGTAACCGGCTCAATCGGCTATTTCGCCACAGTGATGGGGTTTGCCGGCAAAGCGGTGGTGATGGTGCCGTGGACCACGCCGCCGATCATTAACGCCTGGCTGTCGACTGCGGGATCGATGGGCGCGGTGGTGACCCAGATTATCTGCATTATGGTGTCGGTGCTGATCTACCTGCCGTTTGTCAAAGTGGCAGCCCGTCGCGCCGATGCCGCCGAAGCGAAGAATCAACAACCTGAACTGGCCCGAAACCAATCGGAGGTGTTATGAGTCGCCAGCTTATTCAGATCCCGCAGAATTTTATCCTTGGCGCCGCCGCGTCAGCCTGGCAAACCGAGGGCTGGAGTGGCAAAAAAGCCGGGCAGGATTCGTGGCCGGATGCCTGGTATCAGCAGGATCGGCACGTCTGGCATCAGGGCTATGGTCCGGCCGTGGCGACCGACTTCATTAACCGCTTTGCTGAAGATGTAGCGCTGATGAAGGCCAGCGGGCTGACCCACTACCGCACCTCAATCAACTGGTCGCGCTTTCTCACCGATTATGAAAGCGCCACGGTGGATGAGGAGTACGCGGCTTACTATGACCGGCTGATTGATGAAATGCAGCGCCAGGGCATTGAACTGATGCTCTGTCTGGAGCATTACGAGCTGCCCGCTACGCTGCTGGAGCAGTATGGCGGCTGGCAGTCAAAGCACGTGGTTGAACTGTTTATCCGTTACGTCGAGCAGGTATTTAAACGCTATGCCGGCCGGGTAACGCGCTGGTTTGTGTTTAATGAGCCGATTGTGGTGCAGACCCGGGTCTATCTCGACGCGCTGCGCTGGCCGTACGAGCAGAACACCCATAAATGGATGCAGTGGAACCACCACAAAAATCTCGCCACCGCGCGGGTGGTGCAGCTGTTTCGCCAGCAAGGCTATGCCGGTCGTATCGGGACCATCCTCAACCCGGAGGTGACCTATCCACGCTCGTCGGCCGCGCATGACCAGAAGGCGGCGCAGATCTACGACCTGTTCTATAACCGGGTGTTTCTCGATCCGGCTATCAAAGGCGAGTACCCGGCGGAGCTGCTGGCGCTGCTGGATAAACATCAGATTGAGTGGCAGGCCACAGCGGAGGAGCTGGCGATCATCGCCGCCAATACCGTCGATGAGGTCGGGCTTAACCTTTACTATCCGCACCGCGTGAAGGCGCCGTCCCGTGCCTGGCATCCCGATACGCCGTTCCATCCTGCCTGCTATTACGAGCACTTTGAATTGCCGGGCCGGCGGATGAACCGTTCACGCGGCTGGGAAATTCAGCCGGAAATCATCTGGGATATGGCGCAGCGGATGCGTGATGAGTACGGCAACATCCCGTGGTTTGTCGCCGAGAGCGGAATGGGCGTCGAAAACGAAGCGCAATTTAAAAACGCTGAGGGGGAAATTCAGGACGACTACCGCATTCACTTTATCAGCGAGCACCTGCATCAGGCGGTCCGTGCGCATCAGGCGGGCATCAACTGTCAGGGCTATATGCTGTGGGCCTTCACCGACAACGTCTCGCCGATGAACGCCTTCAAAAACCGCTATGGCCTGATCGAAATCGACTTAGATAACCAGCGTCAGCGTCGCATGAAGAAATCCGCCCACTGGTTCCGGGCGCTGCGCGACAGTCAGCAATTTACCCTGTGGCTTGATGATGAGCCGAAATAACAAGAGGAAGCGAGGATGAAACGTATTGTGCTGGCCTGTGCCGCAGGCATGTCGACCTCAATGGTGGTAACGCGGATGGAAAAAGAGGCCGCCGCGCGTGGATTAGCCTTCCACATCTACGCCATTCCCGAGCAGAACCTGCAAGAGGAGCTGCAAAATTACGGCCACGAGGTGGTGGCGGTGCTGCTGGGGCCGCAGGTGCGCTTTAAGCTGGAAGCGAACAAAAAACTGACCGACAGCTATCAGTTGCCGATTGCGGTAATCGATTCTGTTGCCTATGGCACCCTGAATGGCGCAAAGGTACTCGATCAGGCGCTGGCTTTGATACACTGAGTCTCAGTTTGCGGGTCACTTCTCTGGCTCGCGGGCATTGTCGCGCAGGGAACGGCGGCAATGCCGTTAGCGCAATGATTGCAAAGGGTGACAGCGTGGACAAAGCCGAAGCGCCGCAAGAAAAAAAACAGTATCAGGAAATTGGTCAGCATCTGCGCCAGCAAATCTGCGACGGACACTATCCGGTGGGATCGCGCCTGCCGCCTGAACGCCAGCTGGCTGAAACCTGGGGCGTCAGCCGGACCATCGTCCGCGAAGCGCTATTAATGCTGGAGCTGGAAGGAACGGTGGATATTCGCCAGAGTTCCGGCGTCTACGTGATGCGCATTCCCTCCGCCAGCGATGATGAAGAAGAGGCCTTTTTCCGCAGCGATGTCGGTCCGTTTGAAATGCTGCAGGCGCGCCAGTTGCTGGAAAGCAACATCGCCGCGTTTGCCGCTAAAATGGCCACCAAAGCGGATATTGAAAATCTGCGCCGCACGCTGGAGCAGGAGCAGCGGGCCATCGCCGCCAACGACAGCAGTCAGGATAACGACAAGTTATTTCATCTGCTGCTGGCGGGAGCCAGTCAGAATCAGATGCTGCTCGACACCGTCACCAGTATCTGGCGTCATCACGACAGCAGTCCGCTGTGGCAGCAACTGCGCCCCCAGTTTGAAACCCGCGCCTACCGCCTGAAATGGCTGGGCGATCACCAGACCATTCTGGCCGCTCTGCGTCGTCGCGATGTGATGGGCGCATGGCAGGCCACCTGGCAGCATCTTGAGAATGTGAAGAATACGCTGCTTGAGCTGTCCGATGCGGATGCGCCTGACTTCGACGGTTACCTATTTGATTCAGTGCCGATCTTCCAGGGGAAACTGATGTAATGGAGATTGTGCCGCTCAGCGCCGTGCCCCATTTTGCCGATCAGATTACCGAATGGCAGTGGCGCGCTTTCGGCGAACCCAACAGCCGTGACTTCTTCGCCAGCATCGTCGCCAGCAGCCTGAGCGGCGCCGATTTCCCGGTCACTTTTGTCGCCGTTGAGGCAGGCAAGGCGATCGGCACGGCAGGTTTCTGGCGATGCGATCTGATCAGCCGTCAGGATCTGTTCCCGTGGCTGGCCGCACTGTATGTCGATGCGCCCGCGCGCGGCAAAGGCGTCAGCGACGCGTTGCAGCAGCGGGTGATTGCACACGCCCAGGATCAGGGGTATTCGCGGTTGTGGTTATGGTCGACCTTCAGCGGCTACTATGACCGTTTTGGCTGGCAGCCGCAGGGCGAGGCGCTGGAGTATCCCGATAAGCGCGTGCAGCTCTATTATCGGGATATATAAGGTGTGCCAGCCGCACTCGTGGCGGCCGGCAGCGGAGGACTCAGGGTGCCGGATAGGTATAACGGCGGTGGATCGCCTCAATGCCTTCCAGAATCTCTGCATTTAACGTCAGATTGAAGCTGTCGATATTGGTCTGCAGCTGCTCAAGCGTGGTCGCACCGAGCAGGGTGCTGGCAACAAACGGCTGCTGACGCACATAAGCCAATGCCATCTGTGACGGATCAATCTGGTGCTGGCGGGCTAACGCCACATACTCGGCAATCGCCTGCTGCGACTGCTCGCCGCTGTAGCGGGTAAAGCGACTGAACAGGGTATTACGGGCACCGGCAGGCTGCGCGCCATTCAGATACTTACCGCTCAGAGTACCGAACGCCAGGCTGGAGTAAGCCAGCAACTCAACCCCTTCATGCTGGCTGATTTCGGCCAGGCCCACTTCAAAGCTGCGGTTCAGCAGGCTGTAGGGGTTCTGGATGCTGATGATGCGCGGCAGTTCATGCTTCTCCGCCAGTTGCAGATAGCGCATTACGCCCCATGCGGTTTCATTCGACACCCCGATATAGCGAATCTTACCGGCGCGAACCTGCTCGGTCAGCGCTTCCAGCGTCTCCAGCAGCGTCACCTGGGCGGTGGTTTCACTGTACTGATAGCCCAGCTTGCCAAAATAGTTGGTCTGACGCTGCGGCCAGTGCAGCTGATAAAGATCGAGATAGTCGGTATTCAGGCGTTTCAGGCTGGCATCCAGCGCTTCACGGATGTTCTTGCGATCCAGCGCCATGTTAGGGCGAATCGACGCATCATTACCGTGCGACGGGCCCGACACTTTGCTGGCCAGAATGATTTTGTCACGGCTGCCGCGCTGCTTCAGCCAGCTGCCAATGTACTGTTCGGTCAGACCCTGGGTTTCCGGACGCGGTGGTACCGGATACATTTCGGCGGTATCAATAAAATTAATGCCGGAACGAATAGCCAAATCCAGTTGGGCATGGGCGTCGGCTTCACTGTTCTGCTCGCCAAACGTCATGGTGCCCAACCCCAGCTGACTCACTTCCAGCGTGCTATGGGGAATACGATGATAGTGCATTGCCAGCTTCCTTTTCTTTATGGAATGGAATGTTGTGTCCTCAGGGACTATAGCGCGAGCAATGGCGGGGAAGGAAGGGGGAAAAGTCGGGGAAATCGCCTGCCAGCGGGGAATCTGTGGCAGGCGAGACAATTTCGCACTTAGCGTTCAATGATGGTCGAGACCTCATCGCCGTTAATCTGTACTGCGTGACCCGACTGATCGGTGTACTGCACCAGCCCGGTCTCTTTATCAATGGTCGGCTTACCTTCGGTCATAATCATCCGGCCATCTTTCGTTGCCATTACATAATCAGAACTGCATCCGCTTAACATCGCTGCGGTTAGTGCCACAATGGCGATACCTGCCCATCCTTTCATCACGCCTCATCTCCACACATCATCGACTGCAAAAAGTGTAGTAATAAATCGTTTTGCCGGCCGGGTTAATCGTAGGAATCTGAAAATTTGCGGGCGAGCACGCTCGCCCTTGACTTTTCTATGCGGTTTTTTTCTTACTGCGCATCAGGTTAAGGCATTCAACCGCCATTGAGAAGAACATCGCGAAATAAATGTAACCTTTTGGTACATGAACCGCGAAACTCTCCAGAATCAGGGTGAAACCGACCAGAATCAGGAAGGCTAATGCCAGCATTTTGACCGACGGATGGCGCTCAACGAACTCACCAATGCTACGGGCTGCGAACATCATCATCAGCACCGCGATCACTACCGCAGCCATCATGATAAACAGATGATCGGAGAGGCCGATGGCGGTAATCACCGAATCGAGGCTGAAAATAATATCCAGCAGCATGATCTGCACGATTGCACCAAGGAACGAATGGACGTTAGATTTTTGTTCCGCTTCGTTACCTTCAATGGTTTCGTGGATCTCCATGCTCGATTTCCACAGCAGGAACAGACCCCCAGACAGCAGGATCAGATCGCGGGCAGAGAACGCATGGTCCATCAGGGTAAACAGCGGATTCGTCAGTCGGGCGACCCAGGCAATAGAGGCCAGCAGGGCCAGACGCATTAACATTGCGCCTAACAAACCGATACGGCGCGCGCTGGCTTGTTGATGCTTTGGCAGTTTAGCGACCACTAACGACAGGAAAATAATGTTATCAATACCCAGCACCACCTCAAGGATGGTCAGGGTTCCCAGTGCCAGCCAGGCATTGGGATCGGCAATCCACTCAAACATACCTACATTCAATCCTAAACGAAAATTAAACGGGGATTATACGCACTGAATTTGCTTCTCTCCCACAAAATTGCGCCACGTCAGATCAGAATGTCATTGTTAAAGCAGGAAGTGGCGCGCCAGCAGCGGTCCGGTAAAACTCTTTTTCAGGTAGAAACCGCGCGGTAAGGTTAGGATCGGTTGGCCGCGATCGCCAATTCCTTCGGTCAGGGCTTTACTGTTGGCCGCTTTGGGGCGGATTTGTAGCCAGGCACCGTGCCGTGCCGTGATCTGCTCAACCCGACCCAGCACGATCATGTCCATCAGCTCTTCCCAGTCCTGCCGCAGCATCTCATCTTCCTCCGCGTCGGGGCTCCAGAGTAGCGGCGCGCCGACCCGGCGCTGGCGCAGCGGAATGTCCCGCTGACCCTCGACCGGGATCCACAACACCCGCGCCAGTTTGTGTCGCACGTGGCTGGTCTGCCAGGTAACACCACTGTTACCGGTGAGCGGCGCGACGCAGACAAAGGTGGTTTCCAGCGGTTTGCCACTGGCATCAATCGGGATGGTTTTCAGCTCAATGCCGAGATGGGCGAAATCCTGTTCGGCTTTGCTACCGGCGCTGGCCCCGAGATGCCATTCCAGCAGCATACCCACCCAGCCTTTATCGCGTTTAAGATCGGCAGGCATCGTCAGACCTGCCCGTTCGGCCAACGTTTCCAGCGTTAACCCGGCTAAATCCTCTGCCCGGGCTAACAGGGTGGCTTCATCTTCAGGCGGTGCTGGCAGGTAGTTCATAGTGAAGACTCGCATTGCTCAAAAAATATACAGTATGTTGCACAGTGGGTTTACCCGAAATATTCACCGTGCTGAGTGGGGATAATAACATGATAGATCGTGCTTTTTTTACCGATTGGCCCTGGCAATATTATCGGACGCTTCAGGTTATCCCAACTTACTCGCAACAATGAACAGGATCTCATACCGGGTTATCCACAGAAAAATGGGATAACCGGCCTGACTGTGCGGTACTGGTTCCATTTACAGCCTTGACTTTCCCACTTTTGACCATAATTTGCCCGCTCTGGCCTAAGGCTGAACGATTCGTTGTGGATAACATGCTGGGTGGTTAAAATTCGCCCAACTGTAAAGAGTGGACAGTTTAATCGGCCATTTAACCTGAGCGTATTTTGTTAACTCATCTATTTTTGTCTTTATAATCATAGTGATAGTTAATTATCGCTTTTTGACGATGCAGACGCGCCTGACAGGGTTATTCAGTTAACTCCCGCGTTCTGCACAAAGCTATCCACAGAAAAGGTGAATAAGATCGGCTTTTCTGACCCCGATTGTTTATAACTAATGGCTTCTCTGTGAGTTATCCCGAAGTTTTACGCTTAACACCCCGTGAATCCAGTGGTTTACCGCCTGTAAGGAGTGTGAAACAATCAGGCTATTCAAATTTAGCTTTGAGGTAGTCCGGTGATCGATGATGATGGCTACCGCCCGAATGTTGGTATCGTAATTTGTAACAGGCAAGGACAAGTGTTATGGGCCAGGCGCTTTGGACAGCACTCCTGGCAATTTCCTCAGGGAGGCATCAATCCCGGTGAAACCGCTGAACAGGCGATGTATCGCGAACTGTTCGAGGAAGTTGGGTTACACCGTAAAGATGTTCGAATACTTGCATCTACCCGTAACTGGTTGCGCTACAAGTTGCCAAAACGTTTGGTGCGTTGGGACACAAAGCCGGTATGTATCGGCCAGAAACAAAAGTGGTTTCTTCTGCAGTTAATGTCTAATGACGCGGATATCAATGTGCAGCACAGCAGCACGCCTGAGTTCGACGGCTGGCGCTGGGTGAGCTTCTGGTATCCGGTGCGTCAGGTTGTCTCCTTCAAGCGCGACGTCTATCGTCGGGTAATGAAGGAATTCGCTGGCGTGGTGATGTCTATGCAGGAGAGTGCGGGGCAGCGAAACAATCCTGCCCATCGACGTAAGAGAGGATAGGCCACGCCCTTTATGCTCACTCAGTTGCGCGAAATTGTAGAAAAAGTGGCGAGTGCGCCGCGTCTGAATGAAGCACTCGACATTCTGGTCAATGAGATCTGTCTGGCGATGGAAACGGAAGTCTGTTCCGTTTACCTCGCCGATCACGATCGTCGCTGCTATTACCTGATGGCGACGCGCGGGCTGAAAAAGCCGCGTGGTCGCACCGTAACGCTGGCGTTTGACGAAGGCATTGTCGGGTTAGTCGGCCGTCTGGCCGAACCGATCAACCTTGCCGACGCGCAGAGTCACCCCAGCTTTAAATATATCCCCGCAGTTAAAGAGGAGCGCTATCGCTCCTTCCTCGGCGTGCCTGTTATCAGCCGTCGCCAGTTGCTTGGCGTGCTGGTGGTCCAGCAGCGTGAACATCGCCAGTTCGATGAGAGTGAAGAATCGTTTCTGGTGACGCTGGCCACACAGATGGCGGCGCTGCTGTCGCAATCGCAGATGGGCCAGCTGTTTGGCCAGTTCCGCCAGACCCGGGTGCGCGCGATTGCGGCAGCACCCGGTGTGGCAGTGGCACCGGGCTGGGTCGATGAGACGCAGCCGCTGCTCGATCAGGTTTCCGCCGCGTCAACGCTGGATGTTCAGCGTGAACGTGAACGCCTGTCGCTCGCCATGAGCGAAGCTGCCAGTGAGTTCCGCCGCTTCAGCAAACGGTTTAGCGCCAGCGTGCAGAAAGAGAGCGCGGCGATCTTCGACCTTTACTCGCACCTGTTAACCGATGCCCGACTGAAGAAAGATCTGTTCGATGAGATCGAACGTGGATCGGTGGCAGAGTGGGCGGTTAAACAGGTAATCGAGAAGTTTGCCGAACAGTTCGCCCGGCTGACCGACAGCTATCTGCGCGAACGCGCAGGCGATCTGCGGGTGCTGGGTCAGCGGCTGTTATTTCACCTCGATGATTCGCTAGTGGGCACCAATGCCTGGCCGGAGCGCTTCGTGCTGGTGGCCGATGAGCTGACCGCCACCTCTCTGGCCGAGCTGCCGCACGAACGGCTGGCCGGGGTGGTGGTGCGCGATGGTGCCGCCAACTCCCACGCGGCGATCCTGACGCGCGCTATGGGTATCCCGACGGTGATGGGTGCGGATATTCTGCCGCATCAGCTGAATAAACGGCTGCTGATCGTCGATGGTTACCGTGGCGAGCTGTTAATCGATCCCGAACCGGTGCTGGTGCAGGAGTACCAGCGTCTGATCAGCGAAGAAAATGCGCTGAGCAAGATGGCGGAAGGAGTAGTCGATCAACCGGGTGAGCTGAAAAGCGGCGAGCGCGTACAGGTGATGCTCAATGCCGGTTTAAGTCCGGAACATGAGCAGGCGCTGGGCAGCTGGGTTGACGGCATCGGTCTCTACCGCACTGAAATTCCCTTCATGCTGCAAAATGGCTTTCCGTCAGAAGAGGAGCAGGTGGCGCAGTATCAGGGCATGTTGCAGCTGTTTCACAACAAGCCCGTCACGCTGCGCACCCTCGATGTCGGAGCAGATAAACAGCTGCCGTACATGCCGATCAGCGAAGAGAATCCCTGCCTGGGCTGGCGCGGTATCCGCCTGACGCTTGACCAGCCGGAGATTTTTCTGGTGCAGGTCCGGGCGATGCTGCGGGCGAATGCAGCATCCGGCAACCTCAGTATTCTGCTGCCGATGATCAGTCATATTGATGAAATCGACGAAGCGAAACGGCTGATCGATCGCGCCGGTCGTGAAGTGGAAGAGATGCTGGGCTATGCAATTCCCGCGCCGCGCATAGGCATCATGATCGAAGTGCCGTCGATGCTGTTTATGATCCCGCATCTGGCGTCGCGCGTAGACTTTGTTTCAGTCGGCACCAACGATTTGACCCAGTATCTGCTGGCGGTGGACCGCAATAACACCCGCGTGGCCAATCTTTACGACTCGCTGCACCCGGCGATGCTGCGCGCGCTGCATGCCATTGCGCATGAAGCCCGTCTGGCCAATCTGGAACTCTGCCTGTGTGGTGAAATGGCGGGCGATCCGATGTGCGTCGCGCTGCTGGTGGGCATGGGTTATCACCACCTCAGCATGAACGGTAAAAACGTTCCGCGGGTAAAATACCTGCTGCGCCATCTGGATCATGAAGAAGCGCAAAAGTTGAGTGAGCAGGGAATGAATGCGCATACCGCCACCGAGGTTCGTCATCTGGTTTCGACCTTTATGGAGCGTCGTGGACTGGGCGGGCTGATTCGGGGAGGCCGCTAAGCGCCACTTCAGGCTATTTTATTTGCCATTCTGGTCCTGGGCAGTGCTCACAATCCTCACGTACCAGGTGTACGCTCCGGTTGTTGCGCGCTGTACATGACCAGACTGGCTGCAACAATGTACGCCTGACGGGTCAGGCTATTTTATTTGCCATTCTGGCCCCGGGCAGTGCTCACAATCCTCACGTACCAGGTGTACGCTCCGGTTGTTGCGCGCTGTCCGTGACCAGTCTGGCTGCAACAATGTACGCCTGAAGGGTCAGACTATTTTATTTGCCATTCTGGCCCCGGGCAGTGCTCACAATCCTCACGTACCAGGTGTACGCTCCGGTTGTTGCGCGCTGTACATGACCAGTCTGGCTACAACAATGTACGCCTGAAGGGTCAGACTCTGGGCGTTATCCGCGTTTACATTTGCGGGACAATTCACAAAACCGGCTGTGCTATGATGCGCAGCCTTAATTTATGTGCCTGACAACGCCCCTTTTTAGGGTTGAAAAATAGACGGTGAATGATGAATAACGGCTATATTGCATTTCCGCAGTTCGATCCGGTGATCTTCTCGATCGGACCGGTTTCGCTGCACTGGTACGGTCTGATGTATCTGGTAGGCTTCGTTTTCGCCATGTGGCTGGCGGTGCGCCGTGCCAATCAGCCTGGCAGCGGCTGGAAAAAAGAGGAAGTGGAAAACCTGCTGTATGCCGGTTTCCTCGGCGTGTTTCTGGGCGGGCGTATCGGTTACGTGCTGTTCTACAATTTACCGCTGTTCCTCGAAAACCCGCTCTATCTGTTCAAAGTCTGGGATGGCGGCATGTCATTCCACGGTGGCCTGATCGGGGTGATTGTGGTGATGCTGGTGTTCGCTCGCCGTACCAAACGTAACTTCTTCCAGGTGGCTGATTTCATCGCGCCACTGATCCCGTTTGGTCTGGGTGCGGGCCGTCTCGGCAACTTCATTAACGGCGAGCTGTGGGGCCGTGTCGATCCGGGCTTCCCGTTTGCCATGCTGTTCCCGGGATCACGCAGCGAAGATGTGGCGCTGGCTGCCACTAACCCACAGTATCAGGCGCTGCTCAATACCTACGGCGTCCTGCCGCGTCATCCTTCGCAGCTTTATGAACTGATCCTGGAAGGGGTGGTGCTGTTCATCATCCTTAACCTGTTTATCCGTAAGCCGCGTCCGATGGGCAGCGTCTCTGGCCTGTTCCTGATCGGTTACGGTGCATTCCGTATCATCGTCGAGTTCTTCCGCCAGCCGGACGCCCAGCTTGGCCTGTTTGAAGGCGGGATCAGTATGGGACAGATTCTCTCCGTTCCGATGATTATCGCCGGTATTGCCATGATGATTTGGGCCTATCGTCGTCGTCCACAGCCACAATTTCGCGAGGAAAAATGAAACAGTATCTGGACCTGATGCAACATGTGCTGAATGAAGGCACGCCAAAAGCTGACCGCACCGGTACCGGCACGCTTTCAATTTTTGGTCACCAGATGCGTTTCAATCTGCAGGAGGGTTTCCCTCTGGTCACCACTAAAAAATGCCACATCCGTTCAATCATTCATGAACTGCTGTGGTTCCTGAAAGGTGATACCAACATCGGTTACCTGAAGGAAAATAACGTCTCAATCTGGGATGAGTGGGCTGATGAAAGGGGCGATCTTGGCCCGGTTTATGGCAAACAGTGGCGCAGCTGGGGCACGGCCAGCGGCGAGCAGATCGACCAGATCAGCAAGGTGATCGCGCAGCTGAAAAGCGACCCCGACTCACGCCGGATTATCGTTTCAGCCTGGAACGTCGGTGAACTGGATCAGATGGCGCTGGCACCGTGCCACGCGTTCTTCCAGTTCTATGTGGCTGACGGCAAACTCTCCTGTCAGCTTTACCAGCGCTCCTGCGATATCTTCCTCGGCCTGCCGTTTAATATTGCCAGCTACGCGCTGCTGGTACATATGGTGGCGCAGCAGTGCGACCTGCAGGTCGGTGACTTTGTCTGGACCGGTGGCGATACCCATCTCTACAGTAATCATCTGGAGCAGGCACGCCTGCAACTGACCCGCGAGCCGCGTCCGCTGCCGAAGCTGGTGATCAAGCGCAAGCCAGCCTCGCTGTTTGACTACCAGTTTGATGACTTCGAAATTGAAGGTTACGATCCGCATCCGGCGATCAAAGCGCCTGTCGCAATCTGATACCTGCTGTGAAAAAGCCCCGGTGCTGCCCTGCACGCCGGGGCTTTTTTTTACCTGTCTGCGTCAAAATATGCGGCATGGCTCGCAGCGTCATGCCACCAGATGTCCGATGATCGTCCTCTCTGTGACCCTTTTTCCAGCCGCATAACAACCCGCTTGTCCCCGCTTTCTCCACCCGGCACGCTAGCCCGATGAAAACACACTTGTTACGCGGCTTTACCCTGCCGGAACTGCTGGTGGTGATGGTGATTGCCGGAATACTGAGCCTTGGCGCACTTCACGGCTGGCAGCGCTGGCAGCAACGGCAGCAGCTACGCGACACTGCCCAGCAACTGCAGGGTTTTCTGTTGCGGCTTCGTGCGCAGGCTTACCGGCAAAATCGCGACCTGGTCCTGTGGTCACGTCCGGGAAAGCCCTGGTGTATTGGCGGCGGCAGTCTGCCGCTCGGGGCGTGTCAGTCAGGAAAGCGTCTGCATTTCATTGCACCCCATGCTGGGGTGATGTTAAACGGGCTACGCGGTGAGCCGGGCTTTTACGGCCGTCGCAACGTCGCCCGGGCAGGCAGCATTGAGCTAAGGAATGAGGCAGGAGAGCTGCGGCTGATTATTTCCACCCGGGCCCGGATCCGCTTTTGTTTTACCGACGCCGGAGCGTGCCGTTGAAAACCGCCGGGTTCAGCCTGCTGGAAATGCTGATGGCGATGGCGATCGGCGCCGTCCTGATGGTCAGTGCCGGACGTTTTTTACCGCTGCTGCTCGGCGAGAATGTCGGGTTGCTGCAGCGGGCGCAGCTGCGCCAGGAGCTGCAGCAGATTATCGCCACGCTGGAAAAGGCGGTGCGACGCGCAGGCTATTGTCACGGTGAGTGCGGCAACAGCGCGCTCACCCTCAGTGAAAACTGCCTGCTGCTGCGCTGGGATGAAAACAGCAACGGTCAGTGGGACGGCGTTAACCAGGCGGCTAGCGATTACTATGGTTATCGCCTGCGGTTGCAGCAACTGGAGATGCAGCGCGGGGTTAATGACTGTCGCGCGGGTGGCTGGGAACGGCTCTCCGATCCGGCTTTCCTGACGCTGGAGCAGTTCAGTGTGACCCGCCAGCAGAGGCAGATCCATTTGCGGCTGCAGGGACGTGCCGGGCGCTGGCTGGAAACGGTAGAGAGCTGGGTGGAGGCTGAAAATCTGTGAGGCAGCACGGCAGCAGTACGCTGGGTATGGTGTTGATGCTGTTAGTCATCGGCAGCCTCACGCTGCACGCCAGCCGAAAAATGTTAGAGCAGGGGATGCTGCTACTGGCTGATGAGCAGCAGTTTATTCAGGATTTCTGGCGGGCGCAGTCGGCGCTGCAATGGGGCCTCTCCCTTAGCTGGTCTGCGGGCGAAACGGTCGGTTGTCAGCATGATGAACGTCAGGGATGGCGCAGTTGCTTACAGCGAGGTGAAGATGGAGAAGGTCTGCTTAAAGGTGAAGCCAGTGGCAGCGGAACGGCAGTGTGGCAGTGGGTCTCGCTCCATCAGAGTCGTATTCAGCCGCTACCGCATGGCTGGATCGACTACTGCCCGCGAGCCAGAACGGACGACTGTCTGTGAGGCGGCGGGATTCAGCCTGCCGGAAGCGTTATTTGCTCTGCTGTTAATGGCATTAAGCAGCAGCGCGCTGCTGCAGTATCATCGCGCGCTCACGTTCGGGTTCAGCCAGCAGTGGAATCAGCGAGAGGCGTGGCGGGTGGCGGAACAACGGCTGATTGGGCATGAGAGTGCTGGCTGGCGCACCACCCTGCAAATCCAGAACGGCCCGGCGGGCTGCCGGCTGGAACGCGCCGACGTGCTGGGACCGCAGCAGCGCAGCGCCAGCCTGACGCGATTACGCTGTTAAACCGCCCGAATGACGCCCTTTTGATGGGCTTCAACCGCGATACGCGGTAGAGTTACCGGGCCGCAATACCGCAGTTATGTTATGAGTCGCCACAGGAGTTTTCATGTTTCACGTTTATCACTCTAATCAGCTTGATGTGCTGAAGATTCTGGCGGCTGCGGTGATTAAACATGATCCTCTGGATGATCCTTTCGCCTCTGAAATGGTGCTGGTGCAAAGTCCGGGTATGGCGCAGTGGCTGCAAATGGAGCTGGCGCAGACCTTTGGTATCGCGGCCAACATCGAATTCCCGTTGCCGGCCAGTTTCATCTGGGAGATGTTTGTCCGGGTGCTGCCCGATATTCCGGTCGAGAGTGCGTTCAGCAAAGCCAGCATGAGCTGGAAGCTGATGCATCGTTTGCCGGTGATGCTGGAACACGAGGAGTTTATCTCGCTGCGCCACTATCTGCACGACGATGGCGATAAGCGAAAACTGTTCCAGCTGAGCTCACGAGTGGCGGATCTGTTTGACCAGTATCTGGTCTATCGCGCCGACTGGCTCAACAGCTGGGAGCGCGGTGAAACCATTGACGGGCTGGGTGAGGCACAGCGCTGGCAGGCGGCGCTGTGGCGCGATCTGGTCAGTTATACCGAAACGCTGCGTCAGCCAAAATGGCACCGTGCCAATCTCTATGCGCGATTTATCCAGACGCTGGAGCAGGCGCAACACACGCCGGAAAATCTGCCGAAACGGGTATTCATTTGCGGCATCTCCGCGCTGCCGCCGGTCTATTTACAGGCGTTGCAGGCGCTGGGACGCCACATAGATATTCATTTGCTGTTTACCAATCCCTGCCGCGATTACTGGGGCGATATTCAGGATTATGCCTTTCTGGCTAAGCTGCAAAGCCGCCAGCGTCGGCGTCATGGTGCGGATGAGCAGCGCGGATTATTCCGCGATGTGGAGCAGGCGCCCGCGTTATTCAATGATGCTGGTGAACAACAGCTGACCAATCCACTGCTCGCCTCATGGGGCAAGCTGGGACGCGATAATCTGTTTCTGCTCAGCCAGATGGAGGCCAATGACGACATTGACGCCTTTGTTGAGGTGGAAGAAGACAACCTGCTGCACTGCCTGCAGTCCGATCTGCTTAATCTGCAGGACAACGCCGTGATCGGGCTCGACGCCGCGCAACTGGCGCACAGCGATCAGAAACGCCGGCTCGATCCGCAGGATCGTTCGGTGGCGGTGCAGGTATGCCACAGTGCTCAGCGTGAAGTCGAAGTATTACAGGATCATCTGTTAGCGCTGATGGAGGCTGACCCGACGCTGAAAGCGCGTGACATTATTGTCATGGTGGCCGATATCGACGCCTATGCGCCGTTTATTCAGGCGGTTTTCGCCAATGCCTCCGCAGACCGTTATTTACCCTTCGCCATTTCAGACCGCCGCGCCAGTCAGGCGCATCCGGCCATTGTGGCATTCCTGCATTTGCTGGCGCTGCCGGACAGTCGGTTTGTCTCCGAGGATGTGCTGGCGCTGCTGGATGTGCCGGCGCTGGCCAGCCATTTCGCCATTGATGAAAGCGGGCTGCGTCTGTTGCGGCGCTGGGTCAGTGAATCGGGCGTACGCTGGGGGCTGGATGACGCCAGCGTAGAAGCTTTATCATTACCGATAACCGGCCAGCATACCTGGCGTTTTGGTCTGCAACGCATGCTGCTGGGCTACGCGATGGAGAGCCACAACGGGGACTGGGAAGGGATTCTGCCGTACGATGAATCAAGCGGCCTGGTGGGTGAACTGGCTGGCCATCTGGCGGAGCTGTTGTCCCGGCTTAACCACTGGCGGCAACTGCTGGCCGAGCCGCGGCCACTGCAGGCGTGGCTGCCGTTGTGTCGGGAATTGCTGAACGCATTTTTAAGCCCCGATGCCGAAACCGAAGCGGCGCTGCTGCTGGTGGAAGAGCAGTGGCAGACACTGATTGAATATGGCATGGACGCCAGGTTTGAAGAGGCGATTCCGATCACGCTGCTGCGTGACGATCTTCGCAGCCGGCTGGATCAGCAGCGTATCAGCCAGCGATTCCTGGCCGGGCAGATCAACTTCTGTACCCTGATGCCGATGCGTTCGATCCCGTTCAAAGTGGTCTGTTTACTAGGCATGAATGATGGCGTCTATCCGCGCACTTTAGCGCCGTTAGGTTTCGATCTGATGCAGCAGCAATCACGTAAAGGCGATCGCAGCCGCCGTGATGATGACCGTTATCTGTTTCTTGAGGCGCTGATTTCTGCACAACAGCAGCTCTACATCAGCTATATCGGCCGGGCAATTCAGGATAATACGGAACGCTACCCGTCGGTGCTGGTCACAGAACTGCTGGATTATATCGGGCAGAGTTTTTATCTGGACGGCGATGAAGAGCGCGATCTGGATGAGAGCGCTGCGCGGGTACGGGACCATCTGCAACATCTGCACAGCCGGATGCCGTTTGCTGCCGAGAATTTCCAGCCTGCCGCCAGGCTGCAGAGCTTTGCCCGCGAATGGTTACCTGCCGCACAGGGCGCAGGCCAACCGCAACCCGATTTTGTTCAGCCGCTGGAAGCGCCGTCGATTGAGGCGTTGACGCTGGAGGCGTTTCTGCGCTTCTGGCGCCATCCGGTGCGGGCGTGGTTTCATCAGCGGCTCGGGGTAAATTTCTGGCTGGAAGAGAACGAACTGCCCGACAGCGAACCGTTCGCTCTCGACAATCTGGAGCGTTATCAGATTAACGCGCAGTTGCTGAATGCGCTGGTGGAAGGGGAGGATACCCAGCGGCTCTATGCGCATCACCGTGCGGCGGGTAATCTGCCTTACGGCGCATTTGGCGAACTGTTCTGGCAGGCGCAGCGTGATGAGATGCAGGAAGTGGCGGCAGAAGTGGTGACGCAGCGCAGTGAAGGCGAGAGCTGGGAAGTCAATCTGCAACTGGAACAGGTCAGCCTGACCGGCTGGCTCACCCAGGTGCAGGATGACGGCCTGTTGCGCTGGCGGCCTGGGGTGCTGAACATGAACGACGGGCTGCTGCTCTGGCTGGAACATCTGGTCTATTGCGCACTGGGCGGCACCGGCAGCAGCCGGATGTTTGGCCGACAGCAGAGTCGCTGGCGCTTTCTGGCGGTAAACCCGCCGGCGGCCGTCGCGGCACTGAATGACTATGTGGCGGGCTATTTCGCCGGCATGCGTCAGCCGCTGATGCTGCTCAACAAAAGCGGCGGTGCCTGGTTAACGGCCAGCTATGACAAAAAAAGTCAGCAGCTACTGACCGATGAAGCGACCCAGCTTAAAGCGCGCAATCGCCTGCTGACTGCGTGGTCAGGCAGTTATCAGGTTGAGGGAGAAGGCAGCGATCCTTACCTGCAACGCCTGTGCCGCGTGCTGGATGAAACACAGCTACAACAGATAACTGAGGCGGCACAACGCTGGTATTTACCGGTGCTGGCTGCACATCAGGATGATGAATAGCAGGCCAGACAGCAATTTGCTCACTGGCCAATTACATAGAAAGTTTGCTCTGCTTTGAGCCGCGGTGTCAGGCACTGGCGGTTTATTGGGTAACGTAAGGGGTTTACATGCGGACATACGCACGCTGGTTTGCGGCGCTTCTGATAGGCCTGGTGGCTTGTACTGCCATAGCGCAGACCGAATCGGGCTGGCAACCAATTAACGACATCATTCGCAAGAGTGAACACGATCCCCGTCAGTATCAGGCTATCCGGCTCGACAATGGCATGACGGTATTACTGGTTTCCGATCCGGTTGCCCCCAAATCGCTGGCGGCACTGACCTTACCGATTGGCTCACTGGACGATCCTGACCAGCAGCTCGGCCTGGCGCACTATCTGGAGCATATGGTGCTGATGGGATCAACCCATTACCCTCAGCCGGACAATCTGGCTGAGTTCCTGAAAAAGCACGGTGGCAGCCACAATGCCAGTACCGCCTCTTACCGCACCGCCTTTTATCTGGAAGTGGAAAATGCTTCGCTGGAGCCGGCGGTGGATCGTCTGGCAGATGCGGTTGCCGCGCCGCTACTTGATCCGGTCAACGCCGATCGGGAACGCCATGCGGTCAACGCTGAACTGACGATGGCGCGCTCGCGCGACGGGTTACGCATGGCGCAGGTCGGGGCAGAAACGCTCAACCCGGCCCACCCGGCGTCGCGTTTTTCCGGCGGTAATCTCGATACGCTCAAAGACAAACCCGACAGCAAACTGCACCAGGCGCTGCTGGATTTCTACCATACCCATTACTCCGCCAATCTGATGAAAGCGGTGATCTACAGCAACAAAACCTTGCCGGAGATGGCGTCAATTGCGGCCAAAACCTTTGGTCGGGTGGCTAACCATAACGCCAGCGTACCGGCAATCAGCGTACCGGTGGTGACGGCTGAGCAGCAGGGCATTCTGATCCATTACGTTCCGGCTCAGCCACGCAAACAGCTTAAGATTGAGTTTCGCATTGCTAATAACAGCGACCGTTTTCGCAGCAAAACCGACACCCTGATTAGCTACCTGATCAGCAACCGCAGTAAAAATACCCTGACCGACTGGCTGCAAAAACAGGGCTTAGCCGACGGGGTGAATGCCGGGGCTGACCCGATGACCGATCGCAACGGCGGCGTGTTTGCGATTACCGCCTCGCTGACCGACAAAGGTCTGGCGCAGCGCGATGAAGTGGTCGCAGCCATTTTTAGCTACATCAACCTGCTGCGTGAGCAGGCAGATGATAAGCGCTATTTCGATGAGGTCTCTCACGTGCTGGCGCTCGACTTCCGCTATCCCTCAATTACCCGGGATATGGATTACATCGAATGGCTGGCAGATACCATGCTGAGGGTGCCGGTTGAGCACGCGCTGGATGCGCCTTATCTGGCGGATCAGTATGATGTCGCGGCCATCAAGGCACGGCTGGATCAGATGACGCCACAGCAGGCGCGTATCTGGTATATCAGCCCGCAGGAACCGCACAATAAACAGGCGTACTTTGTTGATGCGCCGTATCAGGTTGAAAAAATTACGCCGGCGACCTTTGCCGACTGGCAACAACGCAGCAGCCAGATTGCGCTTTCGATGCCCACGCTGAATCCTTATATTCCGGATGACTTCACCCTGCTGCCGGCGGACGATAAACACTATTCACATCCGGTCAGGCTGGAAAATGATGCCGGTATGCGTATCTACTGGATGCCCAGTCAGTTTTACGCCAGCGAGCCAAAAGCTGCGATTACCCTGGCGCTGCGTAACAAGAACGCCATCAGTGATGCGCGCCAGCAGGTACTGTTTGGCCTCAATGACTACCTCTCCAGCCTGGCGCTGGATGAGCTGAACTCGCAGGCATCGGTCGGTGGCATCAGTTTTTCAACCGGCGAAAATGAGGGGCTGGTGTTTAGCGCCAGCGGCTTTACTCAGCGCCTGCCAACCCTGCTGAAGAAGCTGGTTGAAGGCTATGCTCACTTCCAGCCGACGCAACAGCAGCTGGAGCAGGCCAAATCCTGGTATCTGGAACGGCTGGAGGCAGCGGACAAAGGTAAAGCTTTTGAACAGGCGATTCAGCCGATGCAGTTGCTGTCGCAGTTGCCCTACACCCAGCGGGAAACGCGTCGCAAGTTGGTCAGTGCTATCACACTTAAGGATGTCACCGCCTATCGCGATGAACTGTTCCGCGCGGCAACGCCGGAAATGATGGTGGTGGGTAACCTGAGTGCCGACAGCGTGATCCAGCTGGGGCGTGAACTGAAGCAGCAGATGCAGAGCACCGGCACTGACACCTGGCGCAGTAAGTATGTGACGTTCGAAAAACCGCTTAAAGCCAACCTGCAACAGAAGGGCAGCAGCACCGATTCTGCCTTAGCGGCGCTCTATATACCGCTCGGCTATGGCGAATACCAGAGTATGGCGAACAGCTCGATGCTGAGTCAGATTGTGCAGCCGTGGTTCTACAACCAGCTACGCACTGAAGAGCAACTTGGCTATGCGGTGTTTGCCTTCCAGATGCCGGTAGGCCGTCAGTGGGGGATCGGTTTCCTGCTGCAGAGCAACAGCAAACAACCGGCCTGGCTGCTGCAGCGCTATCAGGCCTTCTATCCGCAGGCGGAGAAACGCTTACGCACGATGAGTCAGGCCGATTTTGCCCAGTATCAGCAGGCGATGATCAATGATCTGCAGCAGCGTCCTCAGACACTGGATGAGGAGGCGGATCGCTATAGCCGCGACTTTGACCGCCAGAATGACGACTTTGACACGCGCCAGAAAGTGATTGCGCAGATTAAACAGCTGACTCCAGCCAGCCTGGCTGATTTCTTCCAGCATGCGGTGATACAACACACCGGTATGGTGATGACCTCGCAGATCGCGGGAAACAGCAACGAAAAAGTGGCCTTTGCCCAGCTGCCAGGCTGGAAAACCTGGAATGAAGTGGCGCAGTTGCAGCAGTCGCTGCCGGTAAAGAGTGAGACCCAATGACGCAGTTACCTGCCGAATCCCTGAATCCCTTAACGCTGCCGCTCAGAGGTGAGCGGCTGATTGAGGCCTCAGCGGGGACCGGAAAAACCTTTACCATTGGTTTGCTCTATCTTCGTCTGCTGTTGGGATTGGGCGGCGAAAATGCTTACAGCCGGCCGCTGTCGGTTGAAGAAATTTTAGTGGTGACCTTCACCGAGGCCGCGACCGCTGAACTGCGCGGACGTATCCGCGAGAATATTCATCAGCTGCGGCTGGCCTGTATTCGCGGTAGCAGCGGCGATCCGATGCATCAGCTGCTGCTTGACCAGATACCGGATTTAGCGCACGCCGCAGCGCAACTGCTGGCGGCCGAGCGGCAGATGGATGAAGCGGCGATCTTTACTATCCACGGTTTCTGCCAGCGGATGCTCAACCTCAACGCGTTTGAATCGGGCATGCTGTTTGAGCAGGAGCTGATTGAAGATGAGCAGGCGCTGCTGAAGCAGTCGACCGCCGATTTCTGGCGGCGGCAGTGCTATCCGCTGTCGCTTGATGTGGCGCGGGTAATTGCGGCGGAATGGAGCGGGCCGGACAGCCTGCTGACCACGCTGCGCCCCTGGCTACAGGGTGAATCGCCCAGCCTGAAGCGGCCACCTGCTGCCGATGAGACTCTGGCGTCACGTCACGCCCGCAATCTGGCGCGCATTACGTCAATCAAGCAGCAGTGGCAGTCGCTCAGTGCCGACGTGGAAGGCATCATCAGCGCGTCCGGCGTTGATAAGCGCAGCTACAGCAGTAAAAACCTGCCGGTCTGGGTGGCGAAAGTCACGCAGTGGGCCAACAGCGAAACGCTGGATTACCAACTGCCGAAAGAGCTGGAGCGTTTTGGTCAGCAGGTGCTGGAGGAGAAAACCAAAAAAGGTGAAGCCCCGCGCCATCCGGTGTTTGACGCAATCGATCAGTTTCTGGCGGAACCGCTGTCGCTGCGGGATGTGATCATTGCACAGGCGCTGACTGACGTGCGCGCCACCGTCCAGCGTGAGAAACGGCTGCGGGCGCTGTTAGGCTTTGATGATCTGCTGAGCAAGCTGGATGAGGCGTTGCAGCAACCGGGCGGCACCCTGCTGGCTGACACCATTCGGGCACGGTTCCCGGTCGCCCTGATCGATGAGTTTCAGGATACCGATCCGCAGCAGTACCGCATTTTCCGCACGCTCTATATCAACCAGCCAGAACAGGCGCTATTGCTAATCGGTGACCCTAAGCAGGCGATTTATGCCTTCCGCGGCGCGGATATTTTTACTTATCTGCGCGCGCGAAGTGAAGTTAGCGCTCACTACACGCTCGATACTAACTGGCGCTCGTCGCCGGAAATGGTCGATAGCGTTAACCGGCTGTTTTCTCAGCTGGAATCCCCATTTCTGTTCTCCGCTATTCCTTTCCTGCAGGTCAAACCGGCGGCACCGAATCAGGCGCTGAAACTGATCTATGACGATCGGCCGCAACCGGCGCTGCGTTTCTGGTTACAACCCGGTGCAGGCGTCGGCAGCAGCGATTATCAGCAGTTTATGGCGCGTCAGTGTGCGGCGGATATCAGCCGCTGGCTGGTGGCCGGACAGCAGGGACGCGCCTGCTTAGGAAAGGGTGACTCGCTGCGTCCGGTGCGCGCATCCGATATCACCGTGCTGGTGCGTAGTCGTAACGAAGCGGGTTTGATCCGCGATGCGCTCAATGCACTGTCGATTCCCTCGGTCTATCTCTCCAGTCGCGACAGCGTCTATACCACGCCTGAAGCGCGGGAACTGCTGTGGCTGCTGCAGGCGATCCAGGCACCGGAGCAGGAGCGACTGGTGCGCAGTGCGCTGGCGACCTCTATCTTCGCCATTGACGCCGCCACGCTCGATGCACTGACCCAAAATGAGCGCGAATGGGATGCGCTGGTCGAGCAGTTTGCCGTCTGGCAGCAGCTCTGGCACCAGCGTGGTGTGTTGCCGATGCTGCGCGACGTGATGATCAAGCGTCAGCTGGCTGAAAATATGCTGGCCTCCGAAAACGGTGAGCGCCGCCTGACCGATCTGATGCATCTGGGCGAACTGTTACAGGAAGCCTCAGTGCAGCTCGACAGTCCGCATGCGCTGGTGCGCTTTCTGGCCCAGCAGATTGCGCGGCCCAATAGCCAGGCGGCCAGCCAGCAGCTGCGGCTGGAAAGCGATCGCCATCTGGTGCAAATCGTCACCATCCATAAATCGAAAGGGCTGCAATATCCGCTGGTCTGGCTGCCGTTTGCCGCCGGCTACCGTGAGGCGGCCAGTGCGCTTTATCACGATCGTGAAAGTTTTGCCGCCTTGCTGGATGTGCAGGGTGATGCACAGAGCATGGAACTGGCTGAAGAGGAGCGACTGGCAGAGGACTTGCGACTGCTTTATGTGGCGCTGACCCGTTCGGTTTATCACTGCAGCGTCGGTATTGCGCCGTTGATCAAAGGAACGCGTAAAAAAGAGGGCGACAGCGATCTGCACAAGAGCGCGCTCGGTTATCTGGTGCAGCGGGGCGAAGCGGCCGATGCGCAACAGCTCAGCCAGCGGTTAGCGGCGTTAAGCGGCAACGGGATCGAGGTGATCGCTGACGATCTGCGGCCGGGTGAAGTCTGGCAGGATCGGCCGACCGGCGATGAAGCCTTAAGCAGTCGTGAGGTGACGCGCGCGCTGGCCGATGCCTGGCGGGTCACCAGTTACTCGGGCCTGCAACAGCACCACAGCTCCGCACTGCTGGATGCGCTGCCGAATTTCGATATTGATGCGGCAGGCGAAGAGGAGAGCGGCGAAGAAGCGGCTCTCACGCCTCACCACTTTCCACGCGGTGCCGCACCGGGAACCTTTTTGCACGGTCTGTTTGAATCGATCGACTTTGCCGAACCGCCGGATGCGTTCTGGCTGGAAGATCAGTTGCAGCATCATGGCTATCCGCTGAGCTGGTTACCGGTGATCCAGCAGTGGATTGAGCGGGTACTGCATACGCCGCTCAATGATGACGGCCTGACGCTGTCGGCGATAAACAGCAGTGACCGGCTGATCGAGATGGAGTTCTATCTGCCTATCAATAATCTGCTGACCGCTGCCGAGCTTGACGATCTGCTGCGCCGTCACGACCCGCTATCACAACAGGCGGCGGCACTCGATTTTCGTCAGGTGCAGGGCATGCTAAAAGGCTTTATCGATCTGGTGTTCCGCTGGCAGGGAAAATATTATCTGCTCGACTATAAGTCGAACTGGCTGGGAGAGAGCCACGCCGCGTATACCCCACAGGCGATGGCGCAGGCAATGATCGACCACCGCTACGATTTACAGTATCAGCTGTATACCCTGGCGCTGCATCGCTATCTTCAGCACCGTCTGCAGGATTATGATTATCAGCGCCACTTCGGCGGGGTGTTTTATCTGTTTTTACGCGGGATGGATGGCAGTTCGCCGGATAACGGTATTTTCGCCACCCGTCCCAGCGAAGCCTTTATTGAAGAGATAGATGCGTTGTTTGGTCATACCAGGGAGATGTCATGAGTGAAATGCTGAGCTTACTGCTTCAGGCGGTAGAAAAGCGTCTCCTGCGGCCGTTAGATATTCAGTTTGCCCGCCTGCTGGCGGATGAATCACAACCGGTGTTGCTGCTCGCGGCGGCCTGCGTTAGTGCGGAAGCGGGAGAAGGTCATGTCTGTCTGCCGCTGGATAACCTGAGCGAAGCGGGCCTGTTTGCGGGCCGTCAGCCCGCGCTGGCGCAGGCTCTGTGGCAGGCTGCCGGCGCGCCGGATGACTGGCCATCGCTGCTGGCCGGCTGGTCTGCGGTCAGTGACGGCAGCCTGATTACCCCCCTGGTACTCAGTAACCGCCGTCTCTATCTGCATCGTCTGTGGCACAGCGAGGGCAGAGTGGCGAGCTTCTTTGCCCTGCAGGAAGTGAAATCGGCGTTTGACGCCGAGGCGGCCAGTGAGGTGCTGAATACCCTGTTTGGCAATCGTCCGGATGACTGGCAGAAAATCGCCGCTGCTGTAGCGCTGACCCGCAAGACCGCCGTTATTTCCGGCGGGCCCGGCACCGGAAAAACCACTACGGTGGCCAAACTACTCGCCGCACTGATACGGCTTAATCCCGGCAACTTACGGATTCAGTTAGCCGCTCCAACCGGCAAAGCCGCGGCGCGGCTCACCGAATCGCTTGGCAACGCGTTGCAAAATTTAGCCGTCAGCGAGGAAGAACGTCAGCGCTTTCCGACGGAGGCGACCACGCTGCATCGCCTGCTGGGCGCGCAGCCGGATACCCAGCGTCTGCGCTATCACGCCGGTAACCGGCTGCATCTCGATGTGCTGGTGGTCGATGAAGCCTCAATGGTCGATCTGTCGATGATGGCGAAGCTGATTGCCGCACTGCCGGCCCATGCGCGGGTAGTCTTCCTTGGCGATCGTGACCAGCTGGCTTCGGTCGAGGCGGGGGCCGTGCTGGGCGATATCTGTCGCTGTACCGAAAGCGGCTACAGTCTGGCACGTGCGGAACAGCTCGCATTGCTGACCGGGTGTGCGCTGCAGGGCAGTGACGATCGGCTGGCGCCTGCCGTTCGCGACAGTATCTGCCTGCTGCAAAAAAGTTACCGTTTTGACGCAAAATCGGGCATTGGCCAGCTGGCTCAGGCAATTAACCTCGGCGATGCACAGCAGGTGAAAGCGGTGTTCGCCGCGGGCTATCAGGATCTCAGCTATCAGCCGTTAACCAGTGGCGAAGCCTATCAGGCGATGCTGGATGATGTGGCGCAGGGCTATCAGCCTTATTTGCAGCTGATCCGGCAACAGGCATCACCGGCCGAGGTGCTGGCCGCCTTTGGCCGCTATCAGCTGCTGTGTGCGTTACGAGACGGGCCCTTTGGCGTTCAGGGTCTTAACCAGCGGGTTGAACAACGGCTGATGCAGCTGCAGCGAATCCGTCGCCCCGCGATCGGCGGGCGCTGGTATGCCGGACGACCGGTGATGATCACCCGTAACGACAGTGCGCTGGGGCTGTTCAACGGCGATATCGGCATTACGCTGCGCGACGAAGAAGGCAACCTGAAAGTCTTTTTCCCGTTGCCGGATGGCAGCATCAAAGCGATTCAGCCGAGCCGCTTGCCCTCGCATGAAACTGCCTGGGTGATGACGGTACACAAATCGCAGGGGTCGGAGTTTGAACATACTGCGCTGGTGATGCCAACCCAGTTTTTGCCGGTATTGACCCGTGAGCTGGTCTATACCGCGATTACTCGCGCCCGCAAACAGCTGACGCTCTACAGCGATCCTGGAGTGTTCCAGCGAGCCGTACAGCTGCAAACGCAGCGGCGTAGCGGTCTGGTTGAGCGGCTGGGCGAGGCAGGATAACCGGCAGGCAAACAGGGCCGGCGGTATTAACCGTCCGGCCCTGCTGGCGATTACAGCGTGTTTCGGCTCAGATCGGCCATCAGGACTTTTGAGCGGCGCTGATAGTTGTACATCTCTTTTTTACTCTCCGGCAGCGACTCAATATCAACCGGCGTAAAGCCGCGTTCCTGGAACCAGTGAATACTGCGGGTGGTTAACACAAACAGCTTTTGCAGCCCCATCTGACGCGCCTGCAACGCCACGCGCTGCAGCAACATTTCACCACGCGATGAACTGCGATAGTCGGGATGGACCGCCACGCAGGCCATCTCACCGATCTTCTCATCCATAAAGGGATAGAGCGCGGCACAGGCGATAGTCAGATTGTCGCGCTGAATGATGGTGAATTTATCAATCTCCATTTCCAGCTGTTCGCGTGAGCGACGCACCAGAATGCCCTGTTGCTCCAGCGGCCGGATCAGTTCGAGGATGCCGCCGATATCATTGATATTGGCGCGACGGATTTGCTCAGCTGACTCCATCACAATCTGGGTGCCGATACCGTCGCGTGAGAACAGTTCCTGTAACAGCGCGCCATCTTCCTGATAGCTGATCAGATGGCTGCGACGCACGCCGCTGCGGCAGGCTTTAACCGCGCCGCGCAGGAAGCGGACGGTGCCGGAAAGGTAATCACCGCTGCTTTCAATCTCGTCAATGCGCGCCTGGGCATCATTCGGGAACAGTTCGGAGATGATATTCCCTTCGCTGTCCAGTGCACCCTGTTCAGAGCAGAAGCCGATCATCTTTTCCGCTTTGAGTTTAATCGCCAGTTGGGTCGCGACCTCTTCCGAAGTGAGGTTGAAACTCTCACCGGTCACTGACACCGCCACCGGACCAAGCAGCACAATCGCATCGTTATCCAGCTGACGATGAATCGCCTCTTCATCGATACGACGAATACGCCCGCTGTGACAATAATCGACGCCATCATCGACACCCAGCGGCTGGGCAATAATGAAGTTGCCGCTGACCACATTGATATGCGCGCCCTGCAACGGGGTGTTGTTGAGACTCATCGAAAGACGGGCGGTGATATCTAACTGCAGACGACCGGCCGCCTGCTTCACCAGCTCCAGCGATTGCGCGTCGGTGACCCGGGTAAACTTGTGGTAGACCGGCTCAAGCTGGTGTTCAGCGAGGCTGGCATCAATTTGCGGACGGGCGCCATAGACCACGACCAGGCGGATACCGAGGCTGTGCAGCAGGCCTATATCGTTAACGATGCCCGAGAAGTTCTCATGCTCGATCGCTTCGCCGCCCAGCATGATGACAAACGTCTTACCCCGGTGGGCATTGATATAGGGAACGGTATGGCGAAAACCCTGAACCAGTTCAGTACTACGTTCCTTCACAGCCAGCCCTCAGTGAATGTTTATTCGGATTTTTTGTATTTTTATTCTTTTCGCTGCAATTTTGCAAGCGCTAATCCTGACGAAAATTTACGTTTTTTCGGGTGTCAAAGCCGCTAACAGCCTGCATTATTTAGGGTTTCCGGGGTGACATCACCTTCTGGATTGGATAAAGTTTTCGCCGCCATTTGATTAACTGGCGCTTTTTTAGACATTACACAGCAGCTGGAGCGGCATGTCGGATTTTAATTCCCACTTTTCACGCAGACGATTTTTACAAGGAACCGGCGCGTTACTGTTGTTAAGCGTCAGCCGGGTCGGTATGGCCGCTAAAAACCATATCGTCGCGGTACGCATCTGGCCGTCATCAACCTATTCCCGTATGACGCTGGAATCGAATGTGGCATTGAAGTACAAGCAGTTTGCCCTGAGTCATCCGGAACGGCTGGTGATCGATATTGAAGGTCTGCATCTCAATACGGTACTGAAAGGCGTCGATAAGCAGGTGAGGGTGGATGACCCCTTCATCAAAAATGCGCGTGTCGGCCAGTTTGACAGCAATACGGTGCGGGTGGTGCTGGAGCTAAAGCGCAGCGTAGCGCCGAAGATCTTTAACCTGTCGCCGGTGGCGGGGATCAATCACCGGCTGGTGGTGGATCTCTATCCGAGCAAGGATCAGGTTGAAGACGATCCGCTGCTGGCGTTGCTGAGGGATTATAACCAGGGCGATCTTGAGAAAGATGAAACGGTGCAGGCACCGCTACCGGGTAAAGCCGGGCGCGATCGTCCGATCATTATCATGATCGATCCCGGCCATGGCGGCGAAGATCCGGGCGCGCACGGCAAATATAAAACCCGTGAGAAAGATATTGTGCTGAAGATCGGCCGGCGGCTGAAAGCGTTAATCGATAAAGAGGCCAACATGAAGGCCTACATGACGCGCAATGAAGATGTGTTTATTCCGTTGCGCGTCAGAGTGGCCAAAGCCCGCAAGCAGCGCGCCGATCTGTTCGTCTCAATTCATGCCGATGCGTTCACCAGCCGGGCGGCGCGTGGTTCCTCGGTATTTGCACTCTCTACCAGCGGCGCGACCTCAGCCGCGGCCCGTTTCCTGGCTCAGACCCAGAATGAATCTGACCTGATTGGCGGCGTCAGTAAGAGCGGCGATCGTTATCTCGACCATACCATGTTCGATATGGTGCAGCGGCAGACCATCCATGACAGCCTGAAGTTCGGCAAAGAGGTGCTGCACCGTATGGGGCGGATCAACCATCTGCACAAGCGTACGGTGGATCAGGCCGGGTTTGCGGTTCTGAAAGCGCCGGATATTCCATCTATCCTGGTGGAAACGGCTTTTATCAGTAACGTGGAAGAAGAGCGTAAGTTGCGCACCACCCGTTATCAGCATCAGGTGGCAGAGGCGATTTTGCAGGGAATCAAGGCATACGTGCAGAGTGGGGCGGCGCTGGCGCACCGATAAAGGTTTGCGGGTAGCCTGTGCTATCCGCTGCTGCTTAATGTCAGGCAGCGATGAAGATGAAATCAGGAACGGCAGAAACAAAAAAACACCCTTTCAGGTGTTTAAATGAGTGGTTGCGGGGGCCGGATTTGAACCGACGACCTTCGGGTTATGAGCCCGACGAGCTACCAGGCTGCTCCACCCCGCGTCCGTATTACTCTTTGCACTTATTTTTGCGCTTAGCGTCTTTCATATTTCTACTTCGGTAAACTGCTACAGAAGTATTGGTTGCGGGGGCCGGATTTGAACCGACGACCTTCGGGTTATGAGCCCGACGAGCTACCAGGCTGCTCCACCCCGCGTCCGTATTGCGCTTAGCGACTTTCACATTGTCACTTCTGTAAACTGCTGCAGAAGTATTGGTTGCGGGGGCCGGATTTGAACCGACGACCTTCGGGTTATGAGCCCGACGAGCTACCAGGCTGCTCCACCCCGCGTCCGTGGATGCGCACTATACTCCGCGCGTTATTTGATGCAACCCCTTTTTGCACATAAAGGTCAAATTTACAGTCAGTTGCTGAAGGAATCAACCATCTGGCGAATTATTGAACTGATGGCAAAGAGGAGAAAGCGGATGGATTTCATTCTGTCGGGCGCTTTGCTATCGTCGCGGGACGAACATTTATAAAAAGAGACAACAATGAAAGCACACTGGGCCAGGATTGCACTGACCGGCGCATTGATCGCGCTGCTGGCGAGCTGTAGTTCTAAACCGACCGATCGCGGTCAGCAATATAAAGATGGCAAACTGGAACAGCCGCTGGCGCTGGTTAATCAGCCGAATGCCAAAGGCAGCCCGGTGAATGGCCGGGACTTTGGCGAGCAGGTGCGCCAGATCCAGACCGCCTCGTCAGGGCTGTACAGTCGTCAGAATGGCACCTACAGCGCCATCGAAAGCTGGCTGATGGCCGGTGCGGATACCCGTCAGCTGCAGCAGTTTGGCCTGAATGCCTGGCAGATGGAAGGAACCGATAACTACGGTAACGTGCAGTTCACCGGCTACTACACGCCGGTGGTTGAAGCGCGCTATACCCGCCAGGGCGAATTCCAGTACCCGATTTACCGCATGCCGCCGCGTAAGCGCGGAGAAAAACTCCCGAGCCGCGCTTCTATCTATAGTGGCGGCCTCGACGATCGTTACGTCATCGCCTACAGCAACTCGCTGATTGATAATTTCATGATGGATGTGCAGGGCAGTGGTTACGTCGACTTTGGCGATGGTCGCCCGATGAGCTTCTTTGGTTACGCTGGCAAAAATGGCTGGGGCTACCACAGTATCGGCAAAGAGCTGATCGATCGTGGCGAAGTGAAGCGTGAAGATATGTCGATGCAGGCGATTCGCCAGTGGGCGCAGGAACACTCGCCGCAGGAAGTTCGTGCACTGCTGGAAACCAATCCGTCATTCGTCTTCTTTAAGCCAGAGCCGTTTGCGCCAGTACGGGGTGCCAGCGCGGTGCCGCTGGTGGCAAAAGCGTCGGTTGCGTCTGACCGCTCAATCATTCCGGCCGGTACGGCCCTGCTGGCGGAAGTGCCGCAGTTAAATGAGAAAGGCAAATTCAACGGCAAATATGAGATGCGCCTGATGGTCGCGCTGGATGTGGGTGGGGCGATTAAAGGCCAGCACTTCGACATCTATCAGGGGATTGGGCCGGATGCCGCCCATCTGGCCGGTTTCTATAACCACTATGGCCGCGTCTGGGTGCTGAAAGCCGCACCGGGTGCCGGACAACCGCTGTTCTCCAGCCCGCAAAACGGTAATAATGGTTCACTGCTACTCGGTTCCAACTAATTTCTTCTCTGCGGGCCTGCTGGCCCGCACGACGTTACAGGTTCAACTATGAAAGTGTTAAATGACGCCTGGCACCAGCGGTTTGGTGGCACGGCGCGTCTGTATGGTCAGGATGCGTTGCAGCGTTTTGCGGATGCGCATTTCTGTGTCATCGGCATTGGCGGCGTCGGCTCCTGGGCGGCTGAAGCGCTGGTGCGCACCGGTATTGGCAAAATCACCCTGATCGATATGGACGATGTTTGCATCACCAATACCAACCGACAGATTCACGCGCTCAATGGCAACGTCGGCAAAGCTAAAACCGAGGTGATGGCGGAACGTCTGCGCGCGATTAATCCCGATTGTGACGTGATCTGCATCGACGATTTTATTACGCCGGACAATACTGCAGAGCTGATGGCGGCCGGATTCGATTATGTGATCGATGCTATCGATAGCGTGCGGCCTAAAGCGGCGCTGATCGCCTGGTGCCGCCGTAACAAGATCCCGCTGATCACTACCGGTGGCGCGGGCGGTCAGATCGATCCCACCCAGATCCAGGTCGCCGATCTGGCTAAAACTATTCAGGATCCGCTGGCAGCAAAGCTGCGTGAGCGGCTGAAAACTTTTGGTGTGGTGAAAAACAGTAAGGGCAAACTCGGTATCGACTGCGTCTTTTCTACCGAGGCGCTGGTCTATCCGCAGCCGGACGGCAGCGTTTGTGCCTCACGCAGTACGGCAGAAGGGCCGAAAAGAATGGACTGTGCCGCCGGTTTTGGCGCGGCCACCATGGTGACCGCCACCTTCGGCTTTGTTGCCGTCTCTCACGCGCTGAAAAAATATCTGGCGCGCGCTGCCCGTCAGGCCTGATCGCGCGCCTGACGCGCCGCCTGCTGTACCGCCGTAGAGAGCGCCTGCAAACCACTGCTGCGCGAGGCGCTGAGCTGGGCGCGCAGGCCCAGCTGATCGAACAGCGCCAGCGGATCGTTTTCAAGCAGCGCTTGCGGTGTCTGGCCTTCCACCGCGGTTAGCAGCACGGCCAGCAGACCGCGCACGATGCGGCCTTCACTGTCGCCATAGAAGTGCAGGGTGCCATCCGGACGCAACTGGCTGCTCAGCCAGACCCGATTTTCGCAGCCACTCAGCTCAATCTCCGCTTTTTTTAGCGCTTCGGGTAATGCCGGGAGCTGGCGGCTCAGCTGAATCAGCTGACGATAGCGATCCTCCCACTGATGAAAGCGGCTAAACGTCTCCTTCAGGCTGGCAACCGTAATCAGATCGCCAAACGGGTGTGGCGCTAACAGCGGTGAACTCATGATTAAAACTCCGATAACAGCGAAATGGCGCTGCGCATAGCGCGCACCAGGGCATCAACATCCTGCAAATTATTATAGGGCGCAAATGAGGCGCGAAGCGTCCCGCTAACGCCGAGCGCCGCCAGCAGCGGCTGAGCGCAGTGCTGACCGGCACGTAAAGCGATACCCTGCTCAGCCAGCAGAGTGACGATATCGCTGTGGTGCAGGCCGGTGAATTCAAAGGCTAACAGGCTGGCATGGCCGCAGCGGAAACTGCGAAAGCCGGGTAATTCAGCCAACTGCTCCTCTGCCAGACTGGCGAGTTGCTGGCTCCAGCTCTCCGCTTTGGCCCGATCGTGCTGGCCCAGCCAGCTTAGCGCTGCGCTTAATCCCACCACACCCGCCACGTTAGGCGTTCCCGCTTCGAAGCGCCACGGTACCGGCTGAGGGGTAAAACCGTTGAAATCGACTTCAGTCAGCATCTTGCCGCCACCCTGCCACGGCACCATCTCCTCCAGCAGCGCAGCTTTGCCATACAACACGCCAATTCCCATCGGACCATAGATTTTATGACCGGAGAAGGCGTAGAAGTCGATATCCAGCGCCTGCACATCGGGTGGGCAGTGCACCACGCCCTGCGCGCCATCCACCATCACTTTGGCACCGACCGCATGCGCCAGCTGAATGGCCTGAGCGATATCGGGGCAGCCGCCGGTAACGTTGGACATCTGACTCACCGCCAGCAAGCGGGTACGGCCGTTCAGCAACGCCGGCAGCCGGGCGATATCCGGTAACCGATCGGCACCCAACGGCCATTTAACTACCCGGGCGCCGCAGGCCTGCGCCGCCATCAGCCACGGCACCAGATTCGCGTGGTGTTCTGCTTCGCTCACCACGATCTCATCGCCTGGCTGTAAGCGAGGTCGCAGCCAGCTGTTCGCCACCAGATTAATGGCTTCAGTGGTACCCCGCGTCCAGACAATCTGATGGCCATCAGCGGCGTTCAGCCAGCGCGCCACCTGACTACGCGCCTGCTCATAACGCTCGGTTAAGGCACGTGCGGCCGCAAACTGACTGCGGTGCACGGTACCGGCGCTCAGGCTGTAGAACTGCTGAATGCTGTCGATCACCGCCTGCGGCTTCAGCGTTGTCGCTGCGCTGTCGAGGTAGACGCCAGCATCGGCCAGTGCGGGAAACTGCTGGCGAAACGCGGTTGGGTTAAATACGGTCATACGCGGCCCATGATGAGAATAAATAGGACCAGACTGAAAGAGTGGTCTCTGTCTGGCAAAGCTGGAAAAGCGCGTTATGCTGATTATTGCAAGGTTTGAACCAAACCCGCACAACGATCGAACAATATTTGGTCGATCACACTTATCTGCTGCCTATGGTTAGCGTAACGCGGGTGGTTTGATGCAATCAATCTGCAAGGAGATAGAAGATGAAAAAACTCACCGCAGTGCTGGCCGTGTGTACTCTGGCCTTTACCCTGACTGCCTGTTCCAGCAACTATGTCATGCACACCAATGATGGACGCACCATTGTTGCCGACGGCAAACCTAAGGTAGACGATGAAACCGGTATGATCAGCTATAAAGATGCCAATGGCAACGAGCAGCAGATCAACCGCACCGATGTCAAAGAAATGGTTGAGATGGGTCAGTAATTAAGCAAAAAAAAGCACCGCAATTTGCGGTGCTATTTAAAAATCACTATGGACAGACAGGGTAAATCTACAGGAATTAAGAGCTTGATCCGCAACAGTCGGATCAAAAATTGCAAACACAACATCACGACCACAAGCCAAAAGCTTTCAGAAAATCTGCGAACTCACTCACAACTCTAAAAACTTTTCGTTCCGGCTCAGGAAGTGCGGCAACTATAGGTATTTGCTGGAGGTTCCTCAACGGACAAATTATAATGCCTCGGATTAAAAATTCTAATACGTAAAGGCTGCATATAAGCCCGCGTATTTTTCGCCGATCCGGATACGGAAAACCATGTCGAAACGCCTTCCTCCTCTCAACGCACTGCGGGTATTTGATGCCGCCGCGCGCCATTTAAGCTTTACCAAAGCCGCTGAAGAGCTTTTCGTCACCCAGGCAGCTGTAAGCCATCAGATTAAATCTCTGGAAGATTTTCTCGGTCTTAAGCTGTTTCGCCGGAGGAATCGTTCGCTTTTGTTGACCGAAGAAGGGCAAAGCTACTATCTGGATATTAAAGAGATCTTCTCGGCGCTCAATGAAGCCACCCGCAAACTACAGGCACGCAGTGCCAAGGGTGCGCTGACCGTCAGCTTACTGCCCAGCTTTGCGATTCAGTGGCTGGTGCCACGCCTCTCCAGCTTTAATATGGCTTATCCGGGGATCGACGTGCGTATTCAGGCTGTCGACCGTGATGAAGAGAAGCTGGCCGATGATGTCGATGTGGCGATTTTTTATGGCCGCGGTAACTGGCCAGGCCTGCGGGTTGAGAAGCTCTATGCAGAATATTTATTGCCGGTCTGCTCGCCTTCGTTGATGACCGGCGAAAACCCACTTAAAACGCCAATGGATCTGTCGCGATTTACGCTGCTGCACGATGCTTCACGACGTGACTGGCAATCGTATATCCGCCAGCTTGGCCTGCAGCACATCAACGTTCAGCAAGGTCCTATCTTCAGCCACAGTGCCATGGTACTGCAGGCGGCCATCCACGGGCAGGGCGTAGCGCTGGCCAATAATGTGATGGCGCAGAGCGAAATTGAAGCTGGCCGATTGATCTGTCCGTTCAACGACGTATTAGTCAGTAAAAACGCTTTTTATCTGGTTTGTCATGACAGTCAGGCAGAACTGGGTAAAATAGCCGCCTTTCGACAGTGGATCCTGGCAAAAGCTGCAACCGAACAAGAAAAATTCCGCTTTCGATATCAACAATAACGTCTTGATTTAATTGCATTGCGATGCAAACGCACTCTGAGGATCGTTTCATGTCCAGTCGTGCCATGTTTATTTTTGCTGCCATTAGCGGATTTTTGCTGGTGGCGTTTGGCGCTTTTGGTGCCCACGTATTGAGTAAATCGCTCGGACCGGCGGAAATGGCCTGGATTCATACCGGGCTGGAATATCAGGCTTACCACACCTTAGCGGTGATGGGGCTGGGTGCGGCAATGTTACGCCGCGCCAATATCTGGTTTTACTGGAGCAGTGCGCTGATGGCGCTCGGCACCGTACTGTTCAGCGGCAGTCTCTACTGTCTGGCGCTGTCACATCTGAAATTTTGGGTTTTTATCACGCCAGTGGGAGGATTATGCTTCCTTGCGGGTTGGGTATTGATGTTGATTGGCGCGCTGCGTCTTAAACGAAGGGCAGAACGCCATGAATAAAGTTTTACTCTATTGCCGTCCCGGTTTTGAAAAAGAGTGTGCGGCAGAAATCAGTGCGAAAGCCGCTGAACGCGAAGTCTACGGTTTCCCGCGGGTTAAAGATGACTCGGGCTATGTGCTGTTTGAGTGTTATCAGTTTGAGGACGCCGAACGACTGGTGCGTGAGTTGCCGTTTGACGACCTGATCTTTGCGCGTCAGATGCTGGTGGTCGGCGAGCTGCTGCGCGACCTGCCGCAGGAAGATCGGATCACGCCAATCGTCGGCATGCTGACCGGCGTGGTCGAAAAGGGCGGCGAACTGCGCGTTGAGGTGCCAGACACCAACGAAGCGAAAGAGCTGACCAAATTCTGCCGCAAGTTCACCGTGCCGCTGCGTTCCGCGCTGCGTGAAAGCAAAATTCTGTTGAACTACGAAAGCCCGAAACGTCCGGTGGTGCACGTATTTTTCATTGCGCCGGGTACCTGTTACGTGGGCTATTCATTGCCAGAAAACAGTTCGTCTTTTTATATGGGCATTCCGCGGCTTAAGTTCCCGTCCGATGCGCCGAGCCGTTCAACCCTTAAGCTGGAAGAGGCGTTTCACGTCTTTATCCCGGCGGACGAATGGGATGAGCGTCTGGCCAGCGGCATGTATGCTGTCGATCTCGGTGCCTGTCCTGGCGGCTGGACCTACCAACTGGTGCAGCGCAGCATGATGGTGTATGCGGTCGATAACGGTCCGATGGCGCCGAGCCTGATGGAGACCGGGCAGGTGATGCATGAACGCGTTGATGGATTCAAATTCCGCCCGCCGCGCACCAACATTAGCTGGCTGGTGTGTGACATGGTTGAGAAACCGGTACGGGTAGCGAACCTGATGACCGACTGGCTGGTCAACGGCTGGTGCCGCGAGGCGATCTTCAACCTCAAGTTGCCAATGAAAAAGCGTTACGAAGAGGTGACGCAGAATCTGGCGATGATTGAAGAGCGACTCAGTGAGAACGGCATCAATGCGCAGATCCGGGCGCGTCAGCTCTATCACGATCGCGAAGAGGTCACGGTACACATTCGTCGTATCTGGGCGGCAGTCGGTGGTCGTCGCGACGAACGCTGATCAAACGGCTGAGTGTTTCGGCACTCAGCCGCTGTAACGCAACGTATTCAGATTACCCTGCAACACTAAATCCCGCTTCAGCGTGGCCACCTGGCGACTGATCTCAGCCATCCGCTGGCCGCTGGCTAATTTGTCACGCCATTTTGTCGGCACCTGATCCAGTTGCTGATAGATCCCGTCCAGCGAATGAAACTCTGCCAGCAGTTGTTTTGCGCTTTTAGGGCCGATACCAGCAATGCCTGGGATCTTACTGCTGCTGATGCCACACAATCCCCAAAAATCGGGTAACAGCTGCGGCGCAACGCCATATTCAGCTTCGATAAACGGCAGATCGAGCCAGCGCTTCTGGAAGTAGTCACGAATACGGATTTCCGGCGCCAGTAGCTGACAGTAGCCTTTGTCCGTTGACACGATGGTGGCCTGATGTCCGGCCTGCGCCATTTTTACCGCCAGCGTCGCGGCTAAATCATCCGCCTCATCCTGATCGGCAATCCAGCAGCTGACGCCTGCGGCGCGAAAAGCCTGTTGCAGCGCCGGCATCTCCGCCTGTAAATCTTCCGGCATCGGCGGACGGCCGCTTTTGTAATCCGGTAATAACTGGTGACGCCAGCCCTGATGCCGGGTTTCACCATCAAACACCGCCACTACGTGGGTCGGGCGGGTATGCCCCAATAGTTGACGCAGTGCCGCCACGCAGCCATCGACGCACGGCGATCCTTGTACCGCATGCAGACGGCGTATCAGGTTTAACGCATCTACGATAAGAAGATGAAAAGCCATGAGAATATCGGCAGCCCAATGGCTGCCTCCTGGTTTATTTGATGATTTCGTAGCAGGGGATGTAGGCGGTACCCGGCAGCTTCATACGTTGCTGCGCGACAAATCCCTGTAGCAGTTCGTCCATGCGATGCATGATGTCGGCGTCGCCATGCAGCTTATAGCGGCCTTTCTCGCGAATTTCGCGGATACCCATCTCTTTCACGTTACCGGCCACGATGCCTGAAAAGGCGCGACGCAAATCGGCGGCCAGTTTTTCCGGCGGCTGGTTGGTGTAGAGGTTGAGGTTGGCCATATTTTCATGGGTCGGCAGGAAGGGTACCTGCAGATCCGGCGCAATACGAATCGACCAGTTAAAGCTGTAGGCGTCGCCGGTTTCGCGTCGATACTCTTTAACCTGCGGCATCGCCTGCTTCATCAGACGCGCCACTTCAGCGGCATCGTTAATGATGATCTGATAGTGCTTGCGCGCCTGCTCGCCCAGCGTACTGACGATGAAGTCATCCAGCACCCGGAAGTAATCCGCACTCTCTTCAGGTCCGGTCAGGATCAGCGGTAACACTTGATCGCTGTTGTGCGGATTCATCATGATGCCGAGCAGATAGAGCAGTTCTTCTGCGGTACCGACCCCGCCTGGGAAGATAATGATGCCGTGCGCGATGCGGACAAACGCCTCAAGACGCTTTTCGATGTCCGGCATAATGATCAGCTCATTCACCAGCGGATTCGGCGGCTCGGCAGCAATGATTGACGGTTCTGTCAGACCAATAAAACGGCTGTCACGGTAGCGCTGCTGAGCGTGGCCTACCGCCGCTCCTTTCATTGGCGCTTCCATTACGCCCGGTCCGCAGCCGGTACAGATGTTCAGTTCACGCAGCCCCAGCTGGGTGCCGACGTTACGGCAATACTGATATTCAACGGCGTTGATCGAGTGGCCACCCCAGCACACCACGGTGTTGGGATACTCGCCAATGTGCAACGCCCGGGCATTACGCAGAATTGAAAAGACGGTATTGGTGATAGCGGCGGAATCATTCTCTTCGGCTGCGCTTAAACGGCCTGGAGCGTTGAGCTGGCCGCTGACAAACAGAATATCGCGCAGCACCGCAAACAGGTTGGCCTGCAGCGAACGGATGATGCGTCCATCAACAAACGCCTCTTCCGGTGGATTGATCAGCTCCAGTTTGACGCCGCGTTCACGACGCAGCACGTTGATATCAAAATTCTCAAAGCGGGAGAGTAATTCGTGGCTGCTGTCGGTCTGGCTGCCAGAGTTCAGCACCGCCAGCGAGCAGTTGCGAAACAGTTGGTACAGGTCGCTGCTGGCCGTGCGTTTCAGCATATCGACTTCCAGCTGCGAGAGCAGATCCATTGAGCCAAGAGGGCTGATATGGGTAATCAAATGAACTCCTTTACACCCGCCTGGGTGACAGTTGACACTGCAATCGCAGTGACGAAAATCCCTGGTCGGCAACCCGCAGATTGCCGCCATCTCCAGAGTAGCCTTGTCGGCCAGCGTAGCTCAAGTGGAACCGCGCCTGCAGCGCACAGCCTGCGAGAGATCTCGCAAACTACTGGCGAACCAGACGCGAATAGCCCGGAGTGAAGGGCACATTGCTCCGCCACGGGTTAATATCGAGTCCGCCACGGCGCGTATAGCGCGCATAGACCGTCAGCGCCTCAGGGTGGCAGAAACGCAGCACGTCATTAAAGATGCGTTCGACGCACTGTTCATGGAATTCGTTGTGCTGACGGAACGACACCAGATAGCGCAGCAGCGCTTCACGGTCGATACGCGGGCCTTTATAACGAATCATCACTGAACCCCAGTCAGGCTGATGGGTGATCAGGCAGTTCGATTTGAGCAGATGGCTGACCAGCGTCTCTTCGACGATCTCGCTGCCGGTGGCATCGGCCAGGTAGTCGGCATTGAAGCGGTAATCGTCAATCGCGATATCCTGCTCATCGATGCAGTAGCCGTCGAAATGGCCGATCGGCTGTCCTTCGACTTCATTCAGCCGGAACAGCGCGACCCGCACCTCACCTTCAGCGCAGGCGCTCAGATCGCGCTCCAGCGTCTGGCGTACTTCGCCCCAGTCGGCGAAGCGGGTCTGGTTGAAACTGTTAAGATAGAGCTTAAAGCTTTTCGATTCGATCAGATTGCGGCTCTGCGCATCCAGCACCACTTCACCGACGGCGACCTGTGGCAGCCCTTTGCTGTTAAGCCACGACAGTTCATATAAGGTCCAGATGTCACCACCGGTAAACGGCAGGCTATCAGGATACAGGCCGAGCGGTTCACGGTTCAGGCTACGCGGCACCGCCTGCAACAAACTGTTGTCATAGCGATCGTGATAGGCTGTGGGTTTGCCCAGCGTCAGGTTGCTGAGGGCCTGATCCTGTTCGTGAGTAGTCATTGCGGTTACCACCAAAATTAATCAAAGTGGCTAAGTGTAACCTATCAGAAGTGAGAATATGAATGACGCAGCAAACTGCCGCCGCACTGCGCGACTTTACTAACCGCTATTGCCAGCACTGGCAGCAGCACACGGGCCATGCGCCAGCCAGCAGCGATCTGTATGGCGTGCCGTCGCCTTGTGCGCTGGAAGATCGTGACCAGCGTGTCCTGTGGCAGCCACAGCCCTTTAGCCTGCCGCCCAGTCTCGACGCGGTAGGACGGGCGATCGACCTCCAGTTGCAACCGCAGATCACCACGTTTTACACCACTCAGTTCGCCGGAGACATGCAGGCCCGTTTCCAGCAACGGAAGCTGACGCTTTTGCAGGTGTGGAGTGAAGAGGATTTCCTGCGACTGCAGGAGAATCTGATTGGCCATTTACTGATGCAGCGCCGCCTGCGCCAGTCGCCAACGCTGTTTATCGCCACCACGGAATCAGAACAGGAGATCGTCTCTTTATCGAACCTCAGCGGGGAAGTGGTTCTGGAGCAGCCGGGCCGTAAACAGCGTGAAGTTTTAGCCGGAAATATTGAGATATTTCTTAAGTTATTACAGCCGGTTACCGAGTGACTTGCAGTGATCGCCTGGCTTGCTTGTGAGATATCTCTTACAAGGCGTGTGCGAGATCGTCAGATGTAGCTTGAGACTTCTGGATGGCCGGGATGTAAAAATATTGTGAATCATCGACTTAATGGCATTAGTCTGAAATTGTTTCGCTAAGATGCTGAACTTACGCTTTTAGTCACTTGTATGCACAATTAGTTCTGTCAGAATATCTCGCACTGGCAGGATGCTGGGGACAAAGATATCGTCAGGATGAGGATAAGCCAGGAGGCGGGAACGTAACGGAGTTTACGGCACACGGAAGGTTTCAGGCTGAAACAGGACCGCTCAGGATTGAGCAAGGGACACCTCCAGGATGGAGAATGAGAGCCCCTCAGAAGAGGTGGTGGGCCAGGAGGCTAAGGATTCATCAGGATGATGCGCGACAGGAGTTCGCACTGGACAAGTTGTCACGGAAGAGCAGGGAGCATTAACGTAGCGGGATGGCTGCAAACGAACCGGGAGCACTGTTTTTACAGTGCTCCCTTTTTTTGTGCCTGCGCCAACAAGTGATATGCTTGCCGCCCGTTTTTTTACTGTCCGCTGGAGGTGGCGCATGACGCCCGAACAATTGATTACGCAGCGGCTGGAGCAGGTTGAAGCGGTGTTGCGTGAGCACGATCTCTGGCAAAGCACACCCCCTGATGCCAGCGCTTTCGACAGCCGCGAGCCGTTTTGCCTTGATACGCTCGAACCGCTGCAATGGCTGCAATGGGTGTTGATTCCCCGAATGCACGCCCTGATTGCGGCCCGGCATCCACTGCCGCAAAACTTCGCTGTTGCCCCCTATTATGAAGTGGCGCTGGTGCCTGACCAGCCCGGTGTTGCGCCGCTGTTACTGACGCTGCGTCAGCTTGATGCGTTACTGAAGGATGCGGCGGTCTGATGCTGGAAATTATTTATCAGGACCGCTGGCTGGTGGCGGTGAACAAACCGAGCGGCTGGCTGGTGCATCGTAGCTGGCTGGATCGGCATGAGACGGTGTTTGTCATGCAGACGGTGCGCGATCAGATCGGTCAGCATGTGTTTACCGCGCATCGTCTGGATCGTCCTACCTCCGGCGTGCTGCTGATGGGATTGTCCAGCGAAGCCGGACGGCTGCTGTCGCAGCAGTTTGAGCAACATCAGATGCAAAAAACCTACCATGCGGTAGTACGCGGCTGGCTGGAAACCAGCGGTACGCTGGATTATCCGCTGGTAGAAGAGCTGGACAAAATAGCCGATAAGCATGCCACTGAAGAACGTACGGCGCAGCCGGCGGTCACCGACTATCAGTCACTGGCCACGGTGGAGATGCCGGTGGGTATTGGCCGCTATGCGACATCGCGCTATAGCCTGGTTGAACTGTCTCCGAAAAGCGGTCGCAAACATCAGCTGCGCCGGCACATGTCGCACCTGCGTCATCCGATCATCGGCGACTCTGCACACGGCGATCTGCGGCAGAACCGCGGCGCAGCGCAGCACTTCGGCGCTAACCGCCTGATGCTGCATGCCAGCAGCCTGGCGCTGTCCCATCCGGTCACCGGCGAGCCGTTGCTGATCCGTGCCGGGCTGGATAGTGTCTGGCAGAATCTGATGACACAGTTTGGCTGGCAGGATCGCATTCCTGAGGTGCCGCGGGTTGAGTTTGCGGCGGCGCCAGGACAGGATAACGTTTCAGAATAAGGGAGAAGGCAGATGGCAAAGATTGGCATTTTTGTGGGCACGGTATACGGCAATGCGTTGCTGGTGGCGGAAGAGGCAGAGCCGATTCTGCAACAGCAGGGCCACAGCGTGACGGTGTTTGAAGATCCGACGCTGGCAGACTGGCAGGCCTACGCCAGTGATGTAGCGTTGATTGTCACCTCTACCACCGGACACGGCGATTTTCCCGATACCATTTCGGGGCTGTTCCACGCGGTAAAAGATAAGCTGGGTCATCAGCCGACGCTGCGTTATGGCGTCATTGCACTGGGTGACAGCAGTTATGATCATTTTTGTGGCGCGGGTAAAACCTTTGATGCGTTGCTGCAGGAGCAGAGTGCCCAACGGGTGGGTGAAGTCCTGCTGGTTGATGCCAGTGAAAATCCCGAGCCGGAAGCGGTCACTTCTCCGTGGGTTGAGGCTTGGGGCGCGCTGCTGTAATCCGTAACTGCTTTGCGCCCTGCGCCGGCCTCAGGCGTTTTATTGCCGTGGTAGCGGACGAGAACCGGCCCGGATCGCCGCCGTGGCAATCCGGGCGCAGCCTGTGATCAGGTAATCGGTGCCGGGTTAAACACCGCCAGCTGGTTACGTATTCCCCAGCGATCTGACCAGGTCTGTTTGCGGCCGCTGGCAATATCCAGAATCAACTCAAACAGTCGCCAGCCAACCTGCTCAATACTCTCCTCGCCGGTTGCGATAGTCCCGGCATTAATATCCATCAGATCGTGCCAGCGTTCGGCCAGCGCATTACGCGTTGCCATCTTGATCACCGGAATGGCCGCCAGTCCGTACGGCGTACCGCGCCCGGTGGTAAACACCTGCAGGGTAATGCCGGAGGCCATCTGTTGGGTCCCGCAGACGAAATCACTGGCGGGGGTGGCGGCGTAAATTAATCCGCGACGGGTAGGGCGCTGTCCCGGTGACAGCACTTCTACAATCGCGCTGCGGCCCGATTTCGCAATGGAGCCGAGCGCTTTTTCGACCACGTTGGCCAGCCCGCCTTTTTTATTGCCGGGCGAAGGGTTAGCGCTGCGGTCAGTCTGACCCTGGTTGAGATAGTCGTCATACCAGGCCATCTCCTCCAGTAAGCGCTTACCAACCTCTTCATTAATCACCCGCGGCGTCAGCAGATGAATCGCATCACGAACTTCCGTGACTTCAGAGAACATCACCGTGGCACCACAACGCACCAGCAGATCTGAGGCAAAGCCCACGGCGGGATTGGCGGTCACGCCAGAGAAGGCATCGCTGCCGCCGCACTGCATGCCGACGATCAGCTCTGAGGCGGGACAGGTTTCGCGCTGGCGCTGATTCAGTCGCTTAAGGTGGCGCTCGGCGACCTGCAATATTTCGTCAACCATTGCACCAAAGCCCACCAGCTTTTCATCCTGCAGACGCACAATGTCATGCTCCTCCAGCGAGATCGGCTGTACGTCTGGCGTGCCGGTCAGCAGCCGTTCCGGCTGTAATTTTTCGCAGCCCAGACTCACAATCATCACTTCGCCGCCGAAATTGGCGTTCAGCGCCAGGTTGTGGATGGTGCGAATCGGCACTACAGCCGCCGGGGCATTGATCGCCACGCCGCAGCCATAAAGATGATTCAGGGCGACAACGCCATCGACGTTGGGATAGCGCGGCAGCAAATCACGCTCAATCAATTGCACAACATGATCCACCACGCCCGCCACGCAGTGCACGCTGGTGGTGATGCCGAGCAGGTTACGCGTTCCGACGCTGCCATCGGCGTTGCGATAGCCTTCGAAGGTATAGCCTTCCAGCGCAGGCAGTTCGGCAGGGACCTGCGTCGCCAGCGGCAGGCTGGCCAGCGGCGGCGCTTCCGGTAGCGTCACCAGGGACTCATCAATCCAGCTGCCCTCAGCAATATCGCGCAGCGCATAACCAATGATTTCGCCGTAGCGCACAATTGCTGCGCCCTGCGCAATCGCGCTCAGCGCAACTTTATGCCCTTGCGGCACATGCTCAGTCAGCGTCAGGCCATCAGCAAAACGGGTGCCGGCTGGCAGTCCGAGGCTGTTAACCACAATTGCGACGTTGTCGTGCTCATGGACTTTGATATAGAGCGGTTGTTCGGTTGTTGTTGGGGTCATCGCTCACCTTCCCGTCTGTCGTACCGTACTTGTGCGGTGCGTTGTTGTCGTGGTGTTACCTGTCAGTCGCTCACTGTTTGCCAGCTTCAGTATAAGGAGGCGCTGTGGGCTGTACATTGTGCAATTGACCGGCTTTGAAAAGATTTATAGCCCCGTTTTGGGTCGATTAACCAAAAGCAAGTGAAGACCCTCACAAACAGCGTGGGAAACCGGCTTTCTGGCCGGTTACGCGTCCGATATTTACAGGTTCCGTGAGCCATGCCGCAGGATTCTGTGCAAACGCCAAATAATCCCGCAAACATCAATTCTATTCCAGGGCGATACTCCAATGTCATCGCTGCAGGCTGTTCTTATACTGATTTTCGTTAACCCAGGTCAGGTTATCCGTCACGACGCTTTACCCGGTTTGTTGCCTGTTGCACCGGCCTTGTCCGCCCATCGCTGATGAGGTGCTGTTAACCGGCAGGCAGTCGCTGAAACAGCGAAGGGGTAATAAAGATTTGCCAAAAAAAAAAGATCGCCGTGTTTAACCTCATTTCTCTCTGATACCCAACGCGATGTGTATGCAGTCAGAGCGAATGTAGCTCACGCTATATTTCAGGAGTGCATCATGAATAGTTTCAGCCAGACAGCGGAAGCGGTGCAGAAGCGCACCAATGCCCGTTACTGGATTGTGGTGATGTTATTTATTGTTACCTCATTCAACTACGGTGACCGCGCAACCATTTCGATTGCCGGTTCGGCGATGTCCAAAGATATAGGCCTCGATTCAGTCGGACTTGGCTATATCTTCTCCGCCTTCTCATGGGCGTACGTTATTGGTCAGATTCCGGGCGGCTGGCTGCTCGACCGCTTCGGCTCAAAACGCGTCTATTTCTGGAGCATCTTTACCTGGTCGCTATTTACCTTCCTGCAAGGGTTTGTCGACCTGTTCAGCGGCTTCGGTATCATCATGTCATTGTTTATGCTGCGTTTCCTGGTAGGGCTGGCCGAAGCACCTTCCTTCCCTGGCAACAGCCGCATTGTCGCGGCCTGGTTTCCGGCGCAGGAGCGCGGCACGGCGGTGGCGATCTTCAACTCGGCACAATACTTCGCTACCGTCATCTTCGCGCCGATCATGGGCTGGCTGGTCTCTTCAGTGGGCTGGGCACACGTATTCTGGTTCATGGGTGGACTCGGCATCATCCTCAGCTTCATCTGGCTGAAAGTGATCCACGATCCCACCGATCACCCTGGCGTGAATAAAGCCGAACTGGAGTATATGGAACAGGGCGGTGCGCTGATCAATATGGATGTCAAAAAGGATAGCCGCAAAGTGAGCTGGAGCGAGAAGTGGTTCCAGATCAAACAGCTGCTGACCTCACGCATGATGTTAGGCATCTACCTCGGTCAATACTGCGTTAACGCCTTAACCTACTTTTTCATTACCTGGTTCCCGGTCTATCTGGTACAGGCGCGCGGCATGTCGATTCTTAAAGCGGGCTTTATTGCCTCGATTCCGGCGGTGTGCGGCTTCCTCGGCGGCGTCCTGGGCGGGGTGATTTCCGACTGGCTGATGCGCAAAACCGGCTCGCTGAATATCGCGCGTAAAACGCCGATAGTGCTCGGCATGCTGCTCTCCATTTCGATGGTGATGTGTAACTACACCGATACCGAGTGGGTGGTAGTGTTCTTCATGGCGCTGGCGTTCTTCGGTAAAGGAATCGGTGCGCTGGGCTGGGCGGTGATGGCAGATACCGCGCCGAAAGAGATCAGTGGCCTGAGCGGCGGTCTGTTCAACATGTTTGGTAACTTTTCTGGCATCGTGACGCCTATCGCCATCGGTTACATCATCGCCACCAGTGGATCCTTTGAAGGCGCGCTGATTTATGTCGGTATTCACGCCTTTGTCGCCGCATTCAGCTTCCTGGTGATAGCGGGCGATATCAAACGTGTCGAACTGAAAACCTGGTCCGGTAAGGATGCCTCATGAATACACAAAGTTCACCGGTGATCACCGGGATGCAGGTTATCCCGGTCGCCGGTTATGACAGCATGCTGCTCAATATTGGCGGTGCGCACAACGCCTGTTTTACCCGCAACATTGTGGTACTCACCGACAGCGCCGGTCACACCGGCGTCGGTGAAGCGCCAGGCGGCGACACCATCTATCAGACGCTGGTTGAGGCGATTCCGCAGGTCAAAGGCCAGCAGATTGCGCGAATGAACCACCTGGTGCAGCAGGTGCACAAGGGCAATCAGTCGGCTGACTTCACCACTTTCGGTAACGGTGCCTGGACCTTTGAGTTGCGGGTCAATGCGGTGGCGGCGCTGGAAGCGGCGCTACTCGATCTGCTGGGACAGTGCCTCGGCGTGCCGGTGGCAGAGTTACTGGGGCCCGGCAAGCAGCGTGATGAGGTCACGGTGCTGGGCTATCTGTTCTACCTTGGCGATCGCCGCAAGACCGATCTGCCTTATCTGAGCGGTGAACAGGCCAGTCATGAGTGGTATCACCTGCGTCATCAGGAAGCACTGAGTAGCGAAGCGGTGGTGCGACTGGCAGAGGCGGCGCAGGACAAATATGGCTTTAAAGATTTCAAACTCAAAGGCGGCGTGCTGCCAGGCGAACAGGAGATCGCAACCGCCGCGGCGCTGAAGCAGCGCTTCCCGGATGCGCGCATTACCGTCGATCCCAACGGGGCCTGGCTACTGGATGAAGCGATCGCCCTGTGCAAAGGAATGGCGGATGTCCTGAGCTATGCCGAAGATCCCTGCGGTGCAGAACAGGGCTACTCAGGACGCGAGGTAATGGCGGAGTTCCGGCGCGCCACTGGCTTACCGGTCGCCACCAACATGATCGCCACCAACTGGCGCGAGATGAACCACGCGGTGATGCTCAACGCAGTCGATATTCCGTTAGCCGATCCGCACTTCTGGACGCTGAGCGGTGCCGTGCGGGTGGCGCAACTGTGCGACGAATGGGGCCTGACGTGGGGCTGCCATTCCAATAACCACTTCGACATTTCGCTGGCGATGTTTACCCACGTTGGCGCAGCGGCACCGGGTAATCCGACCGCCATTGATACCCACTGGATCTGGCAGGAGGGCGATCAGCGCCTGACCAAAAATCCCCTTCAAATCCGCAACGGCAAAATCACCGTGCCGGATGCGCCAGGCCTCGGCATCGAGCTTGACTGGGACCGCGTGCATCAGGCCCATCAGCTTTTCCAGTCACTGCCTGCGGGTGCCCGTAACGACGCCACAGCGATGCAATATCTGATTCCCGGTTGGACATTCGACCGTAAGCGCCCGGCATTTGGCCGCGCAACAGCATAAGGAGCAGGAGATGAGTTCAACACCGAAAGTTACCGCCATGCAGGTCATTCCGGTTGCCGGCCACGACAGCATGCTGCTTAACCTCAGCGGCGCGCATTCGCCGTTCTTCACCCGCAACATTGTGATTATCAAGGATAACGCTGGCCACACCGGCGTCGGCGAAATCCCGGGCGGTGAAAAAATCCGTCAGACGCTGGAAGATGCGGCTTCGCTGGTGATTGGCAAAACTGTGGGTGAATACAAAAACATCCTCAGCCTGGTGCGCAGCACCTTTGCCGATCGGGATGCCAGCGGGCGCGGCACCCAGACCTTTGATCTGCGCACCACTATCCATGTGGTGACCGGCATTGAAGCGGCGCTGCTCGACCTGCTGGGTCAGCATCTGGAGGTGAATGTGGCCTCGCTGCTGGGTGACGGACAACAGCGCGACCGCGTTGAGATGCTCGGCTATCTGTTCTATATCGGCGACCGCCGCAAGACGTCCCTGCCTTATCAGAGCCAGGAGAGCGATCCCTGTGACTGGTATCGCCTGCGCCACGAAGAGGCGTTAACCCCGGAGACGGTGGTACGGCTGGCGGAAGCGGCTTATGAAAAATACGGTTTTAACGATTTCAAACTGAAGGGCGGCGTACTGCGCGGTGGCGAAGAGGCAGAAGCAGTTACCGCACTGGCGAAGCGTTTCCCCGAGGCGCGTATCACCCTCGATCCTAACGGCGCCTGGTCGCTGAACGAAGCCATCATGCTGGGTAAGCAACTGAAAAATGTGCTGGCCTACGCTGAAGATCCCTGTGGTGCAGAGCAGGGCTACTCAGGACGGGAAGTGATGGCGGAGTTCCGTCGCGCCACGGGTATGCCGACCGCCACCAATATGATCGCCACCGACTGGCGGCAGATGGGCCATACGCTGTCATTGCAGTCGGTCGATATTCCGCTGGCCGATCCGCATTTCTGGACAATGCAGGGCTCGGTGCGGGTTGCGCAGATGTGCCATGACTTTGGCCTGACCTGGGGTTCGCACTCGAATAACCACTTCGATATTTCGCTGGCGATGTTTACCCACGTTGCCGCCGCCGCGCCGGGCGCAATCACCGCGATTGATACCCACTGGATCTGGCAGGAGGGCAATCAGCGCCTGACCAAAGAGCCGTTCCAGATCAAAGGCGGCATGGTGCAGGTGCCGCAGAAACCGGGTCTCGGCGTTGAGCTGGATATGGATCAGGTGATGCAGGCCAATGCGCTGTATCAGAAGCAGGGGCTGGGCGCACGCGATGATGCTCAGGCGATGCAATTTCTGGTGCCGGGATGGACCTACGACAATAAACGTCCCTGCCTGGTACGTTAACCTTTTCGGCTCCCCCGGGGAGCCACCGCCACAGGAGTTAACCATGAGTAATGCAGCCTGGCCGAATGGATTTCGTCGTCGTTTGTTAGCGGGTGAAACCCTGATCGGCAGCTGGTGTGCGCTTGCCAGCCCGATTTCTACCGAGATTTTAGGTCTGGCCGGTTTTGACTGGCTGGTACTGGATGGCGAACATGCGCCAAACGATATCACCACCTTTGTGCCGCAGCTGATGGCGCTGAAGGGCAGTCACAGTGCGCCCGTGGTGCGTCCTCCCTGCAATGAGCCGGTAATCATCAAGCGGCTGCTCGACATCGGCTTCAGTAACTTCCTGGTGCCGTTTGTTGAGACGGAAGAGGAAGCGCTGCGCGCAGTGGCATCAACCCGCTATCCTCCCGCCGGCATCCGCGGCGTGTCGGTTTCGCATCGCAGCAACATGTACGGCACCCTGCCGGACTACAACAGCAGCATCAACGACAACATCACCGTGCTGGTGCAGATTGAAACCCAGCAGGCGGTGGACAACATCGACGCCATCGCAGCGGTAGATGGAGTTGACGGCATCTTTGTTGGCCCGGGCGATCTCTCCGCCGCTCTCGGCTATCTCGGTCAGCCAGCACACCCGGAAGTGCTGAAAGTGATTAAACACATCTTCGAACGCGCCAAAGCCGCGGGCAAACCCAGCGGCATTCTGGCGCCGGTGGAAGCCGATGCGCGCCGCTACCTGGAATGGGGCGCAACCTTCGTGGCGGTCGGCAGCGATCTCGGTGTGTTCCGCAACGCCACACAGGCGCTTTGCGACAAATTTAAGCGCTAATCAATCAAGGGGAAACGCAATGAAAATTGGATTTATCGGCCTGGGAATCATGGGCAAACCAATGAGTAAAAATCTGGTGAAAGCCGGTTATTCGCTGGTGGTCCGTGACCATAATCCTGAGAACGAAGCGGAACTGGTTGAGCTGGGCGCGACCGTTGCGAAATCAGCCAGAGAGCTGGCTGAGCAGTGTGACGTGGTGATCACCATGGTGCCTAATTCGCCACAGGTCAAAGAGGTCTGTCTCGGCGAAGAGGGCATTATCGCGGCGGAAAAACCGGGCCTGATTGTGATCGACATGAGTTCAATCGCCCCGCTTGCCAGCCGCGAAGTTCACGATGCGCTGGCGACAAAGCAGATCAAAATGCTGGATGCGCCGGTCAGCGGCGGCGAACCCAAAGCGATCGAAGGCACGCTGTCAGTGATGGTGGGCGGCGACAAAGCGGTCTTCGATCACTGCTACGACATCATGAAAGCGATGGCGGCCTCGGTGGTCCATACCGGCGATATCGGGGCGGGCAACGTGACCAAGCTGGCTAATCAGGTGATTGTGGCACTGAACATTGCCGCGATGTCCGAAGCGTTATCACTGGCAACCAAGGCGGGCGTTAATCCGGATCTGGTTTATCAGGCGATCCGTGGCGGCCTGGCGGGCAGTACCGTGCTGGACGCCAAAGCGCCGATGGTGATGGATCGCAATTTTAAGCCCGGCTTCCGTATTGATCTGCATATCAAGGACCTGGCGAATGCGCTGGATACCTCACACGGCGTTGGCGCGCACCTGCCGCTGACGGCGGCGGTGATGGAGATGATGCAGGCGCTGCGTAATGATGGTCAGGGTTCATCCGACCACAGCGCGCTTGCCTGCTATTATGAGAAGTTAGCGAAGGTTGAAATCGCCCGCTAAAACCCGGTGCCGGTGTCTGCGGATGCCGGACTGGTTTCAGAGCATTTCAATCCCTTAACAGCGCTCGGATTGCCTATGAAAATCGTAATCGCACCGGATTCATATAAAGAGAGTTTGTCCGCCCTGGATGTGGCATCGGCGATAGAAACGGGTTTCCGTGAAATTTTCCCCGATGCGCATTATGTGAAAATACCGGTCGCCGACGGTGGTGAAGGCACGGTAGAAGCGATGGTGGCGGCGACGAAAGGAAAAATCGTCAGGTTAAAGGTTACCGGGCCGCTTGGCGCGCAGGTCGACGCTTTTTATGGTTTGTCCGGTGACGAGCGCACGGCCTATATCGAAATGGCGGCTGCCAGTGGCCTCGAACGGGTGCCCGCCGCGCAACGCGATCCGCGGGTGACCACCTCCTTTGGCACCGGCGAACTGATTAAAAACGCGCTGGATAAGGGCGTCGGACATATCATTATCGGCATCGGCGGCAGCGCCACCAATGACGGCGGGTCTGGCATGATGCAGGCGCTCGGTGCCCGACTGCTGAACGCCCAGGGCAGTGAAATCGGTTATGGCGGCGGCGCACTGCCTGACCTCGCCTCGATTGATATCAGCCAGCTGGATAGCCGCATTTCACAGTGCCGGATCGAGGTGGCCTGTGATGTGACCAATCCGCTGACCGGCGAAGAGGGTGCCTCGGCGATTTTCGGCCCGCAAAAAGGGGCGACGCCGGCGCTGGTGCAGCAGCTTGACCAGGCGCTGGCCCACTACGCGGCGATTATTCACCGCGATCTGGATATCGATGTGTTGCATATTCCCGGCGGTGGCGCGGCGGGAGGTATGGGAGCGGCGCTGCATGCGTTTTGTCAGGCTGATTTACGCCGCGGTATTGAGATTGTCACCGAAGCGCTGGGGCTGGCGGAACAGGTCAGGGACGCCGATCTGGTGATTACCGGTGAAGGGCGCATCGACAGCCAGAGTATTAATGGCAAGGTGCCGATTGGCGTCGCCAGCGTGGCAAAACGCTTCAATAAGCCGGTAATCGGCATCGCTGGCAGCCTGACGGCGGATGTCGGCGTGGTGCATCAGCACGGTATTGATGCGGTATTCAGCGTGCTCTACAGCATCTGTTCACTGGACGAGGCGCTGGCCAGCGCCGGCAGGAACGTCCAGCTGACCGCACGTAACGTCGCGGCGACGCTGAAGCTGGCCGGTTTCCGCTAACCGGGCGGGCAATTCAGCGCGTCGGCATTGCTGATGACGCGCTGTCTGATGAAGGCTGAGTCACCCGCCGGTGCGGCAGCAGGGCAATGCCGTGCCGGTATTATTCGACGCCCAGTATCCGCCGGGCTTCTCTGGCGACATTCTCCATCTCATCTTGCAACTCCAGCAGTTCAGGTTCCAGCGCGGCAATATCGCTGGCCTGAAGCAGTTCGCGCTCCAGCTGATGGCAAAGTTGCTTCATGCGTGGCACGCCGCTGTAGCTGGCGCTGCCGTGCAGCTTGTGAATGATCTCACGCAGCGCGCTCACCTCATTACTGGCCATAAACTGCGCGATTTTTGCGTGGACCTCAGGTAAAAACTCCAGCAGCATCCGCAGCAGATCGCGCGCCAGATCCGGCTTGTTGGCTGCCTGTCGCAGCGCCAGCTGCCAGTCGAGCGTCGGCAGAATGTGCGGCAGTTCCGGAACTGCGGCGGCTGGCGGTGGCGTGTAGCGCGCCAGGAGCTGGCTTAGCTTACTTTCATCAATCGGTTTGGCCAGATAGTCATTCATCCCCGCTTTAATCAGCTGTTCGCGCTCGCCGTCAATCGCATGGGCGGTGACCGCGACAATCGGCGTACTGGCATGATGTGGCAGGCTGCGAATGATTTCGCTGGCGCGGATACCGTCAATATCAGGCATCTGAATATCCATCAGGATCACATCCAGCGCCTGCTGGCGGGCTTCGCGAATCGCGTGTTCGGCACTGTTACACAGCACGATGCGTTGTACCTGCTCCTCAAGTAAAGCGCCGATCAGCTTGAGATTGGCCGGATTGTCATCCACCGCCATCACCGTTAACGGCAGGCGCGGCGAAAGCGGCAGTTCACTGCTCTGACGGGTGTGCAGATCCAGCAACATCGGCAGCAGGCGGGTCAGAGAGATCGGTTTAGCGATACAGCTATCAATGCCGCGCACCTTCAGCTCATCGGCCAGCAGCATCATCGGGCTGGGCAGTGCCATCAGCACATGATCGGCCCGATCCAGCAGGGCATTAATCTGGCTTTCCGCCAGTAACTGATGCTGGCTGACATTAACCGGCATCGCCATCAGCAGCAGCGGATAGTGCGCCTCGCTTAAGCCCTCCAGCGTCTCGCTGTAATCGATCTGCAGCGGCGTCGCGCTTAACATCTCCAGTGCCGCCCGGGCTACTGCAGGATTGGCTTCCACATAGGCGATACGCGCATGCGACAGCGCCTCCAGCACCCGTGGCATACCTGGCGCATTCGGGTTGAGATCCAACTGCACCCGAATCACGAAGGTGGAGCCGTGATCGGGCTGGCTGCTGAAGGTGATTTCCCCGCCCATCTCCCGCACCAGTTTCTGGGTGATCACCAACCCCAGTCCGGTCCCGCCGTGACGGCGAGAAATGCTGGCGTCCGCCTGACGGAACGCCTGGAACAGCTGGGTCTGCTGCTGCTCAGAGATGCCGATACCGGTATCCTCGACCTGAATTTCCAGCTCGACCCGGGTATGGGTGATTACCCGCTGTCCGACGCGCAGGCCAATGGTGCCTTTTTCGGTAAATTTAATCGCGTTGCCAATCAGGTTGATCAGGATCTGCTGCAGGCGCAGCGCGTCGCCAATCACGTTATCCGGTACGCTGCTGTCGCACACTACCGTCAGCTCCAGACCTTTGTCATGGGCCGACGGTGCCAGCAGCACCAGGGTTTCATCTAGCGTGGCGCGCAGCGGGAAGGGGATCGCCTCCAGCATCAGCTTGCCCGCTTCCAGCTTCGAGAAGTCGAGTACATCGTTGATAATGCTGAGCAGATTATTGGCCGAGCGCTCAATGGTCTGCATGTAATCGCGCTGGGTGGCGCGCAACTGGGTCTTAAGCATCTGACGGGTAAAGCCGAGTACGCCATTCAGCGGCGTGCGCAGTTCATGCGACATGTTGGCTAAAAATTCGGACTTGATGCGGGCGGCTTCCTGTGCCCGTTTTTTCGCCAGATCCAGCTCAACGTTCTGAATCTCCAGCTGCTCCAGCGTCTCGCGCAGGTCGTAGGTCGCCTGATCGATATTATGCTGCATCTCTTCGTGGTAGGCAGTAAGCGACATCGCCATCGCGTTGATGCCGTTTTTAAGAATGCTCAGCTCCCCCAGCATGTAGCCTTCGACCCGGCTGTCGAGCTGACCCCGACGAATCCGGTCCACGGTGGTGACCATATTGCGGATCGGGCCGGTGACGTCGCGCATCAGGCGGTAGGCGAACAGCATCGCAATACAGAGACAGAACAGCAGCATCAGCGTCGCGACAAACACTTCTTTGTACTGCTGCAGCCGCACCGACTGCAGATCCAGCTCAATCGCCACATAGCCCAGCGGATTACCCGCCGGTTTGGCATCTTCATCCGGTAATTCGTCCACGTCATAGCGTTCGGTGGTAATCGGGGTACGCAGAATCAGCAGACTGCCGTGCCGTTCCATTGAGACATCATCGGGCAGGGCGCGAATATCATCCTGCTGCAGCAGGCTCAGGTTCTGCTTGTGGTTGGAGGTGACGTAGAGTTGGTTATGGTTGTCGAACACCGAAATCGCCCGGACAATACCGGAGTGGCGGCGGTGCAGCAGACTGACCAGTTCGCGCATCGCATCGCGATTATGCCAGGTCATGCTGTATTCGCTGGAGATCGCCAGCGGTTCGATGATGTTGGCACCGGCATCCATCACCTGCCGTTGCAGTTCGTTGTAGCGATGCACCACAAAAAATGAGCTGAGCAGCAGGCCAACCATCAGCGTGGGTGCCAGGATTAAAATCATCATTCGCGCCCGCAGGCTGTATTTGGTCATAATAGTCGCCTGGCTACTCCGGCTTAACGTCCCTGTGCATCCGTCGACAAACCTGTGCACATCGTTTTTAGAGAAAGAGAATTAACAACACTATGGCGCAATTTTACGCTGCAAAACAGCGCGTGGCGACGCAACAACGCCTTACCGTCACCATTGAAGAGCTTGATCCGTTCGGGCAGGGCGTGGCGCGTCATAAAGGCAAAACCATTTTTGTCAGCGGTGCGCTGCCTGGCGAACAGGCAGAAATTACGCTGACAGAGGATAAACGGCAATTTGCCCGAGCGAAAGTGACGCGGCTGTTAAACACCAGTCCGGCGCGCGTCACGCCGCGCTGTCCGCATTTTCAGCGTTGCGGTGGCTGCCAGCAGCAGCATGTGGAAGTGGCACTGCAGCAGCAGAGCAAAGCCCGGGCGCTGAGCCGGATGCTGAGCCAGGCGGCACAGCAGCCGGTGGCGGTTGATGAGGTGATTGCCGGTGAGCCCTGGGGCTATCGCCGTCGCGCCCGGCTGGGCCTGCAGTGGCACAACAAGCAGCAGCGCCTGCAGATGGGCTTCCGCCAGGAAGCGAGCAACGATCTGGTCGATATCCAGCAATGCCCCATTTTGATGCCCGAACTTGAGGCATTGATCACGCCGCTGCGTCAGTGCCTGAGTGGCTTACGCGCCGTCAGGCGCCTCGGCCACGTTGAGCTGGTGCTGGCGGACAACGGTCCACTGATGATCCTGCGCCATCTTGATGCGCTGCAGGCGGAAGACCGTGAAAAGCTGGAACAGTTTTCGCATAAGCATCAGCTGATGCTGTTACTGGATGCAGGTGATGAGACATTAACGCCGTTAACCGAAGCGAAGCCGTTTTATCACTCTCATCAACTTAAGCTAACCTTCAGTCCACAGGATTTCATTCAGGTAAATGATGCGGTGAACCAGCAGATGGTGGCACAGGCGCTAAGCTGGCTCGATCTGCAGCCGGAAGACCAGGTGCTGGACCTGTTTTGCGGTATGGGAAACTTCACACTTCCTATCGGAATCTTCGTACAAAATGTAGTTGGTGTGGAGGGCATTGCAGCATTAGTACGGCAGGCAGCGTATAATGCTGAGCTGAATAATCTTAAAAATGTTCGCTTTTTCCAGCATAACCTGGAGGAAGACGTGTCGCGCCAGCCGTGGGCGGCACAGGGATTTAACAAGGTATTACTCGATCCGGCTCGTGCCGGGGCTGCTGGCGTTATGGCGCATGTGGTTAAACTTGCACCAGAACGCGTGGTCTATGTTTCGTGTAATCCCACCACACTCGCGCGTGACAGCCAGACATTGCTGTCAGCGGGCTACCAATTGGAAAGGGTCGCGATGCTGGATATGTTCCCTCATACCCGTCATCTCGAATCCATGGTGCTGTTCAGAAAAACAGAAGCGATGGGCTAAGTCGCTGTGCAGGAGAGGATATGGTTGCGGTCAGAAGTGCGCATTTAAATACTGAGGGGGAATTCGCCCTCGACCAGTGGATCGCCAGTCTCGGTATTGCTAACCCGCAATCATGTCAACGCGTCGCCGAAACCTGGCGCTACTGTGAAGCGCAAACCCAGGGCCATCCCGATCAGTCGCTGCTGCTGTGGCGCGGCATCGAGATGGTCGAAATCCTCTCGATGCTCAGTATGGATATTGAAAGCCTGTGTGCGGCGCTGATCTTCCCGCTGGCTAACGATGAAGTGGTGAGCGAAGAAGATCTGGAAAAAACCATCGGCAAAGGCATTGTCTCGCTGGTGCATGGCGTGCGCGATATGGACGCGATCCGTCAGCTGAAAGCGATTCACAATGACTCGATGGCGTCTGAGCAGGTGGATAACGTCCGCCGGATGCTGCTGGCGATGGTGGAAGATTTCCGCTGCGTGGTGCTCAAACTGGCCGAACGCATCATGAACCTGCGCGAAATGAAAGACGCGCCGGAAGATGAGCGAGTGCTGGCGGCTAAAGAGAGTACCAATATCTATGCGCCGCTGGCCAACCGGCTCGGCATTGGTCAACTGAAGTGGGAGCTGGAAGATTACTGCTTCCGCTATCTGCATCCCGACGAATACAAACGCATCGCCAAACTGCTGCATGAACGACGCATTGACCGTGAGCAGTACATCGACAACTTCGTCAACAATCTGCGTAAAGAGATGGCCAAAGAGGGCGTACGTGCCGAAGTCTATGGCCGGCCGAAGCATATCTACAGTATCTGGCGCAAGATGCAGAAGAAGTCGCTGGCTTTCGATGAGCTGTTCGACGTGCGGGCGGTGCGCATCGTCGCTGAGCGCTTACAGGATTGCTACGGCGCGCTGGGCACGGTCCACACGCTTTATCGTCATCTGCCGAGCGAGTTTGATGACTACGTGGCAAACCCCAAGCCAAATGGCTACCAGTCAATTCACACCGTGGTGTTAGGCCCGCAGGGTAAAACGGTGGAGATCCAGATCCGTACCCGCCAGATGCACGAAGATGCCGAGCTGGGCGTAGCGGCGCACTGGAAATATAAAGAGGGGCCGACTTCCAGCAGCGCACGCGGCGCAGCGGGGCATGAAGAGCGTATCGCCTGGCTGCGTAAGCTGATCAGCTGGCAGGAAGAGATGGCGGATTCCGGTGAACTGCTGGAAGAGGTGCGCAGCCAGGTGTTCGATGACCGGGTGTACGTGTTTACACCGAAAGGGGATGTGGTGGATCTGCCCGCCGGCTCAACGCCGCTCGACTTCGCTTACCACATCCACAGTGACATCGGTCACCGCTGCATCGGCGCAAAAATCGGCGGCCGTATCGTGCCGTTTACCTATCAACTGCAGATGGGCGATCAGGTTGAAGTGATCACTCAGAAACAGCCGAACCCGAGCCGGGACTGGCTCAACCCTAACCTCGGCTATATCACCACCAGCCGCGGCCGGTCAAAGATTCACAACTGGTTCCGCAAGCAGGATCGCGATAAGAACATCATCGCCGGACGGCAGATTCTGGATAACGAGCTGAATCAGCTGGATATCAGCCTGCGTGAAGCGGAGAAGCTGCTGCTGCCGCGCTATAACGTTACTTCTCTGGAGGAGTTGCTGGCGGCGATTGGTGGTGGTGATATTCGCCTTAACCAGATGGTTAATTTCCTGCAGGCCCGGCTCAACAAGCCGAGCGCCGAAGAGCAAGACCGCGAAGCGCTGCGCCAGTTGACCCAGAAGTCCTACACGCCACCGTCGCGCAAAGAGAGCGGGCGCGTGGTGGTCGAGGGCGTGGGCAACCTGATGCACCACATTGCACGTTGCTGCCAGCCGATTCCGGGCGACGATATCGTCGGCTTTATTACCCAGGGGCGCGGTATTTCGATTCACCGTGCCGACTGTGACCAGCTGGCTGAGCTGATCTCCCATGCGCCGGAACGCATCGTTGACGCGGTATGGGGTGAAAGTTACTCCAGCGGTTATTCGCTGGTGGTACGGGTGACAGCCAACGATCGCAGCGGGCTGCTGCGCGATATCACCACCATCCTCGCCAATGAAAAAGTCAATGTACTGGGCGTGTCGAGCCGCAGCGATACCAAAAAGCAGCTGGCGACTATCGACATGGATATCGAGATTTATAACCATCAGGTGCTGGGACGGGTACTGGCACGCCTGAATCAGGTCTCTGATATCATCGACGCCCGCCGTTTACACTGATACTACTGGCCGCCGGTCCGGTTTTCGCCGCAGAGGCGAACGGCCGGGCTGGCGTGCTGCACTTCAGGCGCCGTATACGCGCCACCTCAAGACCAACCGCAAAGGATTTTCCTGAATGAACGCCATCGATCGCCTGCTTGGCATTATGAAAACCCTGCGCGATCCGCAACACGGCTGTCCGTGGGATCGTGAGCAGACCTTCGCCACCATCGCCCCGTATACGCTGGAGGAGACCTATGAAGTGCTGGACGCTATCCAGCGCGAGGATTTTGACGATTTGCGCGGCGAACTGGGCGATCTGCTGTTCCAGGTGGTGTTTTATGCCCAGATGGCCAGCGAGCAGGATCGCTTTACCTTCGAGGATATCTGCCACGCCATTAGCGACAAGCTGGAGCGCCGTCATCCACATATTTTTGCTGACGCCAGCGCGGAAACCAGCGGCGAGGTGCTGAAAAACTGGGAAGCGATAAAAACTGCCGAGCGGGCGGAAAAAGCCCAGCATTCGGCGCTGGACGATATTCCCAGAGCATTGCCGGCGCTGATGCGCGCCCATAAAATCCAGAAGCGTTGCCACAATGTCGGCTTTGACTGGGACACGCTGGGGCCGGTGGTCGCCAAAGTGCACGAAGAGATCGATGAAGTGATGCACGAGGCGCAGCAAAGTGTGGTGGACAGCCAGAAGCTGGAGGAGGAGATCGGTGACCTGCTGTTCGCCACGGTGAACCTGTCGCGCCATCTTGGCAGCAAAGCTGAAACCGCGCTGCAAAAGGCTAATGACAAGTTTGAGCGCCGCTTCCGCCAGGTTGAAGCGATCATTGCCGCGCAGGGGCTGAGCATGCCTGGCGCCACGCTGGAACAGATGGAAGCGGCCTGGCAGCAGGTGAAAATCAGCGAGAAATGCTGATTATTCCAGCGCTGTGTATAAAATCGCCGCTTGAGCTTACACGATTCAGCGCGGCGACAACTTTGTGACGTACATCAACATTTCATTAACGGCTATCCGCTATGTTAGCCGCAGCACTGCGTTGGAGGATGGCTGTGATTCATCAATTGTGGCTGATAGCGGTTTCCAGTATACTGTTTTCCCGTCCTGGTTATTCCACCGTCTTTAAACCTAAACTCTCAGGTTCAGCATGACAACGAATTATATTTTTGTGACCGGCGGGGTCGTATCCTCTCTGGGTAAAGGCATTGCCGCAGCCTCCCTCGCAGCCATTCTCGAAGCCCGTGGTCTTAACGTGACCATCATGAAGCTGGACCCGTATATCAACGTGGATCCAGGCACCATGAGCCCGACTCAGCACGGTGAAGTTTTCGTCACTGATGATGGGGCTGAAACCGATCTGGATTTGGGTCACTACGAGCGCTTCATTCGCACTAAAATGTCGCGTCGTAATAACTTCACCACTGGCCGTATCTACTCTGAAGTGCTGCGTAAAGAACGTCGCGGCGACTATCTGGGTGCCACTATTCAGGTGATTCCACACATCACCAACGCCATTAAAGAGCGCATCATTGAAGGCGGCGAAGGCCACGATGTGGTGCTGGTCGAAATCGGCGGCACGGTCGGCGATATCGAATCACTGCCTTTCCTTGAAGCCATTCGTCAGATGGCGGTGGATGTAGGCCGTGAGCACACCATGTATATGCACCTGACGCTGGTGCCGTATATGGCAGCAGCCGGTGAAGTGAAAACCAAACCGACCCAGCACTCGGTCAAAGAGCTGCTCTCTATCGGTATTCAGCCTGACGTGCTGATCTGCCGTTCTGACCGCGCCGTGCCAGCCAACGAACGCGCCAAAATCGCGCTGTTCTGTAACGTGCCGGAAAAAGCGGTTATTTCGCTGAAAGATGTCGATTCGATTTACAAGATCCCGGGCATGCTGAAGTCGCAGGGCCTGGATGACTACATCTGCAAACGCTTCAATCTGAATGCACCGGAAGCCAATCTGGCCGAGTGGGAGCAGGTGATTTACGAAGAAGCCAATCCGGGCGGTGAAGTCACCATCGGGATGGTGGGCAAGTACGTTGAATTGCCGGATGCCTACAAATCGGTGATTGAAGCGCTGAAGCACGGCGGCCTGAAAAATCGCGTCACCGTGAACATCAAACTGATCGACTCGCAGGATGTCGAATCACGCGGTGTCGAATTACTGAAAGATTTGGATGCGATTCTGATTCCTGGTGGCTTCGGTTACCGTGGCGTCGAAGGCAAGCTGATGACCGCGCAGTACGCACGTGAAAATAACGTGCCGTATCTCGGCATCTGTCTTGGCATGCAGGTGGCACTGATGGAGTTCGCCCGTAACGTCGCCGGGATGGAAGGCGCCAACTCCACTGAATTTGTGCCAGACTGTAAATATCCGGTAGTGGCGTTAATTACCGAATGGCGTGACGAAAACGGCAACGTTGAAGTGCGCAGCGAGCAGAGCGATCTGGGCGGCACCATGCGTCTGGGCAGCCAGCAGTGTCAGTTAACGCCGGGCAGCCAGGTTCGCCAGCTGTACGGTTCTGACACCATCGTTGAGCGCCATCGCCATCGTTATGAAGTTAACAACATGCTGCTGAAGCCGATTGAAGCAGCCGGTCTGCGGGTTGCGGGTCGCTCAGGGGATGATCAACTGGTTGAGATTATCGAAATCCCGAACCATCCGTGGTTTGTGGCTTGCCAGTTCCACCCGGAGTTTACCTCGACACCACGTGATGGCCATCCGTTGTTTGCCGGCTTCGTGAAAGCGGCACATGAGCATCAGAAGCGTTTAGCGAAGTAAGATTCACGAGCAGCGCGCGAACTTTTCGCGCGTTGTTTGTCTTAGGATTGACTAACTTGTACTGAGGAAAAACGTAATGTCCAAAATCGTAAAAGTCATCGGTCGCGAAATTATCGACTCACGTGGTAACCCGACTGTTGAAGCAGAAGTGCATCTGGAAGGCGGTTTCGTTGGTCTGGCAGCAGCGCCATCAGGAGCTTCTACTGGTTCACGCGAAGCACTGGAACTGCGTGACGGTGACAAATCTCGTTTCCTGGGCAAAGGCGTGACCAAAGCTGTTGCTGCGGTAAACGGCCCGATTGCTGAAGCGGTAAAAGGCAAAGACGCGAAAGATCAGGCGAACATCGATAAAATCATGATCGACCTGGACGGTACTGAGAACAAATCCAACTTCGGTGCTAACGCCATTCTGGCCGTGTCACTGGCGGCGGCGAAAGCGGCGGCAGCCTCTAAAGGTCAGCCACTGTATGAGCACATCGCTGAACTGAACGGCACCCCAGGCAAATATTCTATGCCACTGCCAATGATGAACATCATCAACGGCGGCGAGCATGCCGACAACAACGTTGATATCCAGGAATTCATGATTCAGCCGGTTGGCGCTTCAAACGTGAAAGAAGCGATCCGTATGGGTTCTGAAGTATTCCATAACCTGGCGAAAGTGCTGAAAAGCAAAGGCATGAGCACTGCGGTAGGTGACGAAGGTGGCTATGCGCCAAACCTGGGTTCCAACGCTGAAGCGCTGGCCGTTATTGCTGAAGCGGTAAAAGCAGCAGGCTACGAGCTGGGCAAAGACATCACGCTGGCGATGGACTGTGCGGCCTCTGAATTCTACAAAGATGGCAAATACGTGCTGGCCGGTGAAGGCGGTAAAGCCTTTACTTCAGAAGAGTTCACCCACTTCCTGGAAGATCTGACTAAGCAGTATCCGATCGTCTCTATCGAAGATGGCCTGGACGAATCTGACTGGGATGGCTTCGCGTATCAGACTAAAGTTCTGGGCGACAAAATCCAGCTGGTGGGTGATGACCTGTTCGTGACCAACACCAAAATCCTGAAAGAAGGTATCGAAAAAGGTATCGCTAACTCCATTCTGATCAAATTCAACCAGATCGGTTCTCTGACCGAAACGCTGGCAGCGATCAAAATGGCGAAAGACGCGGGCTACACTGCCGTGATCTCTCACCGTTCAGGCGAAACCGAAGATGCAACCATCGCTGACCTGGCGGTAGGTACTGCAGCGGGCCAGATCAAAACCGGTTCAATGAGCCGTTCTGACCGTGTTGCTAAGTACAACCAGCTGATCCGTATCGAAGAAGCGCTGGGTTCTAAAGCGCCATTCAACGGTCTGAAAGAAGTTAAAGGTCAGTAATGACTGTGCGTTGATGTCGCGTTAAGTGACATTATCGGCCTCTGAAGCCCCGCCTTGTGCGGGGCTTTTTTGTTGGTGGCGGTGTGCGGACGCGGATGGCAAGGCCCGATCGCAAAGACGCAAAAGCGTCATCCCTGCCGGCTCGGCCCGCGCGATTACGCACCTCATCCCTGAGGTGCGCCCGTTACCGGGCCAACGCTTTGCGTTGTTCAAAAACGCTCCCGACATTTTTGTCCTTTGCGCGGGACGCTTTGTTATTCGATCCTTGCCATCCACCTTTTGAGCCTGTTAGCCGTCTGAAGTCTCTCTTTGTGACGTTTTAGCTTTTGTCCGGCGCGGAGAAAAGGCACAACGCGTGGTTGAGCTGCGCGGCAAATCTGCCATAATCAGCGCCCTGTTTTTTTCAAGCGAGTCCGTAATGCAATACCCGATTAACGAAATGTTCCAGACGCTACAGGGCGAAGGTTTTTATACCGGCGTACCCGCCATCTTCATCCGCTTACAGGGATGTCCGGTGGGCTGTAGCTGGTGTGATACTAAACATACCTGGGAAAAGCGGGCGGATCGGGAAACGTCGCTGGGCGATATTTTAATTAAAACCGTGGAAAGTGATGCCTGGGGCGATGCCGATGCGGCAACCTTGCTGAACGCCATCCAGCAGCAGGGCTGGACCGCGCGCCATGTGGTGATCACCGGCGGTGAACCGGCGATTTACGATCTGCGTCCGTTAACCACGGTGCTGGAGCAGCACGGCTTCCAGTGCCAGATAGAGACCAGCGGCACCCATGAGATCCGCTGTTCTGAACAGACCTGGGTGACGGTTTCACCCAAGGTTAATATGCGTGGCGGCTACGATGTGCTGCCGCAGGCGCTGGTTCGGGCCGATGAAATCAAACATCCGGTGGCGCGCCAGCGTGATATCGAGGCACTGGATGCGCTGCTGGCCAGCCTTGATGACGCGAAATCGCGCATCATTGCCTTACAGCCGATCAGCCGCAAAGATGAAGCGACCCGACTCTGCATCGAGACCTGCATTGCGCGCAACTGGCGTTTGTCGATGCAAACCCACAAATATCTCAATATCGCCTGACAGAAGCGGGCGGTAGGCAGCGGCACCTCAGCCATGGGGTGACCGGGCAGGCGTGCGGTCCGCAGGTGAGTTAACCGTTTCGGGGAATCAGGGGAGCAGCAGCGCCGGATCGAAGGGTTCGATCCGACAGCGTTAACCGCGGTAGACGCAACCGGCAGTACAGGTCTCTTTGATCATCACTGCGCTGAGCAGCGGCAGGCGAGGCTTCATCTGATCCCAAATCCATTTTGCGAGCACTTCGCTGGTCGGGTTTTCCAGCCCAGGAATATCATTGAGATAGTAGTGGTCGAGACGATCGTAGACCGGCTTAAACGCCGCTTTCAATTCGGCAAAGTCGATCACCCAACCGGTGTGCGCATCCACTTCGCCGGTAATCTCCAGACGAACCAGGAAGGAATGACCGTGCAGACGACCGCATTTGTGTCCGGCCGGCACGTTAGGTAAATGGTGTGCGGCTTCGAACTGGAACTCTTTAAATAAAGTGGTAGACATAGTGGTTCTCAGACATTAAAAAACCGCTAAATTCTACCTGATAACCGTATTTTTCGCACTCAGATCACACAATGCGCCCGCGTTGTGGCCCATTTCCTTCCCCGGTCCCAGCTAATTAACTGATATATCGCCGCTTTACTTACCACTTTTGCCGATTAATCCTACCAGGAAAACCATTTAGTCATTTTGGTTATTTGATATGTCGAAGGTGTATTTAATCGTTAATATACGGGCCGGTAACCTACGCACTCTTCCGCCATTTTACGGTCCGGACTTCTGATACTGGAATTTTTAACGCGATGACGACTCAGGCACCAGGTTCACTGCTTCCGCTCTCCCCGGAACAACTCGCTCGCTTACAGGCGGCGACGACCGATTATTCCCCCACCCAGCTGGCGTGGCTGTCAGGTTATTTCTGGGGCAGGGTAGAACAGACCCCGGGTAACGCAGTGGCCAGCGCCCCGGCACCGGCCGCAGCAGAAGCGCCAGCGATTACGTTGCTCTCGGCTTCGCAAACCGGCAATGCCCGCCGCCTGGCTGAACAGTTGCGTGATGACCTGCAGGCAGCCAGACTGAATGTAAACCTGGTGAATGCCGGCGATTATAAATTCAAACAAATCGGTCAGGAAAAGCTGCTGGTCGTGGTGACCTCCACCCAGGGTGAAGGGGAGCCGCCGGAAGAGGCGGTGGCGCTGCATAAGTTCCTGATGTCGAAAAAGGCCCCGAAAATGGATGGCACCGCGTTTGCGGTGTTTGGCCTGGGCGACACCTCTTATGAGTTTTTCAGCAAAGCAGGCAAAGATTTTGACAGCCGGCTGGCGGAACTGGGCGCAGAGCGGTTGCTGGATCGGGTGGATGCTGACGTTGAGTATGCCGATCAGGCCACGGCCTGGCGCAGTGCGCTGACAGAGATTTTAAAGCAGCGCGTGCCGACCGAATCACCGACGCAGGCCGCCGCCACTGCCGCGGGCAGCGTCAATGAAGTCACTACCAGCCCGTACACCAAAGAGGCGCCGCTCAGCGCCACGCTGGCGGTGAACCAGAAAATTACCGGTCGCGATTCTGACAAAGATGTCCGCCACATCGAAATCGATCTTGGTGAGTCAGGTCTGCGCTACCAGCCCGGCGATGCGCTGGGTGTCTGGTATGAAAACGATAGCGCCCTGGTCAGCGAACTGCTGGAACTGGTCTGGCTGAAAGGGGACGAGCCGGTTGAGGTACAGGGCGCGACCCTGCCGCTGGCCGAAGCGCTGCAAAAACATTTTGAGCTGACGGTTAATACGGCGCAGATCGTCGCGCAGTATGCCCAGCTGTCGCGTGATGCCGAGCTGCTGGCGCTGGTCGATGATAAAGCCCGGCTGCAACAGTATGCGCAGCGCTATCCGATTGTTGACATGATCCGGCTGGCGCCGGCGGAACTGAGTGCAGCGCAGCTGACCTCACTACTGCGTCCCCTGACGCCGCGGCTCTACTCCATCGCTTCTTCGCAGGCGGAAACCGATACTGAAGTGCATATCACCGTCGGTGCAGTACGCTTTGATATTGAAGGTCGCCAGCGCGGCGGCGGCGCCTCAACCTGGCTGGCCGATCGGGTCGAAGAAGAGGGCGAAGTGCGGGTGTTTATCGAGCACAACGATAATTTCCGCCTGCCCGCTAACCCGGACGCACCGGTGATCATGATTGGACCAGGCACCGGCATCGCGCCGTTCCGCGCCTTTATGCAGCAGCGCGAAAACGACGGTGCCAGCGGCAAAAACTGGCTGTTCTTTGGCAATCCACACTTCACCGATGATTTCCTCTATCAGGTGGAGTGGCAGAAATATGTGAAAGAGGGTCTGCTGACCCGAATCGATCTGGCCTGGTCACGCGATCAGGCAGAGAAGGTGTACGTACAGGATAAGATCCGCGCCAACGGAGCGGAAGTGTGGCGCTGGATGCAGGAAGGCGCGCACCTTTACGTCTGCGGCGATGCGAATCGCATGGCGAAGGACGTTGAGCAGGCATTACTGGATGTGGTGGTCGAGCACGGCGGAATGGATCGTGAAGCGGCCGACGAATTTTTAAGTGAGCTGCGCATTGAGCGCCGTTATCAGCGAGACGTTTACTAATGAGCGAAAAACACCCTGGACCGCTGGTTGTAGAAGGCAAATTAGCCGACGCTGAGCGCCTGAAGAAGCAGAGTAACTATCTGCGCGGCACCATTCGTGAAGATCTCGAAGAGGGCCTGACCGGCGGCTTTACCGGCGACAACTTCCTGCTGATCCGTTTTCACGGTATGTACCAGCAGGACGACCGCGATATTCGTGCCGAGCGTGCTGAGCAGAAGCTTGAGCCGCGTCATGCGATGATGCTGCGCTGCCGTCTGCCGGGCGGGATTATTACCCCAACGCAGTGGCTGGCGATCGACAAGTTTGCCAGCGAGAAGACCCTGTATGGCAGCATCCGTCTGACCAACCGTCAGACCTTCCAGTTTCACGGCATTCTGAAAAAGAACGTTAAACCGACTCACCAGATGCTGCATGAAGTCGGACTGGATGCGCTGGCAACCGCCAACGACGTTAACCGCAACGTGCTTTGCACCTCTAACCCGGTGGAGTCGGAACTGCATCAGGAAGCGTACGAGTGGGCGAAAAAACTCTCTGAGCACCTGCTGCCGCGGACCCGTGCCTACGCTGAGATCTGGTGGGATCAGGAGAAAGTCGCTACCACCGATGAAGAACCGATCCTCGGTGAGACCTATCTGCCGCGTAAATTTAAAACTACCGTGGTGATCCCGCCGCATAACGATGTGGATCTGCACGCCAACGATCTTAACTTCATCGCCGTGGCCGAGAAGGGCAAGCTGGTGGGCTTCAACCTGCTGGTCGGTGGTGGACTGTCGATTGAGCACGGTAACAAAGCCACTTACGCCCGTACCGCCAGCGAGTTTGGTTATTTCCCGCTGGAGAAGATCCTTGATGTGGCCGAAGCGGTGGTGACCACCCAGCGCGACTGGGGTAACCGCACCGATCGTAAGAATGCCAAAACCAAATACACCCTGGAACGCGTCGGCGTTGATACCTTCAAAGCGGAAGTGGAGAAGCGGGCTGGCGTCACCTTTGAACCGATTCGTCCATACGAATTCACTACCCGTGGCGATCGGATTGGCTGGATTAAAGGCATCGACAATAAATGGCACCTGACGCTGTTTATTGAGAATGGTCGTCTGCTGGACTATCCCGACCGTCCGCTGAAAAGCGGTGTGGCCGAGATTGCCAAAATCCACCAGGGCGATTTCCGCCTGACGGCCAACCAGAACCTGATTGTGGCGGGCGTGCCGGAAAGCGAGAAAGCGAAGATTGAAGCGATTGCCCGTGCGCATGGGCTGATGGAAAACGTCTCGGCGCAACGTGAGAACTCAATGGCCTGCGTCGCGTTCCCGACCTGTCCGCTGGCGATGGCTGAAGCTGAACGCTTCCTGCCTGCCTTCGTGACCAAAGTCGAAGCGATCATGCACGGTCACGGCGTGGGTGATGAGCACATAGTGTTACGCGTTACCGGTTGTCCCAACGGCTGCGGCCGTGCCATGCTGGCTGAACTCGGTCTGGTTGGCAAAGCGCCAGGCCGCTACAACCTGCATATCGGCGGCAATCGCATCGGCACACGCATTCCGCGGATGTACCGTGAAAACATTAACGAAAACGAAATTCTCGCCACCATTGATGAACTGGTGGGACGCTGGGCCAAAGAGCGCCATGCCGCTGAAGGCTTTGGTGACTTCGTGATCCGCGCGGGCATCGTTGCGCCTGTGCTGGACCCGGCGCGCGATTTCTGGGAGGAGGCAAAATGAGTCAGATTGACCTCGCAGCACTGAATGAAATGTCCAAAGTCCAGCGCGCGATGGCGCTGGCGGCCACCAATGCGCAGCTGGAGAAGTCGTCTGCTGAAGCGCGTGTGAGCTGGGCGCTGGAGAATCTGCCGGGCGCCTATGTGCTCTCCTCCAGCTTCGGCATTCAGGCGGCGGTGTCACTGCATATGGTGACGCGTCAGCAGCCCGATATCCCGGTGATCCTCACCGATACCGGCTACCTGTTCCCGGAAACCTATCGCTTTATTGATGAGCTGGCAGACCAGCTCAATCTTAACCTCAAGGTGTTCCGTGCTGAGACCTCACCGGCCTGGCAGGAAGCGCGCTACGGCAAGCTGTGGGAGCAGGGCGTTGAGGGAATTGAGAAGTACAACGACATCAATAAAGTGGAACCGATGAATCGCGCACTGGAAACGCTCGGTGCGCAGACCTGGTTTGCTGGCCTTCGTCGCGATCAATCCGGCAGCCGGGCCAATCTGCCGGTGCTCGGCGTGCAGCGCGGGGTGTTTAAGCTGCTGCCGATCATCGACTGGGATAACCGCCAGATTCATCAGTACCTGCAGCAGCACAATCTGAAATACCATCCGCTGTGGGATCAAGGCTATCTGTCGGTCGGCGATACCCACACTACCCGCAAATGGGAGCCCGGGATGGCAGAAGAAGAGACGCGCTTTTTCGGCCTCAAGCGCGAGTGCGGTCTGCACGAAGGGTAATGGTTTTGTGTCCGGCTTCTCTGCGGTTATGCCGCCAGAGAAGCCGGTTGTTTACAGACCTTTCAGGCCCGCAAACTCGGTCGCCGCCCGCGTAACGTTCACGCGGGTCACCGTGTAGTGCGCCACCGCAACAAACGGATCTTCCGCCAGCAGCGCATCCAGCTGCTCGCGCGGCATCTCTTTTACCAGCAGTAACCCGCCGGTCCGCGGATCTTTACGTCCCGCTGCGATCACTGCTCCAGCATCAAAATAGCGATCCAGCCATGCAATATGCGCTGCCAGCAACGCTTCTACTTCTTCCATCGGACGAAAATAATCGAGAGACACGACGTACATAACCGTTCCTTAGACTTTAGGGTTAGTGAGCTCACTCAGCAGCGGCAGCAAAACGTTAACGCTGTCGCGGGTGCGGACGGTAATCCGGCCGGGCAGCCAGCGGTCGAGGTAACTGAGGTTATCCCGATCGGTCTGATGTCGGGTGGTACCCTCAGGAAAATGGCTGCTGCGATGACGCTGCTGCGCCCCGTCCTGGTTGCCCAGCGTCCAGTTGCTGGCCGTCACGTCAAGCAGCGGAAAGCCCGCTTTATCAAAGGCGTTCAGGCCGTCGGCATCCTTGCGGTTTAACTGATGACTGGCGGCAGAAATGCCGTGCTGGCGCGCCAGTAGTAGGGCGCGTTCGCTGGTCTGCTTGCGTACCGCTCGTGGCGTATTCATTCCGCTATTGAAATAGAGGTGATCGCCGGTAATCAGGCTGTTGAGATCGATCACCAGCAGGGTGTTCTTCTTCTCTCTGGCGCTCATCCGTTCAACGTAATCGTCCATACCGTGCATCTCCGCCTCACCGGCACTGAGCGCCACGAAGCGCACGCCGTAGTGCAGTGGTCGCTGACTGAGCTGTTGCGCCAGTTCCAGCATCACGCCGAGGCCTGAGGCGTTATCATCCACCCCCTGCAGGCGAAGGCCGCCGAGGTTCTGGTTAGTCTGACTGCTGTTGTGCGGCGTCCAGGTATCCAGATGCGCGACGATCAGAATCTCCTGCGGTTCACTGCCGGCGCGGGCCGCAATCACCGAGGTCGCCGTCAGCTTACGCCAGCGTAACTTGCCGTCGTTTTCCTGCCAGTTATAGCCGGTGTTGAACTGCCGGGTATTGGTCTTGAAACCGAGTGCGGTAAATTGCTGTTGCAGATAGTCGGCCGCCATCAGTTCGGCTGGACTGCCGGTCATCCGGCCAGGGAACCAGGTGGCGATGTGGCGAACCTGCTGTTCGGCAAAGTGGCCGGGCTGGCTGGCAAGTGCCAGCGGGGAAATTAGCGCGCCAATTAAAACCGCCGCCGCCCTCAATCGGAGGGAAGAAAACATAGTGCATCCTTTTTCATTTTTCAGATACCGGTCCGGCATGCTGCACCGGGCCCGTCATGCCGGGCGCTATTATAGCCTTTTTGCTGCGGTGCACTATCGACAGAATCAGGCCGGCTGGCGTAGCGAACGGCGCTTCGGCTGGCCATTGTCTGTTTTTGATGGAGGACAGCCGGTTTTTTGCGGCTTCCGCCAGCCGATAATCTGTGAGCACGGTCACGGATAACCCATTAATTATCCGTCGTTAAGATCAAATTGTTCTGTGCTTAGCGGGGCCGTTATTCCATTCGGTAACTACTCATTCCAATTCGTAATTTCATCTGGATAAACTCAGGGACGTATAGTCGCGTTAACGCAAAGTTACAACACTAAGGTTAACGTGGACTATCTGCCCCTTTTTGCCGATCTCTCTGGCCGCCCGGTTCTGGTTGTCGGCGGTGGAGATATCGCAGCGCGAAAAATTGAACTGCTGCGTCGTGCGCGTGCGCGCGTGCAGATTGCCGCGCGCGAACTCTGCCCTGAACTGCAGGCGCTGCTCGAGACGCAGCAGCTGGAGTGGCTGGCGACCGCGTTTGATCCTGCCCAGCTCGACGGCGTGTTCCTGGTGATCGCCGCCACCGATGACAATGCCCTCAACGCGGCGGTCTTCGAGGCTGCCAACGCGCGCCAGAAGCTGGTGAACGTGGTGGACGATCAACCGAAATGCAGCTTTATCTTCCCCTCGATTGTTGACCGCTCACCGCTGGTGGTCGCGATCTCCTCCAGCGGCACTGCGCCGGTGCTGGCGCGTATGCTGCGTGAAAAACTGGAGACGCTACTGCCCGCTAACCTCGGCCAGATGGCTGAGGTGGCCGGACAGTGGCGTGACAAAGTTAAACAGCGTTTTCACCGCATGTCTGACCGCCGCCGTTTCTGGGAGCGGGCATTCAACGGCCTGTTTGCCAGCCAGATGTCGGCTGGCAATGTGGATGAGGCGAAACGCACGCTGGACCGTGAGCTGCTCGATGAACCAGGCCGACAGGGTGAAATTATTCTGGTGGGGGCCGGTCCGGGCGACAGCGGTCTGCTGACGCTGCGTGGCCTTCAGGTGATGCAACTGGCCGATGTGGTGCTGTATGACCATCTGGTCAGTGACGAGGTGCTGGAGCTGGTTCGCCGCGATGCAGATCGCATCTGCGTCGGTAAACGGGCGGGTGCGCATTCGGTGCCGCAGGAAGAGACCAATCAGATGCTGGTTAAGCTGGCGCTGCAGGGCAAGCGGGTTGTGCGCCTCAAGGGGGGCGATCCGTTTATCTTTGGCCGCGGCGGCGAAGAGCTGCAGGCGGCACAGCAGGCTGGCATTCCGTTCCAGGTGGTGCCGGGCGTCACCGCCGCCGCCGGAGCCACCGCTTACGCCGGTATTCCGCTGACTCACCGCGATTACGCGCAGAGCGTGATGTTTATTACCGGTCATTGTCGTCCGGATGGTGACGACATTGACTGGCCGTCGCTGGCGCGTGCGCGTCAGACGCTGGCGATCTATATGGGCACGGTGAAGGCGGCGCTGATTAGCGAAGCGCTGATTCAGCACGGCCGCGCGCCGTCGACGCCGGTGGCGGTGATCAGCCGCGGCACCCGTCAGGATCAACAGGTAGTGACCGGTACCTTAGAACAACTCGAGGCGCTGGCCGCCTCGGCACCCACTCCGGCACTGCTGGTGATCGGAGAAGTGGTCAATTTGCACGGGCAACTCGCCTGGTTTCAACATTCGGCACAGCAGGGGGCTCGCGAGTCCGCCGTTGTCAATCTGGCTTGAGGGAAAATCATGGACCAAAAACGACTCACTCATCTGCGTCAGCTGGAGGCGGAGAGTATCCACATCATTCGCGAAGTGGCGGCGGAGTTCAGCAACCCGGTGATGATGTACTCAATCGGTAAAGACTCCTCAGTGATGCTGCACCTGGCGCGTAAAGCCTTTTATCCTGGCACGCTGCCGTTCCCGCTGCTGCATGTGGACACCGGCTGGAAATTCCGCGAAATGTACGAATTTCGCGATCGCACCGTCAAAGCGATGGGCGCGGAGCTGCTGGTTCACCGCAACCCGGAAGGGGTGGCGATGGGCATTAACCCGTTTGTGCACGGCAGCGCCAAACATACCGACATCATGAAAACCGAAGGGCTGAAGCAGGCGCTGAACAAATACGGTTTTGATGCTGCTTTCGGTGGCGCACGTCGTGATGAAGAGAAGTCGCGCGCTAAAGAGCGTATCTACTCGTTCCGTGACCGCTTCCATCGCTGGGACCCTAAAAACCAGCGTCCGGAGCTGTGGCACAACTACAACGGCCAGATCAACAAGGGCGAAAGCATCCGCGTTTTCCCGCTGTCGAACTGGACTGAACTGGATATCTGGCAGTACATCTTCCTGGAAAACATTGAGATCGTGCCGCTTTACCTCGCCGCACCGCGTCCGGTACTGGAACGCGATGGCATGCTGATGATGATCGATGACGATCGTATCAACCTGCAGCCGGGTGAAGTGATCAAACAGCGCATGGTGCGTTTCCGTACTCTCGGCTGCTGGCCGCTGACCGGCGCGGTGGAATCTGAGGCGCAGACGCTGCCGGAGATCATTGAAGAGATGCTGGTCTCCACCACCAGTGAGCGTCAGGGTCGGGTGATCGACCGCGATCAGTCCGGTTCGATGGAACTGAAAAAACGTCAGGGTTATTTCTAAGGAGACGCCAGATGAATACCGTAATTGCACAACAGATTGCCGACCAGGGCGGCGTTGAAGCCTGGCTGACCGCACAACAACACAAGAGCCTGCTGCGTTTTCTCACCTGCGGCAGCGTCGATGATGGCAAAAGTACCCTGATTGGACGCCTGCTGCATGACACCCGTCAGATCTATGAAGATCAGCTCTCTTCGCTGCATAACGACAGTAAGCGTCACGGCACCCAGGGCGAAAAGCTCGATCTGGCGCTGCTGGTAGACGGTCTGCAGGCGGAGCGGGAACAGGGCATCACCATTGATGTGGCCTATCGCTATTTCTCTACCGAAAAGCGCAAGTTTATCATTGCCGATACTCCGGGCCACGAGCAGTACACCCGTAACATGGCGACCGGCGCGTCAACCTGCGATCTGGCGATCCTGCTGATTGATGCGCGTAAAGGGGTGCTGGATCAGACCCGTCGTCACAGCTTTATCTCGACGCTGCTGGGCATCAAACACCTGGTGGTGGCGATCAACAAGATGGACCTGGTGGATTACAAACAGGATATCTTCGAGCAAATCAAACAGGATTACCTCGATTTTGCTGCCCAGCTGCCGGAAGATCTCGATATTCGCTTTGTGCCGATGTCGGCGCTGGAAGGGGATAACGTGGCGTCAGCCAGCCAGACTATGCCATGGTACAGCGGCCCGACGTTGCTTGACGTGCTGGAGACGGTTGAACTGAAGCGGGTGGTGGATCATCAGCCGATGCGTTTCCCGGTCCAGTACGTTAACCGTCCGAACCTCGATTTCCGTGGCTATGCCGGTACGCTGGCGTCGGGCAGCGTGCAGGTTGGACAGCGGGTCAAAGTGCTGCCATCTGGTGTCGAATCCAGCATTGCCCGCATTGTGACCTTTGATGGCGATCTGCAGGAAGCCGGGGCCGGTGAAGCGATTACGCTGGTGCTGCAGGATGAGATTGATATCAGCCGTGGCGATCTGCTGGTGGATGCCAGCGCTGAGCTGAGTGCCGTCCAGTCCGCCAGCGTGGATGTGGTCTGGATGGCAGAGCAGCCGTTGCAGGCTGGCCAGAGCTACGACGTGAAAATCGCCGGCAAAAAAGCGCGTGGCCGGGTTGAGAAAGTGCTGCATCAGGTGGAGATCAACTCGCTGGAAACGCGCCATGTCGATTCGCTGCCGCTCAACGGCATTGGCCTGATTGAGATGACCTTTGATGAGCCGATGGTGCTCGACAGCTATCAACAGAACCCGGTGACCGGCGGCATGATCTTTATCGATCGCCTGAGCAACGTCACCGTGGGTGCCGGCATGATCCATCAGCCGAAACAGGATGCGCCGACCCATCAGGGACAGTTCAGCGCCTTCGAGCTGGAACTGAATGCGCTGGTGCGCCGTCATTTCCCACACTGGAACGCGCGCGATCTGCTGGGCGGTCAATAATGGCCGGCCACGATGATAATGTGGTGTGGCATGACCATCCGGTGACCCGCGCCGCACGTGAACAGCAGCATGGCCATCAGGGCGTGGTGCTGTGGTTTACCGGGCTGTCTGGCTCGGGAAAATCAACCGTGGCGGGCGCGCTGGAGCAGGCGCTGCATCGCATTGGCGTCAGCACCTACCTGCTGGATGGCGACAATGTGCGTCACGGGCTGTGCCGCGATCTCGGCTTCAGCGATGACGATCGCAAAGAGAACATTCGTCGGGTCGGCGAAGTGGCGAAACTGATGGTGGACGCCGGACTGGTGGTGCTGACCGCCTTTATTTCGCCGCACCGCGCTGAGCGTCAGATGGTGCGCGATCTGCTGGAACCGGGCCAGTTTATTGAGGTGTTTGTCGATACGCCGCTGGCGGTATGCGAAGCGCGCGATCCCAAGGGACTCTATCGCAAAGCACGCGCTGGTGAACTGCGTAATTTCACCGGTATCGATAGCGTATACGAGGCGCCAGAAAGCCCGGATATCCAGCTTGAGGGCGAACAATTGGTTACAAAACTTGCCGCCCAATTGTTAGACCTGCTGCGTGACCGCGATATCATCAGATCCTGAACAGACAGCGGCAAATCGAAGCTGATTTGCCGCCTTCGCGTCAACAGGACCCCTATGCAAAACATTACCCCCATGCTGGCTCGCAAAGATGAACGCACCCGGGATGAGCCGCACTCATCACTGCCGGGCGGCATCATCGGCTTTGTTGCTTACTGGTGCGCCCTGGCCATACCGTTCCTGTTGTACGGCTCTAACACCTTGTTTTTCTTTCTCTACACCTGGCCGTTCTTCCTTGCGCTGCTGCCGGTATCGGTGCTGATGGGTATCGCGCTTAACACCTTACTGCGTGGACAACTGCTGTGGACCACACTCGCCACGGTGATTCTGGTGATTTGCCTGTTCTGGTTAATGTTCGCCTTTCTCTCCGGCTGGTAACCGCCATTGCCGCCACGCTGATGTGCAAACGCATCGGCAGGTTACAAAACTTTTCCCGCCTGGTTTACCCCACTGATTCATATTTTGCGCAGACGCGCAGCAAAGCGCGCCATTTTCGCCGCTGGTGTGGAGTCCTGCGCAAAGTTATGGGATGATTGGGCCGTTTTTAGGGGGCGGGATGGGAAAACTGACGTTACTGCTATTGGTGCTGCTTGGCTGGCTGCAATATTCATTGTGGCTGGGAAAAAATGGCATCCATGACTATACGCGCGTCAACGATGACGTCGCGGTGCAACAGGCGAATAACGCCAAACTTAAATCGCGTAACGATCAACTGTTTGCCGAAATTGACGATCTCAATGGCGGCTCTGAAGCGATCGAGGAACGCGCACGCAATGAATTGGGCATGATTAGGCCTGGTGAAACCTTCTATCGCCTGGTGCCTGACCAGAACAAACGCAACGCGCAACAAGCAGCGCTTAACCAACAACGATAAAACATGAACAATCTGTCCTCCCTTGCGGATGTGATTGCCGTGGTGCCCGCTGCCGGGATCGGCAGCCGGATGCAGGCAACCTGTCCTAAACAGTATCTGACGATTGGTCAGCACACCCTTCTGGAACACAGCATTGCACGCCTGTTTTCCCATCCCGCTATCAAACTGGTGATTGTCGCCCTGAGTCCCGATGACCAGCATTTTGCCGCGTTGCCGCTGGCACGCGATCCGCGTGTGGTGCGGGTCATCGGCGGAGAGACGCGCGCTGAATCGGTACTGGCCGGACTGCAGGCAGCGAAAGGCTCCGCCTGGGTGCTGGTGCACGATGCGGCGCGCCCCTGCCTCCATCCGGACGATCTTCAGCGTCTGCTAAACGTGCGGCATCAGAGCCACGTTGGCGGGATTCTCGCTGCCCCGGTGCGCGACACCATGAAGCGGGGCGAGCCGGGCAAAGCGGCCATCGCCCATACCGTGGAGCGCGAGGATCTGTGGCACGCCTTAACCCCGCAATTTTTCCCGCATGCATTGCTCACCGCCTGCCTGACGCGCGCGCTGAATGAAGGCGCGACCATCACGGATGAGGCGTCGGCGCTGGAGTACTGCGGCTACCATCCGGAGCTGGTGAGCGGACGCAGCGATAACATCAAAGTCACCCGGCCAGAAGATCTGGCGCTGGCGGCTTTTTATCTGAGTCAGATTCAATTAAAGGAGAGCGCATGATGCGTATCGGTCACGGTTTTGACGTTCACGCCTTCGGTGGCGAGGGTCCGCTGGTGATTGGCGGCGTGCGAATCCCGTTTGAACACGGTTTTATCGCCCATTCTGATGGCGACGTGGCGCTGCATGCGCTGACTGACGCGCTGTTAGGCGCGGTGGCAATGGGTGATATCGGGAAGCTGTTCCCGGATACCGATCCCGCCTTCAAAGGCGCAGACAGCCGCGGCCTGCTGCGTGAAGCCTGGCGACGTATTGAAGCCAAAGGCTACCGCATCGGCAACGTCGATGTCACCCTGATTGCCCAGGCGCCGAAAATGCTGCCACACGTGCCGCAAATGCGCATCAATATCGCTGAAGATCTCGGCTGCCATATGGATGCGGTCAACGTAAAAGCCACTACCACCGAAAAGCTTGGTTTTACCGGTCGTGGCGAAGGGATCGCCTGTGAGGCGGTGGCCCTGCTGCTCAAAGCCGACAGCCAGTGATGCTGCATTATCTGCACGGTGCGCCTGCTGTTACCGGCGTAATCAAAGCTAAGCCAGAAGATTTTGTGGTGGTTGAGGATCTCGGCTATGGCGCGGATGGGGAAGGCGAGCATCTGCTGGTGCGCATCCGCAAAGTGGGTGCCAATACCCGCTTTGTCGCTGAAGCGCTGGCCAAATACCTCGGCATTCACCCGCGTGATATGAGCTACGCCGGCATGAAAGATCGGCATGCGGTTACCGAGCAGACGCTCTGTTTTCGCCTGCCGGGCAATGCGATGCCGGATCTGCGCGGTTTTGCACTGGAAGGGGTAGAGATTCTGCAGGCGGTGCGCCACAAGCGTAAGCTGCGCATCGGTGCGCTGGCGGGCAATGCTTTCCGTCTGGTCATTCGCCAGATCAGCGATCGGCAGGCGGCGGAAGCCCGGCTGGCGCAGATACGCGATGCTGGCGTGCCGAACTATTTTGGCGAGCAGCGTTTTGGCCGCAACGGCAACAATCTGATCATGGCGGAGAAGTGGGCGCGCAATGAGATTATGGTGCGCGACCGGAATAAGCGCAGCCTGCTGCTGTCATCTGCGCGCAGTGCACTGTTTAATCAGGTCACCAGCGCGCGCCTGCAACAGCAGGGTAGTCTCAGCCAGGTGATGAACGGTGATGCGCTGCAGCTTACCGGTCGCGGCAGCTGGTTCGTCGCCCAGCCCGATGAACTTGTATCCTTACAAACACGCGTCGATCAGCACGAGCTGCGCATTACCGCTCCGTTGCCCGGCGATGGTGAAGCCGGGCCACAGGCCGATGCGCTGGCTTTTGAACAGCAGGCGCTGGCTGATGCCACCACCTTGCTGAGTCTGATGACGCGCGAACGTGTCGATGCCGCCCGCCGGGCGATGCTGGTGGTGCCGCGGGATTTGCACTGGAACTGGTGTGATGAGGCGACGCTGGAACTGGCTTTCTGGCTGCCTGCGGGTAGCTTTGCCACCAGCGTGGTGAGAGAACTGCTCACCCACGCCGATGCGCTTGATAATATTGACGAGTAATCCCTGCTGCAACATTACCCCGATTGTGGGTATTGTTGCGGCAAACCCCCGCAGTAGTATGATTTACGCCTACCACTTCGTTGCGTGCCTCGCTAGAATGCAAAAATCGCTGTCCGGTCTTCACCTGTTGCCATGCAGTTCAAACGGGTCCAGTCACGGCGACCAGTCGAATAAAAAAAGGTCAGAACAAAATGCGGATATTGCTCAGCAACGATGACGGCATTCATGCGCCAGGTATTCAAACGCTGGCGAAAGCCCTGCGGCACTTTGCTGACGTGCAGGTCGTCGCGCCCGATCGTAACCGAAGCGGTGCCTCGAACTCCTTAACCCTGGAAACGCCGCTGCGCACCTTTACTCATGAGAATGGCGATATTGCGGTGCAGATGGGCACCCCGACAGATTGCGTCTATCTGGGCGTCAACGCGCTGATGCAGCCGCGTCCCGACATCGTGGTATCCGGTATCAACGCCGGTCCTAACCTGGGCGATGATGTGATCTACTCCGGCACGGTGGCGGCGGCGATGGAAGGGCGTCATCTTGGCTTACCCGCCGTCGCGGTATCGCTTAATGGCCACCAGCACTATGCCACTGCGGCAGCGGTCACCTGCGCTATCCTTAAGGCCCTGACTCAGCAACCGCTGCGCACTGGCCGCATTCTTAACATCAACGTGCCGGATCTGCCGCTGGCCGAGCTGAAGGGCATCCGCGTTACGCGTTGTGGTAGCCGGCATCCTGCCGATCAGGTGATCGCCCAGCAGGATCCGCGCGGCAATACGCTTTACTGGATTGGCCCGCCGGGTGAGAAACTGGATGCAGGCCCGGATACCGACTTTGCCGCGGTTGATCAGGGCTATGTTTCGATCACGGCTCTGCATGTCGATTTGACCGCGCACAGCGCGCAGGATGTGCTGAATGACTGGCTGGCTAAAGCTGAGGTGAATCTGGCATGGTGAATCGGCGTATTGAGACATTGCTGTCACAGCTGCGTCAGCAGGGGATTGATGATGAAAACCTGCTGAAAGCCATCAGCGATGTGCCACGTGAACGTTTTATCGACGAGGCTTTTGAACACAAGGCCTGGGATAATGTGGCTCTGCCGATCGGCTCCGGCCAGACCATCTCGCAACCTTATATGGTGGCGCGAATGACGGCGCTGCTGGCGCTGAATCCGCATTCACGGGTGCTGGAAATCGGCACCGGTTCCGGCTATCAGACCGCGATTCTTGCCCATCTGGTGGATCATGTGTATTCGGTTGAGCGCATCAAAGGGTTGCAGTGGCAGGCCAAGCGCCGACTGAAGCAGCTCGATCTGCATAATGTCTCGACCCGACATGGCGATGGCTGGCAGGGCTGGCCGTCACGCGGGCCGTTCGACGCCATCATCGTCACCGCCGCCCCGCCTGAAATTCCGATTGCGCTGATAGCGCAACTGGCAGAAGGCGGCATTATGGTGCTGCCAGTTGGTGAAGACCAGCAGGTGCTGAAACGTCTGCGTCGTCAGGGCGAAGAAATTATTGAAGAGACGATTGAGCCGGTGCGGTTTGTGCCGCTGGTTCAGGGCGATCTCGCCTGACCCGCTTCGTATTTCTTCACAACTGTTTCATGGCACCACGTACTTGATATTGTTACTATCCATTTTAATCAACGAAAACGCATATTTTATCGCGCCGTGCAGAGTATTCTGCTGGCAAGTACAGTGAAACAGGTACATCAGGGTTGCCATCACGGGGGATCAATGAGCACGGGAAGCACAATTTTTCAGTTACGCCGTCTGGCGGCGCTTTCACTGGTAGGTTTTTGGCTGGCAGGCTGTAGCTCCAGCGACAACACACAAGCACCCATTAGCCGCGTTGGTGATGGTGGCGGCATGAACAGCAGCCAGAGTGGCGCGGCAAGCGCCTCAGGCGGTGTTCCCACTATGCCGGGGCAGGGAGGAATGTTAAGCGGAAATGCAGCATCTGCGCCCAGCAGTGGTGGAATGATTAGTACCAATAATAATGTTGAGACGCAAAACGGCCGAATTGTGTACAACCGCAGTTATCAGAATATTCCTAAAGGTAGCTACTCCGGTGAAACATATACCGTAAAACGCGGCGACACGTTGTTTTACATCGCCTGGATTACCGGCAACGATTTCCGTGATTTAGCCCAGCGTAACAACGTTCCTGCGCCTTACAGCCTGAATGTCGGGCAAACTTTGCAGATCGGCAACGGTTCCGGCCAGCCGATTACCGGTGGCAATGCCATTACCGTTGCTGATGCAACGCAGGGCGGCGTCCCGACCGCGCCACAAATTAAATCTGCCGCTGTTGCACAGCAACCTGTTATTACGTATTCTGATGATTCGGGTAGTTCGGGCGGCAGTAAACTGCTGCCTTCGAAAGGAGCAAATGTTGCATCGACAACAGCTCCAGTGGTTACCGCACCGCCAACGGTCAGCAGCACAACCAATAGCTCTACGCCGGTAGGAAGCTGGCGTTGGCCGACCGATGGTAAGATTATCGATAACTTCTCTGCCGCCGAAGGGGGCAACAAGGGTATCGATATCGCCGGAACGCGCGGACAGTCTGTCGTCGCCACCGCTTCAGGAAGGGTGGTTTACGCAGGTAACGCACTCCGGGGTTACGGTAATCTGATCATCATTAAACACAATGATGATTATCTGAGTGCTTACGCCCATAACGATACAATGCTGGTCCGGGAACAACAGGAAGTTAAGGCGGGGCAGAAGATCGCGACCATGGGTAGCACCGGAACCAGTTCAGTAAGATTACACTTTGAAATTCGTTACAAGGGGAAATCCGTAAACCCGTTGCGTTATTTACCGCAGCGATAATCCGGCAGAACGCACCTTTTGATGTTCTGCCCTGGAATCACGGGTAGGAGCCGCTTATGAGCCAGAATACGCTGAAAGTAAACGAGTTACATGAGAACGCGGAATTCGAGGAGAATGGAGCTGAGGTTTTTGATGAGAAGGCTCTCGTCGAAAACGAACCTGGTGATAACGACGTAGCGGAAGAAGAGTTGTTGTCCCAGGGTGCGACGCAGCGTGTATTAGATGCGACGCAGCTCTATCTCGGGGAGATTGGCTATTCTCCGTTGTTAACGGCCGAGGAAGAAGTGCTGTTTGCTCGCCGTGCATTGCGAGGTGACATTCCTTCCCGCCGCCGCATGATCGAAAGTAACTTACGCCTGGTAGTGAAGATTGCCCGTCGTTACAGCAATCGTGGTTTAGCCCTGCTGGACCTGATTGAAGAAGGTAACCTCGGCCTGATTCGTGCCGTTGAGAAGTTTGACCCGGAGCGCGGGTTCCGTTTCTCAACTTATGCTACCTGGTGGATTCGTCAGACTATTGAACGGGCGATCATGAATCAAACCCGTACCATTCGTCTGCCGATTCATATTGTTAAAGAACTGAATGTTTATCTGCGTACTGCGCGTGAACTCTCCCACAAGCTTGACCATGAGCCAAGCGCGGAAGAGATCGCAGAGCAGCTGGATAAACCGGTTGATGACGTAAGCCGTATGTTGCGTCTCAACGAACGCATTACGTCAGTCGATACGCCGTTAGGCGGTGATTCTGAAAAAGCGCTGCTGGATATTCTGGCCGATGAGAAAGACAACGGTCCGGAAGACACCACGCAAGACGATGACATGAAACAAAGCATCGTCAAATGGCTGTTCGAACTGAACGCCAAGCAGCGTGAAGTGCTGGCACGTCGTTTTGGCCTGTTAGGCTATGAAGCGGCAACGCTTGAAGATGTGGGCCGTGAAATCGGTTTAACCCGTGAGCGTGTCCGTCAGATTCAGGTTGAAGGTTTGCGTCGTCTGCGCGAAATCCTGCAGGCGCAGGGCCTCAACATCGAAGCACTTTTTCGGGAATAATCGCGTCGTGAGTCTCTGATTCAGGTGTGAATCTAAAAAGCGGTGGTGAAAACCACCGCTTTTTTTATGCCTGCAGAAAGGTGATTTGCCGGGTGAAAGGTGATTTGCATTCAGGGAGCTGATTTGCGTGCAGATAGGTGATTTGTTCACAGAGAACTGATTGACCTGCAGAAAAATGTTTTGCCAGTCGATAAGCGATTTGTGTTCAGATAACTGATTCTGCGGCAGAAAATCGATCTGCGCGCAGAGAACTGATTTGCCTGCAGGCAACGGACTTCCATTTAAAATAATAGTTGCCCGCAGATAAGCGACTCACCCGCAGAAGAAGTGCTCAGCGCCTTACCCTGGCGCGCCTGCAAAGCCTGCGCGCATCGGGCTTCAGCCCGATGCGCGCAGTTATTACACCAGTGACTTTAGACGATAGATCCAGTCCAGCGCCTGACGTGGGGTCAGGGTATCCGGGTCCAGCGCTTCAAGGGCTTCCACCGCCGGCGAGGTCTCTTCAACCAGCAGCGGCAGTTGCGAACCATCCACCGTCGATGAGGCGGTATGGTTTGAAACCGTCTCCAGCTCCTTCAGCTTGTTACGCGCCCGCTTGATCACTTCCTTCGGTACGCCCGCCAGTGCGGCGACAGCAAGACCATAACTCTTACTGGCCGCGCCATCCTGCACGCTGTGCATAAAGGCGATGGTGTCACCGTGCTCCACCGCATCAAGATGCACATTGACCACACCTTCCATTTTTTCCGGCAGGGTGGTCAGCTCAAAGTAGTGCGTTGCGAACAGCGTCATCGCCTTGATGCGGTTTGCCAGATTTTCGGCACAGGCCCAGGCCAGCGACAACCCGTCGTAGGTTGAAGTACCGCGGCCAATCTCATCCATCAGCACCAGGCTGTTTTCAGTGGCGTTATGCAGAATGTTGGCCGTTTCGGTCATCTCTACCATAAAGGTCGAGCGGCCGGACGCCAGATCGTCAGCCGCGCCGACACGGGTGAAGATACGGTCAAGCGGCCCAATCAGCGTCTCATCAGCTGGCACAAAGCTGCCGATCCAGGCCATCAGTGCAATCAGCGCGGTCTGCCGCATATAGGTACTTTTACCGCCCATATTGGGGCCGGTAATGATCAGCATCCGGCGCTGCGGTGCCAGCGAAAGCGGGTTAGCAATGAACGGCTCTTTCAGAACCTGTTCAACCACCGGATGGCGGCCGCCGCTGATTTTAATCCCCGGTTTGTCCTGCAACACCGGACGGCAATAGTTGAGTGACCAGGCGCGTTCCGCCAGGTTGCTCAGCACGTCCAGCTCTGCCAGCGCGGCGGCGCTAAGCTGCAACGCTTCCAGATGCGGCAGCAGCTGGTCAAACAGCGCCTCATACAGACTTTTTTCCAGCGCCAGCGCCTTGCCTTTCGAAGTGAGCACCTTGTCTTCGTACTCTTTCAGTTCCGGAATGATGTAGCGCTCGGCATTTTTCAGCGTCTGGCGGCGGACATAGTGCATCGGCACCTGATGGCTCTGACCGCGGCTGACCTGAATGTAGTAACCATGGACCGCATTGAAGCCGACCTTAAGGGTATCCAGCCCCAGCTTTTCGCGTTCGCGTATCTCCAGCTTGTCGAGATAATCGGTGGCACCGTCGGCGAGGGCGCGCCACTCATCCAGCTCGGCGTTGTAGCCGGGCGCGATTACCCCGCCGTCGCGGATCAACACCGGCGGCGACTCAATCACCGCCTGCTCCAGCAGTTCGCGTAAAGCGGTAAACTCGCCCATCTGGGTACGCAGCTGTTTTAACTGGGTCGACTCAACTTCCGCCAGCAGCTGATTCAGCTCAGGCAGCTGCTGGAACGCATGACGCATCCGCGCCAGATCGCGCGGACGCGCGGTACGCAATGCCAGACGCGCCAGGATACGCTCGAGGTCACCCACCTGGCGCAGCACCGGTTGCAGGGTTTCGCTGAGATTTTGCAGCTCGGCAATCGACTCCTGACGCTGATTGATGATGCGCGCATCGCGCAGCGGCATGTGCAGCCAGCGCTTCAGCATCCGGCTGCCCATTGGGGTGACGGTTTTATCCAGCACCGCCGCCAGGGTGTTGTCGGTACCGCCGGCCAGGTTCTGGGTGATCTCCAGGTTACGGCGGGTCGCCGCATCCATAATGATGCTGTCCTGCTGCCGTTCCATACTGAGGGAACGGATGTGGGGCAGGGTAGTGCGCTGGGTATCTTTAACATATTGCAGCAGACAGCCCGCCGCACTTAAGCCAAGATGCGCGTTTTCGACGCCAAAACCGTTCAGATCACGGGTGCCGAACTGCAGATTGAGCTGCTGACGTGCGGTATCGATCTCAAATTCCCACAGCGGACGACGACGCAGGCCACGACGCTGATCGATCAGCGACATCGCCTGAAAATCTTCCGGATAGAGCAGTTCGGCAGGATTAGTGCGCTGCAATTCTGCTGCCATGGTTTCCGCATCGCCCGGTTCACTCAGACGGAAACGGCCAGAACTGATGTCCAGCGTTGCGTAGCCAAAGCCGCGCGGGCTCTGAACAATCGCCGCCAGCAGGTTATCGTGACGCTCCTGCAGCAGTGCTTCGTCACTGATAGTGCCGGGCGTGACGATGCGTACCACTTTGCGTTCAACCGGCCCTTTGCTCAGGGCGGGATCGCCAATCTGCTCGCAGATGGCGACGGATTCGCCCAGCTGCACCAGCTTCGCCAGATAACTCTCAACGGCGTGATAGGGCACGCCAGCCATCGGAATCGGTTCGCCAGCCGAAGCGCCGCGTTTGGTGAGTGAAATCTCCAGCAACTGCGAGGCGCGTCTGGCGTCGTCATAAAACAGCTCGTAGAAATCGCCCATCCGGTAAAACAGCAAAATGTCAGGATGTTCCGCCTTGAGTCGCAGGTATTGCTGCATCATCGGCGTATGGGAAGGAAAATCCTTTTCGGTTGGCTCTTGCATAGGGTTTTAACTCATTTTTAAAGCGGTAAGATTCTGGCTGCCGACGTCGCTGAACCGAAGCGGCTCAGCGTCAGCGTGCAGGATAAGCAGATGATAACGAATAGGGCGGGGCATATACCAGTCTGATGCATCGCCGTTACCTTCAGCCGTTGTTGCCTGACCGGCACCCTATCAAACACCAGGCGCGGCTGGCGACTGAAAAAAACGGTTTTTCCGGCTGTTTAGCTGCGGCTGCGAGCCTGCTCGCGAATTCTGCTGCCTGAATCCTTATCCCGCCGGTCTCCTGTTCAGATCGCGGCTACTTAACGTTGCCCGCTTTGTAATGCCCAGACGGCTGCCTCCAGCCGGGATTTCAGGTTCATCTTTTTCAGCAGGTATTTGACGTGAACTTTGACCGTGCTTTCACTGATGCCCAGTTTGCGCGCAATGGCTTTATTGGTCATCCCAGCGCTGATCAGCTGCAGAATATCGCGCTCACGGCGGGTCAGCTGATTGATATCCCGGGCCGGGGCCGGGCGATCTTCCCGTAAGCGGGCCACCAGTATCGGGGTTAAGGTTTCGCTGAGGACAGTCTGCCCGGCCGCCGCTTGGTGCAGGGCTTTCAGCAGCGCTTCCGGCTCCATATCTTTCAGTAAATAACCGTCGGCACCGCGTTTTAAGGCGGTGACCACATCTTCCTCATCATCAGAAACGCTGAAAACCACTACCCGACCCGAGAGCGATATCTCGCGCAGCCGGCTCAGCGTATCCAGTCCGTTGAGGCCCGGCATATTCAGATCGAGCAGGATCAGGTCAGGATCGTGCTGCTGTGCCAGCGCCACCCCCTCTATGCCGTTGCCTGCTTCGGCCACCACTTCCAGCCTCTCATCCAGCGCGATCAGCTGTTTCAGCCCGTTACGCAGCATCGGATGGTCGTCGATAAGTAAGAGCGTAAACTTTTCTGTCGTCACATCTCTGCTCCTGCTCAGTGGATTCGCGCGTATCGCGAAGTGAAGTAAAGGCGGTATCTTACCGGGGAAGACGGGTGGCTATATACCCCTTATGGACTACTCCTTTATTTCCCACTGCCGGCGCGCTTGTGACAGGTTTTATGCAACTGTTTTAAAAACCACTGATTCACAAAGGTTATTTGCTGGCTGTTCATCTACTTAACCGGGATATCTGCGCGCCAGTGTCGCATAACTACCTGCTTTGCCGTTGATTTGTATCAAGCTGCTCATCAGGTCGGATGCGCAGGATATGCACAATTAATATCCTGTAGATGAGAACGCTATGACCCAACCTGTCCCTCTGCAAACCGACACCCGCCGCGCGGTAATCCAGGACTGGCAGCCTGAAAATGAGGCTTTCTGGCAGTCGCACGGCAAACGTATCGCCAGCCGTAACCTGTGGATTTCCGTCTTCTGTCTGCTGCTCGCCTTCTGCGTCTGGATGTTGTTCAGCGCCGTTGCGGTCAACCTGAATAAAGTTGGTTTCAGTTTCACTACCGATCAGTTGTTTCTGCTGACGGCACTGCCGTCGGTTTCCGGCGCGCTGCTGCGCGTTCCATACTCTTTCGTCATCCCGCTGGTTGGGGGACGTCGCTGGACCGCCTTTAGCACCGGCATCCTGATGATCCCTTGCCTGTGGCTCGGTTTCGCGGTGCAGGATAGCCAGACGCCGTTCAGCACCTTTGTGATTATTTCTCTGCTGTGCGGTTTTGCCGGGGCTAACTTCGCTTCCAGCATGGGCAACATCAGCTTCTTCTTTCCAAAAGCCCGTCAGGGCGGCGCGCTGGGCATCAATGGCGGCCTCGGTAACCTCGGTGTCAGCGTGATGCAGTTTGTCGCGCCGCTGGCGATCTCCTGTGCCATCTTCGGTTTTTCGGATGCGGGTCAGACTACCGTTAATGGCGAAGCGATCTGGCTGGAAAACGCCGCCTGGATCTGGCTGCCGTTGCTGGCGGTCGCCACGCTGGCCGCCTGGCTGGGAATGAACGACCTGGCGGCGGCGAAATCTTCGCTGCGTGAGCAATTGCCGGTACTGAAACGGCCACACCTGTGGGTGATGGCGCTGCTCTATCTGGCGACGTTCGGATCATTTATCGGATTTTCTGCCGGTTTCGCCATGCTGACCAAAACGCAGTTCCCGGACGTAGTGATTCTGCACTACGCCTTTTTTGGTCCGTTTATTGGCGCGCTGGCCCGCTCAGCGGGCGGCATCATTTCTGACCGTTTCGGCGGTACCCGCGTCACGCTGATCAACTACGTGCTGATGGCGCTGTTTGCCGCACTGCTGTTTTTCACCTTACCGGGCGCTGACGGCCACGGCTCGTTTATCGCTTTCTTCGCCATCTTTATGGGGCTGTTCTTCACTGCCGGACTGGGCAGCGGCTCAACCTATCAGATGATTGCGGTGATTTTCCGCAAGCTCACTCTGGAACGCATTAAAGCCGAAGGCGGCGACGATGCGCTGGCGCTGCGTGAAGCCGGGACTGAAACCTCCGCCGCGCTGGGCTTTATCTCCGCGATTGGCGCGCTGGGCGGCTTCTTTATTCCGCAGACCTTTGGCCTCTCGCTCTCTATGACCGGCTCGCCAGCCGGCGCGATGAAAATTTTCCTGGTGTTTTACCTCTGCTGTATCGCCATTACCTGGCTGGTTTATGGACGCAAGTCCCGCGCCTGATAACAACAATGCCGGCGTGGCGCGCCGGCCATTATTCACTTTCTGCGTCCTCACCGACGCAGAGTTAGCAATGTCACATTAAGCCTTCAGGAGTATTCCGGATGAGCAAGTTTCTCGATCGGTTTCGCTATTTTAAACAGCTGGCGGAGCCTTTCTCTGGCGAACATGGCCAGTCACTGAACAGCAACCGCGACTGGGAAGATGGTTACCGCAGTCGCTGGCAGCACGATAAAATTGTCCGCTCCACGCATGGGGTCAACTGCACCGGCTCCTGCAGCTGGAAAATCTACGTGAAAAATGGCCTGGTGACCTGGGAGACGCAACAGACCGACTATCCGCGTACCCGTCCCGATCTGCCTAATCACGAACCGCGTGGCTGTCCGCGTGGTGCCAGTTATTCCTAGTATCTCTACAGCGCCAACCGGCTGAAATATCCACTGATGCGTAAGAAGCTGATTCAGCTGTGGCGCGAGGCGAAACAGCAGCACAGCGATCCGGTTGATGCCTGGGCCTCGATTATCAGCAACCCGGAAAAAGCCAAAAGCTATAAGCAGGCGCGCGGCCGCGGTGGGTTTGTGCGGTCCAGCTGGCAGGAGGTCAATGAGATGATCGCCGCCGCTAACATCTGCACTGCGAAAACCTACGGTCCGGACCGGGTGATGGGTTTCTCACCTATTCCGGCGATGTCGATGGTCTCCTATGCGGCAGGCGCGCGTTATCTGTCGTTGATTGGCGGTACCTGCCTGAGTTTTTACGACTGGTATTGCGATCTGCCTCCGGCATCACCGATGACCTGGGGCGAACAGACCGACGTGCCGGAATCGGCCGACTGGTACAACTCTTCTTACATCATCGCCTGGGGCTCAAACGTGCCGCAGACGCGTACCCCTGATGCGCACTTCTTTACCGAAGTGCGTTACAAAGGCACCAAAACCGTGGCGGTGACGCCGGACTATGCCGAGGTTGCCAAGCTGTGCGACCAGTGGCTGAATCCGAAACAGGGCACCGACAGTGCAATGGCGCTGGCGATGGGCCACGTGATGCTGAAGGAGTTTCATCTCGATCGCGAAGTCAGCTATTTCAGCGACTACGTGCGTCGTTATACCGATATGCCAATGCTGGTGTTGCTGGAGCCGCGTGAAGGTGGCTTTTACGCCGCCGGACGCCAGCTGCGAGCCAGCGATCTGATCGATGGTCTCGGTCAGGATAATAATCCTGAATGGAAAACGGTGGCGATCAACGAGGCGACCGGCCAACTGGTGGCACCGCAGGGTTCAATCGGCTTCCGCTGGGGTGAAAAAGGTAAATGGAACCTTGAGCAGCGTGACGGGACGACGCAGCAGGAAGTTCAACTGCAGCTCAGTCTGCTGGGTGGCCATGACGAGGTGGTTGAAGTTGGTTTCCCTTACTTTGGCGGGATCACCAGTGAGCATTTCAACAGCGTCGCGCTGGATGAAATCCTGCTGCATAAGCTGCCGGTAAAACGTCTGCAACTGGCCGATGGCAGCGAAGCGCTGGTCACCAGCGTTTACGATCTGACGCTGGCAAACTACGGTCTGGAGCGCGGACTGGGTGATGCCAACTGCGCGCAAAACTACGACGAGGTGAAAGCGTACAGCCCGGCCTGGGCCGAGCAGATCACCGGCGTTTCGCGCCAGAATATTATCCGCATTGCCCGTGAATTTGCCGACAATGCTGAGAAGACCCGCGGCCGCTCAATGATTATCGTCGGTGCCGGTATGAACCACTGGTATCACATGGACATGAACTACCGTGGCCTGATGAACATGCTGATCTTCTGCGGCTGCGTCGGTCAGAGCGGCGGTGGCTGGGCGCACTATGTGGGTCAGGAGAAACTGCGTCCGCAGACCGGCTGGGCCCCGCTGGCATTTGGCCTCGACTGGCAACGTCCGCCACGTCAGATGAACAGTACCTCGTTCTTCTATAACCACTCCAGCCAGTGGCGTTATGAAACCCTCGCCACCAGCGAACTGCTGTCGCCGCTGGCAGATAAAAGTCGCTACAGCGGCAGCCTGATCGACCTTAACGTGCGTTCTGAGCGCATGGGCTGGCTCCCGTCGGCGCCGCAGCTCAACGTTAACCCGCTGCGTATCGCCGCACAGGCGCAAGCCGCTGGCCTGTCGCCGCTGGATTACACCGTTGAGAGTCTGAAAAAAGGCACGCTGCGTTTCGCCGCCGAACAGCCAGACGATCCGCAGAACTTCCCGCGTAACCTGTTTGTCTGGCGTTCTAACCTGCTCGGCTCATCCGGTAAAGGGCACGAATATATGCTGAAGTACCTGCTGGGTACTGAAAACGGCATTCAGGGTAAAGATCTGGGTAAGCAGGGCGGCGTGAAGCCTGAAGAGGTGGAGTGGCTGGATCAGGGGGCTGAAGGCAAACTGGATCTGGTGGTGACCCTCGATTTCCGTATGTCGAGTACCTGCCTCTACTCTGATGTGGTGCTGCCAACCGCCACCTGGTATGAAAAAGACGACATGAATACCTCGGATATGCATCCGTTTATTCATCCGCTCTCTGCCGCGGTCGATCCAGCCTGGGATTCAAAAAGCGACTGGGAAATCTATAAGGGCATCGCAAAAGCCTTCTCCGATCTCTGCCCTGGCCATTTAGGGGTAGAAACGGATGTGGTCACGCTGCCGGTACTGCACGATTCGCCAGCCGAACTGGCGCAGCCGTTTGACGCCAGAGACTGGAAGAAAGGCGAATGTGAGCTGATTCCAGGTAAAACCGCGCCACACATCATGCTGGTAGAGCGTGATTATCCGGCCACCTGGGCGCGCTTTACCTCACTGGGTCCGCTGCTTGATACCCTGGGTAACGGCGGCAAAGGCATCGGCTGGAATACTGAGAAAGAAGTCGATTTCCTTAAGCAGCTTAACTATGTCAAAGCGGATGGCCCGGCAGCGGGACGGCCGAATATCGACACGGCCATCGACGCGGCAGAAGTGATCCTGACGCTGGCCCCGGAAACCAACGGTCAGGTAGCCGTTAAAGCCTGGCAGGCGCTGGGTGAGATTACCGGCCGCGACCATACCCATCTGGCGCTGAACAAGGAAGATGAAAAAATTCGCTTCCGCGATATCCAGGCACAGCCGCGCAAAATCATCTCCAGCCCAACCTGGTCTGGTCTGGAAGACGAACATGTCTCCTACAACGCCTGCTACACCAACGTTCACGAGCTGATTCCGTGGCGCACCCTGAGTGGCCGCCAGCAACTGTATCAGGATCATGAGTGGATGCGTGCCTTTGGTGAAAGCCTGCTGGTCTACCGTCCGCCGATTGATACCCGTGCTGCCAAACCGTTGCTCAACAGCAAACCTAACGGTAATCCGGAGAAGGCGCTGAACTTCCTGACGCCACACCAGAAGTGGGGCATTCACTCCACCTACAGCGATAACCTGCTGATGCTGACCCTGTCGCGCGGCGGACCGATTGTCTGGATGAGCGAAGACGATGCCCGTGAACTGGGAATTGTCGATAACGACTGGATTGAGGCGTTCAATGCCAACGGTGCGCTGACCGCGCGTGCGGTGGTAAGCCAGCGTATTCCGGCCGGGATGACCATGATGTATCACGCCCAGGAACGTATTGTGAATATTCCGGGTTCAGAGATCACCAGCCAGCGCGGCGGTATTCATAACTCCGTCACCCGTACCTGTCCGAAACCGACCCATATGATCGGCGGCTATGCCCAGCTCTCCTGGGGCTTTAACTATTACGGCACCGTCGGTTCTAACCGCGATGAATTCGTGGTGGTAAGAAAAATGAACAACATTAACTGGTTAGACGGGGAAGGCAATGATGCCTGTCAGGGCAGCCAGCAGGAGGTAAAACCATGAAAATTCGCTCACAGGTCGGCATGGTGCTGAACCTCGACAAATGTATCGGCTGCCACACCTGCTCGGTAACCTGCAAAAACGTCTGGACCAGTCGTGAAGGGATGGAATATGCCTGGTTCAACAACGTAGAGAGCAAGCCCGGCGTCGGTTATCCCCACGCCTGGGAAGATCAGCAGAAATGGAAGGGCGGCTGGATCCGGAAAATCAACGGCAAGCTGGAGCCGCGCATGGGAAACCGTGTCGGCGTGCTGTCAAAAATCTTCGCTAACCCGGATGTGCCGGCGCTGGATGATTACTACGAACCGTTCGATTTCGATTACCAGCATCTGCACAATGCGCCGGCCGGTAAGCACCAGCCGATTGCGCGCCCGCGTTCACTGATCACCGGTCAGCGGATGAAAAAAATCGAAAATGGCCCGAACTGGGAAGAGATCCTCGGCGGTGAATTTTCCAAACGTTCACAGGATAAAAACTTCGACAATATCCAGAAGGATATTTACGGCCAGTTTGAACACACCTTCATGATGTATCTGCCGCGCCTGTGTGAGCATTGCCTCAACCCTGCCTGCGTGGCGACCTGTCCGAGTGGTGCCATCTACAAGCGTGAAGAAGATGGCATTGTGTTGATCGACCAGGATAAATGCCGTGGCTGGCGTATGTGCCTTACCGGCTGCCCGTACAAAAAGATCTACTTCAACTGGAAGAGCGGCAAATCAGAAAAATGCATTTTCTGCTATCCGCGTATTGAAGCCGGCCAGCCGACCGTCTGCTCGGAAACCTGTGTCGGACGTATCCGCTATCTCGGCGTACTGCTGTATGACGCAGACCGTATTGAACAGGCCGCCTCAGCAGAGAACGAAAAAGATCTCTATCAGAGCCAGCTGGATATCTTCCTCGATCCACACGATCCGGCGGTGATCGCCCAGGCGCTGAAAGATGGCGTAGCGCAAAGCGTGATTGACGCGGCGCAACGTTCGCCGGTGTACAAAATGGCGATGGACTGGAAGCTGGCGCTGCCGCTGCATCCGGAATATCGCACCCTGCCGATGGTGTGGTATGTGCCGCCGTTGTCACCGATTCAGTCAGCCGTCGACGGTGGTGCACTGGCGCACACCGGCGTGCTGCCGGACGTTGAAAGCCTGCGTATTCCGGTCGAGTATCTGGCGAACCTGCTGACCGCCGGTGATACCGCGCCGGTGCTGCTGGCGCTGAAACGCATGCTGGCGATGCGTCATTACAAGCGGGCAGAAAGCGTCGAAGGTAAACGCGATGTCCGGGCGCTGGAACAGGTCGGTCTGAGCGAAGCGCAGGCGCAGGAGATGTACCGTTATCTGGCTATCGCCAACTATGAAGATCGCTTTGTGGTGCCGTCCAGCCATCGCGAACTGGCACGTGAAGCCTTCCCGGAAAGTAAAGGCTGCGGCTTTAGCTTCGGCGATGGCTGCCACGGCAGCGACAGCAAATTCAACCTGTTCAACAGCCGCCGTATCGATGCCATCGACATCACTAAACAAACCGTACGCCCGGAGGATGCATCATGATTGCGCTACGTGTGCTGTCGCGCCTGCTGGATTACCCGGATGAGGCGCTGTTTAGCCACCATCAGAACCTGATTGAGGCGCTGGAAAGCGCCCCTGAACTCGACCCAGCGCAGAGCGCACGGCTGGTGGACTTTATCCACCAGCTCTGCGCCCGGCCACTGCTCGACGTTCAGGCTGATTACTGCGAACTGTTTGATCGCGGCCGCGCCACCTCGCTGTTGCTGTTTGAACATGTGCACGGTGAGTCACGCGATCGCGGTCAGGCGATGGTCGATCTGCTGGCGCAGTATCGGGCCGACGGACTGGAGCTGGATAGCAAAGAGCTGCCTGATTATCTCCCGCTTTACCTTGAATACCTCGCCTGTAAAACGGCTGATGAGGTGCGTCAGGGTTTAGAGGATATCGCGCCGATCCTGGCGCTCCTGGCGGCGCGGCTGGTGGAACGTGAAAGTCCCTATGCCGATCTGTTCAGTGCGCTGTTAACGCTTTCGGGTACCGCTATCCAGCCTGACGCCTTACGGCCGCAGGTGGCACAGGAAGCACGCGACGATACCCCGGCGGCCCTGGATGCCGTCTGGGAAGAGGAGCAGGTTAAATTTCTTGGCGAACAGGGCTGCGCCTCGGCGCAACAGGCCGCGCATCAGCGCCGTTTCGCCGCAGCGGTTGCGCCGCAGTATCTGGATATCGCTCAGGCTACTCCGCGCGCCACAGGAGAATCAGCATGAATTTTCTCAACACTTTCTTCTTTGATATTTACCCCTACCTTGCCGGGACGGTCTTTCTGGTCGGCAGCTGGCTGCGCTACGATTACGGGCAGTACAGCTGGCGCGCCGGTTCCAGCCAGATGCTGGATAAAAAAGGGATGCGGCTCGCCTCTAACCTGTTCCACATCGGCATCATCGGTATCTTTTTCGGCCATATCGTCGGGATGCTGACGCCTCACTGGATGTATCAATCCTTTCTGCCGCTCGACGTGAAGCAAAAACTGGCGATGATTGCCGGTGGCGTGTTTGGCGCGATGACGCTGGCCGGTGGCGCACTGTTGCTGAAACGCCGTCTGACTAACCCTCGGGTGCGGGCAACCAGCAGCGTCGGCGATATCCTTATCCTGAGCTTACTGGTGGCGCAGGCTACCCTCGGACTGCTGACCATTCCTTTCTCGGCACAGCATATGGATGGCAGCGAGATGATGAAGCTGGTGGGCTGGGCGCAGGCAGTGGTGACCTTCCATGGCGGTGCATCCCATCATCTTGACGGCGTGGCTCTGATCTACCGGCTACATATGGTGCTGGGAATGACGTTATTCCTGCTGTTTCCATTCTGCCGCCTGGTGCATATCTGGAGCGCGCCGGTGGAGTATCTCACCCGTCGTTATCAGCTGGTGAGAAATCGCCGCTGACGAGGTGACGGTCACCGGCACAGCGCGTCCGGTGACCGTTTTTCGGGGCAGTTTCTTGACGTTTTTTTAAGAATTTGACCTGTATGTCGTTGCGCTGAACGACTACTATTAGCGCATCTGAATCTACCCCCTCGTTTATGGATTACCGATGCGTCTCAAGCTAGCTCTCCTTGCGTTCATCCCGTTACTGGCCTCCTGCAGCAGCAAACCTGAAGTCCCCCAACAGCAAAAGATGCTGGCTGCACCGCAAGGTGGATTCTTGCTCCAGCCGTCGCACAGTGGATCCGCGATGTTTGGTGACTTTGCCGGCAACCCGGCGGCAGAACAATTTATCGATCAGATGGTGGAGAAGCACGGCTTCGATCGCCAGCAACTGCATAACATTATTGGTCAGGCAAAGCGGCTGGACTATGTGCTGCGCCTGATGGATCGCCAGGCACCGAGCTATACGCCGGCACCGGGACCTAACGGTGCCTGGATTCGCTATCGCAATAAGTTTATTACGCCGGACAACGTCCAAAACGGCGTCGCCTTCTGGGATCAATATCAGGATGCGCTGCAACGCGCGCAGCAGGTCTACGGCGTGCCGCCTGAAATCATCGTCGGCATCATTGGCGTTGAAACCCGCTGGGGGCGCGTGATGGGGAAAACGCGTATTCTGGATGCGCTAGCTACCTTATCCTTCAACTATCCGCGTCGCGCGGCTTACTTCAGCAGCGAACTGGAAACCTTCCTGTTGATGGCGCGTAATGAGCAGGACGATCCGCTGGCGCTGAAAGGCTCGTTTGCCGGGGCGATGGGCTATGGTCAGTTCATGCCATCGTCCTACAAAGAGTACGCGGTGGACTTCAACGGTGATGGCCACGCCAACCTGTGGGATCCGGTTGATGCCATCGGCAGCGTGGCGCACTACTTCCAGCAGCACGGCTGGCGCAGCGGCGAAAACATTGCGGTCCCGGCCAGTGGTCAGGCGCCCTTGCTTGAAGATGGCTTCAAGACCCGCTACAGCGTAGGCATGCTGGCTGCCTCCGGCCTGTCACCGCAGGGCTCACTCAATGGCAACGACCAGGTGAGCCTACTACGGCTTGATTTGGGCACCAGCTATCAGTACTGGTACGGTTTACCCAACTTTTATGTCATTACCCGTTATAACCACAGCACCCATTACGCGATGGCGGTGTGGCAGTTAGGCGAGGCCGTTAGCAAGGCGCGGCAGGGCGGAATGCTATAAAGACTGTCCTTATCAACTGTAAGGTTATATGATGACGCCCTTTTTCAGGCCCATCAGCCCTTGTTATCTCTGGAGTCGTTATGTCTTTACCTGCCTGCCCAGCCTGTCACGCCGATTACACCTGGCAAGATGGCGATAACCTTAACTGTCCTTCCTGTGGTCATATCTGGACCGAGGCGGAAAGTGACAGCAGCAATCAGTCGCTGGAAGTGCGTGACGCTAACGGCAATCTGCTGGCAGATGGCGACAGCGTCACAGTGATTAAAGATCTCAAGGTGAAGGGGAGTTCTTCGTCGCTGAAGATTGGCACCAAAGTGAAAAGTATCCGTCTGGTTGAAGGGGACCACAACATCGACTGTAAGATCGACGGTTTTGGTCCGATGAAATTGAAGTCTGAGTTCGTCAAAAAGAACTGAGGCTGGCGGGCGCAGGGAGGCGCCCGTAATGCTGATTAGCTGAATAACCGATCGAGCGCCGCACACTGTTGCGCGTCTAAAGTGCCACCGTAATTACGCGATGCGCTACGCATTGAATCATAGCGACGCGACACCGCGGTTTTTATCGTGGTCACAAAGTCATCACCGATGCTGTAAATCGCCATCATCCGGCCAATCTGTTGCTGGATACGCGTCAGTTCAGCCATATTGCCGTCACGCCACGCCTGCATCATTTGGGCAAAAACCTCCGGCACAATATTGTTCAGTCCCGAGATTACCCCGGCGCCACCCGCCAGCAGATTGGGCAACAGATATTCGTCATAGCCCGACAGCACCGCAAAATCGCTGCGTACCTTTTTTGTCTCGTCAATCATTGCCCGGTTATGCGACAGGCAGTCGACGGTATCCTTAATGCCGATGAAATTCGGCAGTTTTGCTGCTAACGCGGCGACCAGCGTGGGGGAGAGGTCGCAGCCGGTGCGCGCCGGAAAATTATAGGCAAACCACTTGCCGCCTAACTGCTGATCGAGCGTTTCAAAATAATGCATCAGCTGGTTCTGCGTCTGGCCGTAGTAGTAGGGCGGCAGAACCATCACCGCGTCGTAACCACTTTCCCATGCCGCTTCAGCCAGCGACAGCATATCCGCGACGCAGGTAGCGGAGACATTAGCCACCATTGTCAGCGGCGATAGGGGACGGGCTTCTTTAATCAGCTGTAAACGTTCCTGCTGCGTCAATGAGGCGAACTCGCCAATACTGCCCATGATCAGTAAGGTATCAATGCCTGAACGGTTGAGGCGCGAAAAATGGCGTCCGAGCGCATCGATATCGATCGCACCCTGCGCATTAAACGGGGTCACCGAGGGACACCAGACGCCGGCAAAGGCAGATTCTGCAGTCATGACTCACTCCTGAGTAGCGTTTAGGGAAAATGAAACAGTGTTTTAACTTAATTATTCCGCCTCAGCACCGCCAGCATTCGATTCAGAAATGAGCAACAGGTCGCACTTTTCCGCGTTTAAAGCGTCTTATCGATCGGTCACGTCAGATAACCAAACCGGAGGTGAGCATGAAAGAGTGGGATCCTGAGTTGTATCGCAAGTTTGAGGCGGAACGCACCCGCCCGGCACGTGAACTGCTGGCGCGCATCAGCGTTGAAGAGGTTGAACAGGTGACCGATTTGGGCTGCGGTCCGGGCAACAGCACCGAATTGCTGGCTGAAGCCTGGCCGCTGGCCACGGTCTGCGGGCTCGACAGTTCAGCAGCGATGTTAGCCCAGGCGCGCGAACGGTTACCGCACTGCCGCTTTGTACAGGCGGACATTCGCAGCTGGCAGGCAGAAACGCCTCAGCAGGTGATCTATGCCAATGCGTCGCTACAGTGGCTGGATAACCACGCGACGCTGTTTCCCCATCTGGTGGAACAACTGGCACCCGGCGGCGTGCTGGCAGTGCAGATGCCCGATAATCTCAATGAGCCCTCGCATCGATTGATGCGCGACGTGGCGGCGTCTGAACCCTGGCATTCCCGTATTGATGCCAAAACGGCGGACCGTAAACAGCTGCTCCCGACCGGCGACTATTACGATCTGCTCACCGGCACCGGCTGTGACGTGGATATCTGGCGCACCACCTATTATCACGTGATGGCCGATGCACAGGCGATTATCAGCTGGCTACAGGCGACCGGCCTGCGCCCGTTTCTGGCCATGCTGGATGAAGCCGAACAGGCGGATTTTCTGGCGGCCTATCATCAGCGTTTGCTCAGCGCCTATCCGGCGCAGCGCGATGGTCAGGTTCTGCTCGCTTTCCCGCGTCTTTTTATCGTTGCCGTGAAAAAAAGCTGAGGTTAAGGGAAAACAGGCCGCAAAAAGCGGGCAATACTTAAGACAGGGCTTGAAAAAGTGGCGGTGTTGCACCACTTTCATTGCACCACCTGAGGGAGAAACACGATGGATGATCGGCAGTTGCAGGCGCTTAGCGCGCAGATCGGTGAGAAACTTAAGCAGCAAAACGCCACCGTAACCTGTGCAGAATCCTGCACCGGAGGGTGGATTGCCAAGGTGTTTACTGACATCAGTGGCAGCTCAGCCTGGTTTGAACGCGGCTTCGTGACCTACAGTAATGATGCCAAGCAGCAGCTGGTGGGCGTTCAGGCAACGTCGCTGGAACAGTACGGAGCGGTGAGTGAAGCCGTGGTGCGCGAAATGGCGCTGGGCGCAAGGCACGCCGCCCGGGCAGACTACGCCATCTCCGTGAGCGGTATTGCCGGGCCGGATGGCGGCAGTGCGGAAAAACCGGTCGGCACCGTCTGGTTCGGTTTTGCCGGTCCGCAGGATAAAGTCCTGACTTTTCAGCAGCATTTCTCCGGTGACCGTGAGGCGGTACGCCGCCAGTCCGTCGCCTGGGCACTACAGCGGCTGTATGGCGAATTTCTGACAAATTAAACTTGATACTGTATGACTATACAGTATAATTGTCGGCAACAGAAAGAGTGCAGGCACCCCTGAGTGCGTGTTTACCCGGCTTGATTAGGAGTTGAAATGGCGATTGATGAAAACAAACAAAAGGCTTTAGCTGCCGCGCTGGGCCAGATTGAGAAGCAATTTGGTAAAGGCTCCATCATGCGCTTGGGTGAAGACCGCTCAATGGATGTGGAAACCATCTCTACCGGTTCGCTGTCGCTGGACATTGCGTTAGGCGCAGGCGGTCTGCCAATGGGCCGTATCGTTGAGATTTACGGGCCAGAGTCTTCAGGTAAAACCACGCTGACCCTGCAGGTAATCGCGTCAGCACAGCGTAAAGGCAAAACCTGTGCCTTTATCGATGCTGAGCATGCGCTGGATCCGGTTTACGCCAAGAAACTGGGCGTAGACATCGACAACCTGCTTTGTTCGCAGCCAGACACCGGTGAGCAGGCGCTGGAGATTTGTGATGCGCTGGCCCGCTCAGGCGCGGTTGACGTAATCATTGTCGACTCCGTGGCGGCACTGACGCCGAAAGCGGAAATTGAAGGTGAAATCGGTGACTCACACATGGGCCTGGCGGCACGTATGATGAGCCAGGCGATGCGTAAGCTTGCCGGTAACCTGAAGCAGTCCAACACCCTGCTGATCTTCATCAACCAGATCCGTATGAAAATTGGTGTGATGTTTGGTAACCCGGAAACCACTACCGGTGGTAACGCGCTGAAGTTCTACGCTTCTGTCCGTCTTGATATCCGCCGTATCGGCGCTATCAAAGAGGGCGATAACGTGGTGGGCAGTGAGACCCGCGTTAAAGTGGTGAAAAACAAAATCGCGGCGCCATTTAAACAGGCAGAGTTCCAGATCATGTACGGCGAAGGCATCAACACCTTCGGCGAACTGGTCGACCTGGGCGTGAAGCACAAGCTGATCGAAAAAGCGGGTGCATGGTACAGCTACCAGGGCGATAAGATTGGTCAGGGTAAATCGAATGCCAGCAACTTCCTCAAAGAGAATGCGGCTGTCGCAAACGAGATTGATCTGAAGTTACGTGAAATGTTACTGAACGGCGCTGACGATAAGCTTGCCGCAGAGCAGTCTGCTGACAAAGTTGAAAACGCAGCCAGTGAAGCGAACGAAGACTTCTAATCACTCACGCGGGGGTGGAGAAATCCACTCCCGTTGTTTTTTACCACTTACCCTCTCTTTCTTACCTTTCTTCTCTCCCGATCTGTCGCCATAATCCCCTTCCCGTTAGTACAAGGTGCGCAGTATGTCTGAACAATCCCAGCCCCAACCCAACATTGTCTCTTTTTCTCGTCTGCTCGACCGTGCGATGCGCATTCTTGGACAGCGCGATCACAGTCGTGCCGAATTAGCGCGTAAGCTGCAACAGTCGGCGCAGCGTGCGGCGTGGGCACAGCAGAAAGAGCCGGAAATCGTCACCGAAGAGCTGCTGGAAAAAGTGCTCAACTGGTGCCAGGAAAATGGCTGGCTAAACGACGCGCGTTTCACCGAACGTTTTATTCAGAGCCGAAGCCGCAAAGGTTTTGGTTCACAGCGGGTACGTCTGGAACTGGCGCAGAAGGGGATCGATCGCGAGGCGATTGATATTGCGATGGAAGAGACCGAGGTGGACTGGTCTGCCTGTGCTGCCCAGCTGGCTGAACGTAAATTCGGACACCCGTTACCGAAAGAATGGAAAGAGAAAGCCAAAGTACTACGCTATCTACAGTCAAAAGGCTTCATGAGCGAAGATATTCAGTCCGTTTTCAGAAATTTTGACGACTAAAAGCCGATGTAATTTTACTTCCCACTGAAGAAAATTTATCTTATTCCCACTTTTTGTTCCTCTAATCAGGCGCCGCCAGGATGTGGCATCGCGGAAAAGATGGAACGTTCGTTAGCGTGATTCCAGGATATATATGAGCAAGAGCACTGCTGAGATCCGTCAAGCGTTTCTCGACTTTTTTCATAGCAAGGGACATCAGGTTGTAACCAGCAGCTCCCTCGTACCGAATAACGATCCGACGTTGCTGTTTACCAACGCCGGAATGAACCAGTTCAAAGATGTTTTCCTCGGCCAGGACAAGCGTGATTACTCACGTGCGACCACTTCACAGCGCTGCGTGCGTGCCGGTGGCAAACACAACGATCTTGAAAATGTCGGCTACACCGCACGTCACCACACTTTCTTTGAAATGCTGGGTAATTTCAGCTTTGGTGACTACTTCAAGAAAGAGGCAATCGCTTTTGCCTGGGAACTGTTGACGAGCGAGCAGTGGTTCGGCCTGCCAAAAGAGCGTCTGTGGGTTACGGTATATGAAACCGATGATGAAGCTTATGCCATCTGGGCCAACGAGATTGGCGTGCCGCACGAACGCATTATCCGTATCGGCGACAACAAGGGCGGGGCTTACGCGTCAGATAACTTCTGGCAGATGGGCGACACCGGCCCTTGCGGTCCCTGCAGCGAAATTTTCTACGATCACGGCGATCACATCTGGGGTGGACCACCAGGCAGCCCGGAAGAGGATGGCGACCGCTACATTGAGATCTGGAACATCGTCTTCATGCAGTTCAATCGTCAGGCGGATGGCACCATGCTGCCGCTGCCGAAACCGTCGGTTGATACCGGCATGGGCCTGGAGCGCATTACTGCCGTACTGCAACACGTCAACTCTAACTATGAAATCGACCTGTTCCAGAAACTGATCCAGGCGGTAGCGCAGGTGACCGGTGCCACCGATCTGAGCAATAAATCACTGCGCGTGATTGCCGATCATATCCGCTCCTGTGCATTCCTGATTGCCGATGGCGTGATCCCGTCGAATGAGAACCGTGGTTACGTGCTGCGTCGCATCATTCGTCGTGCCGTACGTCATGGCAACATGCTGGGCGCGAAAGACGCATTCTTCTATAAGCTGGTCGCGCCGCTGGTTGAGGTGATGGGATCGGCCGGTGAAGAGTTACAGCGTCAGCAGGCTCAGGTTGAGCAGGTGCTGAAAAGCGAAGAAGAGCAATTCGCTAAGACTCTGGAACGCGGCCTGGCGCTGCTGGACGAAGAGCTGGCGAAACTGCAGGGTGATACGCTGGATGGCGAAACGGTCTTCCGTCTGTACGATACCTTTGGCTTCCCGGCTGACCTGACGGCTGATGTCTGCCGCGAACGCAATCTGAAGATCGACGAAGCGGGCTTCGAGCAGGCGATGGAGCAACAGCGCCAGCGCGCACGTGAAGCGAGTGGTTTCGGCGCGGATTACAGCAACGTTATTCGTATCGATGCGGCGTCCTCGTTCAAAGGCTACGACCAGCTGGATTTAGCCGCGACGGTGAAAGCGCTGTACGTGGCAGGCGAGTCGGTGAATGAAGTCACCGAAGGCCAGGAAGCGGTTGTGGTACTGGATGAAACGCCATTCTATGGCGAATCAGGCGGACAGGTCGGCGATACCGGCGTGCTGACAGGGAAGAATGCTGAATTTAGCGTACAGGACACACAAAAATATGGTCAGGCAATCGGTCATATCGGTAAGCTGACGGCAGGGCAGTTACGTATCGGCGATCGCCTTGAAGCAAAAGTTGATGCGGCACGCCGGGCGCGTATCCGTCTTAACCACTCTGCAACCCACTTATTGCATGCCGCGCTGCGTCAGGTATTAGGTGAGCATGTTGCACAGAAGGGATCTCTGGTTAACGATAAATACCTGCGTTTTGACTTCTCGCATTTCGAAGCGATGAAACCTCAGGAGATTCGCCAGGTCGAAGATATTGTCAACGCGCAGATTCGTCGCAACTTGCCGGTTGAAACCGACGTGATGGATCTTGAGGCGGCGAAATCTAAAGGTGCCATGGCGCTGTTTGGCGAAAAATATGATCAGCGCGTGCGCGTCCTGACCATGGGTGATTTCTCGGTTGAGCTGTGCGGCGGCACGCACGCGGCACGTACCGGCGACATCGGTCTGTTCCGTATCCAGGCTGAGTCAGGCACTGCGGCGGGTGTTCGTCGTATTGAAGCGATTACCGGTGAAGGCGCCCTGGCGCAGGTCAATGCGCAGAGCAGCCAGCTGCACGATCTGGCGCAGCTGGTGAAAGCCAACAGCAGCAACCTGAATGAAAAAGTACGTGGTCTGGTGGATCACGTACGGGCGCTGGAGAAAGAGTTGCAGCAACTGCGCGATCAGCAAGCAGCGCAGGAGAGCGCGTCTCTGAGCAGCAGTGCCATCGACGTGAAAGGCGTGAAGCTGCTGGTCAGTGAGCTGAATAACGTTGAGCCGAAAATGTTACGTACCATGGTGGATGACCTGAAAAACCAGTTGGGTTCGGCCATCATTGTGTTAGCGACGGTTGCGGAAGGTAAAGTGTCGTTAATCGCTGGCGTGACCAAAGATCTGACTGACCGGGTTAAAGCCGGTGAACTGATTGCAGGTCTGGCGCAGCAGGTCGGCGGCAAGGGCGGTGGACGCCCGGATATGGCGCAGGCTGGTGGAACCGATGTGGCGGCCCTGAAAGGCGCGTTAGCAGGGGTTGAGGACTGGGTCAGCAGCCGTCTGTAAGTGAATTAAAACAAGGCATCGTATAAAGCGTCAGAACGGTTGTTCCGGCGCTTTTTCATACGATGTCAGAGTAGCAAATGACAAAGTCAGGTTGATGTAGTGTATTTCGGCTAAACTAACTATCAGCAGAATGTATTAGCGCATCGATGTGCATTGGTGTATTTGTCATACTCATTGTGCAGCGTTAAATGATGGATAATGCCGGGAGCCTGTACAAGCCCGACTCTTTTAATCTTTCAAGGAGCAAAGAATGCTTATTCTAACTCGTCGAGTTGGTGAAACCCTCATGATCGGTGATGAGGTGACTGTAACGGTGCTGGGTGTTAAAGGTAACCAGGTTCGCATCGGGGTTAACGCTCCGAAAGAAGTGTCTGTGCATCGCGAAGAGATCTATCAACGCATCCAGGCTGAAAAAACGCAACAAACCAGCGTTTAACGGATTCAGCGTCTCGCACCTGTGCGAGGCGCTACCGCTTTATCGACCCATTCCCTCCTTTTTCTTTTCTCCCTCTTATTCCCTTTTTTGTTAACTGCATCATCTTTCATTGTTGATAATTCACTCTTTTTGCCGTCATTTTGCCCCAATTGTCTGTCATTTGTTCAATCAAACAAACCTTCGGAAAAATTGTTTGACTTATAAGTGCGGGAAAGTAATATGTGCGCCACGCAGTGCCGATGAGCGGAAACAAAGTTCAGCGGCGCAGTTCGGAAGAACGCGTAAGGTGAGGTGGCCGAGAGGCTGAAGGCGCTCCCCTGCTAAGGGAGTATACGGTCAAAAGCTGTATCGAGGGTTCGAATCCCTCCCTCACCGCCATTTCCGATGCATCCATAGCTCAGCTGGATAGAGTACTCGGCTACGAACCGAGCGGTCGGAGGTTCGAATCCTCCTGGATGCACCATATTTTCGAATATGGAGAAGTGCCTCAGTGTGACATGACGCAATTAGTGTTCAGGTCGTACTAAGGAGGTTAACGTTGCATCAGCAACGGCCCGCAGGGCGAAGCGCAAGCTGAGTAATCCTCCTGGATGCACCATCGGAATAAAAACAAAGTGAACTAGCAATTCCTTTCATGGTGAGTAGTTAGCACCCTGCGTTGTACAAGAATTAAATCAATGCATCCATAGCTCAGCTGGATAGAGTACTCGGCTACGAACCGAGCGGTCGGAGGTTCGAATCCTCCTGGATGCACCATTCTTCGTATCATTCCCAGGTTGATTTCTGAAAGTCCATAAAAAGTAATTCCCCAATGCATCCATAGCTCAGCTGGATAGAGTACTCGGCTACGAACCGAGCGGTCGGAGGTTCGAATCCTCCTGGATGCACCATATCTTCGGATAGGGAAGTGCCTTAGTGTGTCATAGCGTGAAAATCGTCAGACTGCACTAACGAGGATAGCGTTGCCTCAGCAACGGCCCGCAGGCCGAAAAGTAAGCTGAGACATTATCCGCGATGCACTCTTCACTTTGCTGTTTTGCCGGTTAGCAACCTGCTCCGTAATCCCCCAGATTTCCGTTGCATCCATAGCTCAGCTGGATAGAGTACTCGGCTACGAACCGAGCGGTCGGAGGTTCGAATCCTCCTGGATGCACCATCTCTTTCGATATCATTATCTCCTCAGCGTCTTATAGCGTTCTCATTGTTCAGGCTGCACTAACGTGCATAACGTTGCCTCAGCAACGGCCCGCACTGGTGCCTCCTCTGAATGAGCCCTTTGCATTTCTTCCTCTACTGCTCACGTTTAATCGCAAAACTGACCTGCCCCCAGGATTAGATACAACGCTCACTTAGTAATGTCGGAACCTTCATTTTCAGAATTACCCTTTCTCCAGCCCGCCGCAAATTCAGA
>NZ_JBNPYB010000008.1:0-210143 GCF_050432985.1 Pantoea sp. AN62 | reverse complement strand
GAACTTTTGCTTTGCCACGGAATGGTCTGTGTTGTCGGGAGGATGCGTGATCTGATCCTTCAACTCAGCAAAAGTTCGATTTATTCAACAAAGCCGAATTGATCGCCAAGCCGGGAAGCGCGTACCTGATGGCGGATCTGGGGATCGCTGGAGAGGGGCAGCATTAAAGCGATATTGCTTCCTGGCTGAAACCACTGAAGAATGACAAGCGCTATATTTTCAAGGCCGCTAGTGCAGCGTCCAAAGCGCATCGTTATTTGATGGATAGCCACTGAGTTTGTTACTGATTCACTAATAACACAAAGCAAAAAGCCCGCTCAGGTTTCCCTGAGCGGGCTTCTTAAATATGGCTCCTCTGACTGGGATCGCCTTTGCCAGTAAATGGCTAATAAATAAGCTAAACCTGAAATCCCTTTCTGTCAAGACCACCAGAATGACCACCAATAGTTGCGGGTTCCATAAATCTGGTATGAGCGTTCCGCAGCATGAGTGAACATGACTATTTTACTCTCTGAAAATGAAGCGTAATTAGAGATAACGTCGAAGGTGTTTATCCTATGTGAAACTGTGTGCAAAGAGGTTTAACTGTCGGCTGAGTGCCATAAGCGGACATGTCTAATTTCAGTTGTGCTCATTAATCTGGTTCACTGAACGAAGAACAAAACAGGTTGTTATTGAGCGTATTAATTTAGGCTTAAGCATCAGCTCTATTGCCCGAGAATTTAGTACTACCCGGCAAACCATACTTCGAATAAAGGCCGGATCCAAACTGTCATAAGACCGGCCCTATTGGGCCAAGTTGTCAAAGGTGTTAGATTGATTTTACGTGTTTTGAAAACAGGTTCAGCTCGTTAATAATGCACTCAGGTTCTTCACTGAAAGGCATGTTGTTCAAATCTAAAACCCCATCATTTTTTTCAGGATTATCAGTTTGCAGGTCTGCAAACAGCAAAGTAAGATCCTGTTGTGCTTCTCCTTGTTCAGCCACCAGCTCGAACGTTTTATTTTTTGCCTCGTCGCTGGTCAGGGCACTGACCAGAACCTGGGCTATTTGCTCCCGGGATACCACACCATCTTCCGGTGTTCCTGCATGGCGACGATCTCCCTGAAGCATAACGATTCTGTGCTCGTCATCATTGTTGTAATCAAACCAGCCGGGCCTGACGATGGTATAGGGATGACCACTCGCCCTTACCAGACGCTCGGCACGTCTTTTCCAGTCATGAACCTCAGTGCGTTGATTCCAGGTGCTGAGCCGTTCAGTCACGCCAATCGTGGTCATTAGGCCGATACGAGCAGGCGTATCCCTGAATATTCGTAAAATATTACGCACTCCGCCGTAATCTATCGCTCTGGCACCAATACGACCCTGACCATCGGAACCGAGAGTGAAGATGATGGCATCAATATCTTTCGGCAATTCGGTGAGTGTTTCAGGCAGTGAAACATCGCCGTAAAAAACATCCGTTCCACGAGGAAGTAATTTTACTTTTCTCCTATTTCTGACCAACGCTACGGGATGATGGCCCATTTCAATAGCAGTATTCACGACATGAAGACCAATACTTCCAGTCGCGCCTGCAACGAGTATTTTCATGATAAACCTTCTGATAATTCGGACTTATTTTCGATACAGTCAGAATATCAATTATCATTATTGTCAGTAATAGGGCTAAAATGATTGTGTCTATGAACACCCTTCATGAGTGTGCGATGAAGGGAATGCCTCCATAAGGAAATCGCCGATGCTCAAAGAAAATTTCAACGAACTGCAAATCTTTCTTGTGGTAGCGAGGGAGCGAAGTTTTACCAAAGCAGCGGGTAAACTGGGGGTTTCTCAGTCTGCACTCAGCCACGCGATGAAGGCCCTGGAGGAAAGGCTAAATATCCGCCTTCTGACCCGCACGACCCGAAGCGTGGCCCCTACAGAGGCCGGTGAGAGAATTATTGCCTGCCTTGAACCTCGTATTGCCGATCTTGAACAGGAACTGGAATCGCTTGTTCAACTGAACGGCACTGCCTCCGGCAATATCCGTTTATCTGCCGGGGAGCATGCCGCGCGAAGTCTGGTATGGCCGAAGTTAAAACCCTTCCTCAGGGAATATCCGGAAATTAATCTCGAACTGGTGGTTGATAACGGCTTTGTCGATATTGTTGAGAGGCGTTTTGATGCCGGGATCCGCCTGGGCGAAAGCGTGGATAAGGACATGATTGCGGTAAGAATTGGACCGGACATGAGAATGGCCGTAGTGGGAGCACCATCTTATTTCGCTGCAAATCCTGTACCTGAAACGCCGCACGAGCTACAAAATCATCGGTGTATCAATATGCGCCTGCCGACTGCCGGGGGACTGTACCACTGGGAGTTTGAGAAGGAAGGGAAACCGTTACGGGTCAGGGTTGAGGGGCAGGTAACGTTTAATCTGCAGGCGGAAAGGATTGATGCGGCTTTATCTGGCTTTGGCATCGCCTGTATACCTGAGGACAGGGTGCTGGATTATATAAAGTCAGGAGAGCTTATTCAGGTTCTGCAGGACTGGTGTCCGTCTTTCCCCGGATATTATCTTTACTACCCGAGCCGTAAGCAGCATCCGCCCGCTTTTGCGCTGATGATCGATGCACTTCGCTACTCGGAATAACGGGTCCGCAATTCGCTGCGGACCCGCCCGGGTATTAACGGCCTACTCGAGCCTGATGCTCAGGAGAGTAACGTTCGCCGACGATTTTAATCGTTTCAAGCGCCTGGGTTATTTGATGCAAATCATCCTGCGAAAGAATGATGTCAACAGCCCCCAGGTTTTCCTCCAGCCGGTGCAGCTTAGTGGTGCCGGGGATAGGAACAATCCACGGTTTTTGTGCCAGCAGCCATGCCAGCGCGATTTGAGCAGACGTCACGCCTTTCTCTGCCGCCAGTTCACCCAGCAATGAGACAAGCTTTTCATTGGCTTCAATCGCCTGTTCGGCGAAACGCGGCACGGTGCTGCGGTAATCATCCTTGCCAAAAGTCGTTCCTGGCTTAATCGATCCCGTCAGGAAGCCCTTGCCTAATGGGCTGAAGGGTACAAAACCAATATCCAGTTCCTCCAGCAACGGCAAGATCTCCTGCTCAGGCTCGCGCCACCACATGGAATATTCGCTTTGCAGTGCAGTGACTGGTTGTACAGCATGTGCCCGACGAATGGTTTGCGCACCCGCTTCGGACAGACCGAAATGTTTGACTTTGCCTTCCGCGATCAGCTCTTTCACTGTACCCGCTACATCTTCAATGGGGACATCCGGGTCGACACGATGTTGATACAGCAGATCAATGACATCAGTCTTAAGACGGCGTAATGATCCTTCCACCGCTTCACGGATATGCTCCGGACGGCTGTTTAAAATCTGCTGCTTGTTGTCGTCGCCAAAAGTAAAACCAAACTTAGTGGCGATGACCACGCGGTCACGAAATGGTTTTAAGGCTTCACCGACCACCTCTTCATTAAGAAAGGGGCCATACACTTCGGCGGTATCGAAGAAGGTGACGCCACGTTCAACCGCAGCGCGGATGAGCTCGATAGCCTGTCGGGTATCGGTCGCCGGGCCGTAGCCGTGGCTTAAGCCCATGCAACCGAGCCCAAGTGCGGAGACTTCGAGTCGGGATTTACCCAGATAACGTTTTTGCATTGAATGAATACCTCTTTTATCGCGACTTAAACATCAAGTTTGCGGCCAGTCAGCCATTCCACCATCGCCGGGTCACGGTGGGAGAAGAAGGCGCTGGTAGCGGTATCGAGGGCGGCAATTTGCAGCATATCCTCAGCGCTGAGTTCAAAATCGAGAATATTGATGTTCTCAGCCATGCGTTCTTTGCGCACTGATTTCGCCAGTGAAACGATGCCTCGCTGGAAGATCCAACGCAGCACAACCTGGCCCACGCTTTTACCGTACTTCTGGCCAATTGCTGTTAGAACGGGATGCTGGAACAGACCATTTTTACCCTCTGCAAACGGTGCCCAGGCTTCCGGCTGAATGCCACGGCTTTGATTCCATGGAACGGCATGCAGCTGCTGGTTGAAGGGGTTAACTTCAATCTGGTTTACCGCAGGAGCCACTTTGTTGAAGGCGATAAGGTCGGCCAATCGGTCAGGATGGAAGTTGCTGACGCCAATGGCGCGAATTTTGCCTGCCTGTTGCAGTTCTTCCATAGCTCGCCATGCCCCATGGACATCACCGTAAGGCTGGTGAATCAGGTACAGGTCGACGTAATCGAGTTGCAGCCGGTTCAGGGAGCGTTCGAACTGTGCTTTAGCGCCTTCGTAGTTAGTATCCTGCAGCCATAGCTTGGTCGTTACAAAGAGTTCGTTACGTGCGATACCGGTCTGTTTCAGTGCGTTCCCGACCTGGGTTTCATTCTGGTAAGACGCGGCGGTATCGATCAGACGGTATCCCGTATCGATGGCATCAATAACGGCTCTTTCGCATTCAGCGGCATCAGACATCTGAAACACACCAAAGCCCAGCAGGGGCATTTCAACACCGTTGTTCAGTTTTACAGTTTGCATGACGTTATCCTTTAGCTGTTGTGTAGGAAAAGCATAACGCAAAGTGATTTATTCGATTAGATGGGGTAATTAGCTAGGGTTTATTAGGTGTGCTCATTAATTGCGTCATTATCTTGCTACCAAAAAGCATGCACAGTTGTGAGAACAAAGTTAGCATGCCCTATAGTTTATTAAGCTTTTAGCTGATGTTATAAGTAGATCTCAAAAGATGATCAGCAACATCATGTTGCGTTAGTAAGTAGAGCTAAGTATTTGTAGCTTGTTGTTTGAATGAGGAAAAAGACATAACATGTAATCCAGAGAATTGCACTATTGCATGACCACCCCTTGGTGGAAAACCTGAAATGACACCAATTCAAGTAAGGAGAGTTAATTGAAGTCAATACTTAACTGGGTTATGAAAAATGGTTGGAATATATTTAGCTTTATTGGGGTGATAGGGACATTCTATTTTTCGCTTATATATGTTCCCGGTTATGTAAAAGATATAACTGCAGCAAAGGTAAACATCACTCATGAAAGCTTAGTGGATGATGTTCAAGAGTTATTATTTTATAATAAAAACTAACAATTGATGATATCAATTCATTCATTAAGGCCAAAGAGTTAGAGCAAGGAACTCCTTACCCATACTCGGCTGATGAACTTTTATTACAAATCCAAGATCGCTTTATGGGAAACAAATTTATTCCATTAGAGAAAAGGGAGTTACTAATGGATACAGTAAAATCTATTCGCTCCACATATTCAAAGCCAAAAGTTGCTGAGAAGAAAAGTATAAATGAAGATTCACTAGTATCAATGTTTGTTTCCGCTATAGGAGCACTCATTGCAGCTATAGGTACATATAGTATTTTCAGGAAAATAAAAATTGATAAAGAAATTGAGGCTGATATCACATCGGGTGATGTAATCAATAATTTGGTCTATCCAAATGTAACTCCAGGCTCGAAGGAGTTTGAAAGTATGGTTGGTGAAGTACTTAATGAACTTGGAGTGCTTTCAGAAAGAGTTGAAGCAGGAAAAGATGATGGTTATGACTTTGAGATTAAAACCCAAGAACAGAATTATATTGTTGAGGTGAAAAGGTATTCAAAACTACTCGGTTTGGCTACAGGTCGTGAATTTATATATAAAGTGAATTAATCAGGTAAGGGTGGTATTTTAATTGTTAGCTCTGGCTTTACCGAAAGAACAAAGCAACTTATAAATTAACATAATGCTTTATCTGAAAACCAAAAAGTATATCTTGTAGTGGCTAAGGCAAAGACTGAGCTTAAGGGTATATTGGCCAAAATTTTACGGCTATAGTGTTGAAATTACCCGATTTGGGGAGCAGTAATTTTTTAGAGTTCTGATGTGGCTTGTTGAATAGGTTTGTTGGCTCATGTGTCATGTGCTTTATCATTAAGATAGCTATGGTTAAAAACTAATATGACTCTACCGAGTCCTCAGACACGAGAACTCGGTAGATTGGACTGATGGGTCTATTCCACTACTGCAATTTTTTTTCCTTCAGAAATTTACTCACCAAATCAGCAATCTGCATATTGTTGAGATCAGAGAATGGGAAGTGGGTATTCCCTTTGATTCCCACTTCTGGCAGATGCGTTACCGTCACATCCCCGCCATGCTTGTTCACCACGTCGCGCCACTCGCGAGCCATCGCCAGACGTACCCGCCAGCTGTCCTGCGCGGGCATGGCGACAGGTTTATCCGGTATGTTATCGCCGTAAATAATCAGAATCGGGATTTTGGTCAGTGCCATAAATTGCGCCATTGGCACAGGCTCACCCTTCAGCGTGTCGAACGCGCTTGGCATAGGGGCAGGGAGTTCTTTTTCGGGGAAGACAAAGCTGCTGCCAGGCTCGAAGGCGACAATGGCTTTAACCTTGTCGTTTTTCATCGCCGTGTACCAGCCTGGTCCGCCACCCTGAGAGTGGGTGAAGAGGATAGCCGGGCCGGATTTATCCACGACGGCGGACATCGCATCAGAGATGACATTGATATCAAACGGCCCGGTATTCGGGGTCATCTGACGGAAATACTGATTCAGCGCTTCTTTGTCGTGAGAGAATTGAACGCCTTTAAAATACTCTGGCCACACGCCAACGCGGAACTGGTTAAACCACATCTGCTCATCTGGTTTTGGCGAAACAGTACCTTCTACGGTAGTGCGCCCGGCGCTGCCCCGGCGTGGCTGATCGACCAGATAGGTTGAGAACCCGCGACGCAGGAATATGTTCTGGAACCCTTCACGGCCATCCGGCGTGCTTTCCCAGGTACGGGAGAACTGACCTGCGCCGTGCAGCATGACGATAGGGTATTTATGCGGATTCTCCGGGATTTGGTAGAACACAGACGCATGATCGCCATGGTAGGTTTGGCCAGCAGACTCCAGCGGCTTTTTCGCGTCAAATGTTCCTGGTGCGGTGATGATGGTGCCACCAGCAGAAAAGCTTCCCTGTTCCTGAATAACCAGAGGCTCGGCATATACCGATTGAGCCACCAGGCCACCCGCCATTACGCAGATGGCCAGCGTTTTTAAGATTGTCTTCAAGATTACATCCTCTGTTATGTTTGCTGTTCAATCATATCTGAGTTGTCAGTGTTAATTATTTAGCACCCCTGATTGCCCTTATTTGGCAGATTCATTAATGCGGACGATTAACTGCGTATTGTCTCTAACCAACTGGTGACCGTTTCAGTTGTTCTTCGCTCCTGGTCGCATTCAATAACAAGCGGTTTTTCCCGACGCGCAGTTTGGGCAAGACTGGCAAGGATGTCGTCGCTGTCTCCTTTACCGTAGCCACCGTGAGTAATGAAGGGGATGAGTAATTTGCCCGCAAGGTTGTGGCTGCTGAGAAATGCTTGCACTACAGGCGGCACGCTGGTCCCCCAGATGGGAAAGCCTAAATACACTGTCTCGTAGCGTGAGATATCTGCAACGCTATTTTTTAATGCGGGTTTGACTCCTCGCTCACGCTCATTTTTCACCTGTTCAACGGTCTGAAAATAGTCTTCCGGATAAGGTGTGGCCGGTTCAATTTCAAACAGATCGGTGTTCAGACTACGGTGAATGACACCCGCAATAACTCGTGTATTTCCGCTGCGGGAAAAGTACGCCACCAGAACACGGCTTTTACCCTGCACGTTTGCGGTTCCGGTGGCTGCTGAAGCCAGGGAGACGTTCGCCAGTGTGAGCCCGGCAAGTGCGGTGATTAACATTCTGCGGTTAGGATCATGCTCCATACCCAACTCCTAATTGTTTGCGAGCGCCTGCTGCAGCGCCTTTTCAGCTCGCGTAGCCGCATCATTTTCGCCATGTTCACGCAGAACTTGTGACAGTTGGCGCAGATGCGTTGCCGTCAGGCCGACCCGCATACTTGCTCGCGTATGCGATAACAGTTGGGCTTCAACGCCTGGTGTGGCCGCTAATGCGCCAACTGTTGCCAGCTCGCGGCTTTGCCAGTCGAGGTTATCGCGGGCGAAAATGTCGCCGAACAGGTGCGTTTGCAGGAACTGATTAATGACCGGGGCAAAGTCAAACAGCGGGCCCTGAACGGGAGCGCCTGAGATTTTTGTCTGGTTTGCGGTACCGACACGGCGAAGCTCATCCCCGACAGGGATTGGGGCGACCGGTTCTTTGCCCTCAACGTCTTCGATGCCACGTTGTTTACGTGCTTCGACGACCTTCATCAGTTCGGTAAGCGCATTCAGGCTACGGGGGAAGCCCGTGTAGGCATAAAGCTGGACGAGAATCTCTTTGGTTTCGTTTATCGTGAGTCCTGCATCAAGCCCCTGATTCAGGGCTGCATTCAGCTTATCCATCTGACTGCTGGCCATCGATGCCGCAATCAACGGGATGGCCTGTTGGCTGGCTGACAGCGTATTTGAAACGGTTTGTTCGTGGTTCATTTCTGAGGCTCCTTTATTGACGGGCGCAGCATGTGCCGCGAGACCAGAACCAAAGGTCAGCAGCACTGCTGCCGCTAATGCTTTAATGGGCGTGGTATTGTTCATCTGTCACTTTCTCCATCCAGTTAACGCTTTTGCCATCTACAATCCCGGTTATCGCCAGATGCGTCATCGCGCTGCCGGGTGCCGCCCCGTGCCAGTGTTTGACGCCCGCAGGGCAAGAGACAACATCGCCCGCGCGGATAATCTGCACCGGCTGGCCTTCTTGTTGTGTGAGCCCAACACCCGAGGTCACAATAAGCCGCTGACCTGCCGGATGCGTATGCCAGGCAGAACGGGCTCCGGGTTCAAAGGTGACATAAGCCCCGGAAACACGGATGTCGTTATCAGGTTTGAAGAGAGGATCAACCCGGACGCGACCGGTAAAATTCTCCGCTGGCCCATACACCGCGTTCTGACTTCCTGCTGGGGCAATATGGACAGCGGGATTTTGCTCCGCTGCCCAGGATGAAAAGGTGAAGAAGGGCAGTAACAGCCCGAGGTAACGTAAATGTCCGATCATGCAAAGCGTCCTTATCAATGAAGAGGGGATTGCCTGCGATGATTTTATCGAGAGGGTGATGACGTCAGGCTGACGCCCCCCTGACAATTCTGTCAGTTAACCCGGGTCCCGGCTCAGCGCCGGATTGAGCATTGCCCGCCGCTTTATCCGCTTGTATTGCAAAGGTGAGGCCAAATGTATTGATGCCACCTTCACTACGCGCAAAGACATCCCCCCTGTGCATAATGGCGACAGCACGCACGATCGACAGGCCCAGCCCATGATGGGTATCACTTCTGGCCCGGGAGGTGTCAACGCGATAGAATCGCTCGAAAAGCCGGTGTAAGTGCTCTGGCGATATCGGATCGCCAGGGTTTGAAACTTCAACACAGGCCTGATGACCTTTTTCGCTTAACCGCACCGTTAACCTGCTGCTGGAGGGTGAATGTCTTGCGCTGTTTTCCAGTAAATTAGCCAGTGAGCGGTGGAACAGCCGCCGGTCGATATGCGCGGTGACATCCCCCTCCACATCCAGAAAAAGCTGTTTTTCCGCAAAAGAGGGTTCCACATACTCCGCTGTTTTCAGGGTTTCTTCCCGCAGGGAAACCTGCGTAAGCTGGGACGCATGTTCACCCGCATGGGCATGGGACAGGAACAGCATGTCGTTAACTATCGACGTCATACGTTCAAGCTCTTCCAGATTGGAACCCAATAACTCTTCCAGTTCATCTTGCGAACGTCGGCGTGAGAGCCCCAGCTGCGTCTGGCCGATCAGATTAGTCAGCGGAGTCCGGAGTTCATGCGCAACATCGGCATTGAAGCTCTCGAGCTGCCTCCAGGCGACCTCTTGCCGTTCCAGCACGCCATTAAAAGATGATGCTAACTGCTGTAATTCGTCAGGTAATGCTTCGGTATTCAGGCGCTGACCATGGTCCCCGGGAGCGAGTTGCCGGGCCTGTTTACTGAGCGCCCTAACCGGACGAAGACCGATCCTTGATACGATGTATCCCAGTAAGGCGACAATCGCGACGCCCAGTGCGGTAATGATCAGCAATGTACGCGTGAACGCATCAAGTGTTCCCATGTATGGCGTGGAGTCGATGGCAACCACATAGCGCAGCTCAGGTCTTTCTCCGTTCGCGGAGATGGTTTTGACTAACAGGAACAGCGAGCATGCACCTTCTGATGCACCTGGCACTTTATTAAAGCCCTCCTGTAATGAAGACCACTGAACACCCACTGGTGGTGTTCCCCCGATGCTGAAGCGTGGGTTATCGCTTACTATCCAGTAGCGAACTCGCTCACCTTCAGAATTGGTTAACACGGTGAATTTATTGGCCAGCGTTGACCAGCCCTCAGCCGAGGTTCGTGCGGTGATCCACGGACTCATTAATGATTCCCGGAACAACAGTTCGTTGTGCATCTGCTTTTGCAAAGAGTCATGCAAAGAGCTTCTGAGCAGGATGCCGATAACGGAGACAATCAGCAGCGCGGATAAGGCAAACATCAGCGCCAGATGAACGGAGATGGAACGCTTAGGCATGCTTATCCCCTTCATTTATTCGGTCCGGACTTCGAGGACATATCCCATGCCACGAACGGTATGTAACAGTTTGATATCGAACGGAGCATCAACTTTGGCACGCAGGCGTTTAATGGCGACTTCAACCACATTGGCATCGCTATCAAAATTCATGTCCCATATCTGCTCTGCAATCATCATCTTTGACAGGATCTCCCCCTGATGCCGGGCCAGAAGGCTCAACAGGGAAAATTCTTTTGCGGTCAGCTCCAGCCTCGTTCCGGCGCGAAAAACGCGGCGAGACAGTAAGTCGAGGTGCAGATCGTGAATTTGCAGTTGGGTGATGTCCGCGCCATCCGTAGAGCGGCGACGCACCAGTGCCTGAATGCGCGCCACCAGCTCAATAAGCGAAAAGGGCTTTGGAAGATAATCATCCGCGCCAAGACGAAGCCCTTTGACGCGCTCGTCGACGGATCCTCGTGCAGAGAGCATCAGCACCGGCGTCTGTTTAGCTGCCCGCACACCCTCGAGAACCCGGTAGCCATCCATCCCTGGCAACATCACATCCAGGATTATCGCGTCGTAGTCGAACTCCAGCGCGTAATGAAGACCTTCAGCGCCATCTGCAGAGACGTCTACCGTAAATCCAGACTCGCCCAGCGCACGGCTGAGATAGGTTGACGTTTTTTCTTCATCTTCGACTAACAACAGGCGCATAACGGGACTTCCTCTTAACTTTTCAACGGAGCTTCAACATCTGAATAAACCTGCACGGCATCCGGCAGACGTTGACCCTGGATAGTGATGGCATCCAGTGAGCGGGTGAGCTCGGTCATTTCTGCGGCAGTCAGCGATATGCCGGTAGACGCTGTGTTTTGCAGCATATGGTCTTTATTGGTGGTGCCAGGGATGGGAACTATCCAAGGTTTACGGGCCAGTAGCCATGCCAGTGCAATCTGGCCCGGTGCGGCATTTTTTCTTATTGCCCAGGATTTCAGTAGTGCTACCAGCTGTAAGTTGTGTGGAAGGTTGTCAGGCGAGAAGCGCGTTTCTGTTGCCCGGAAATCACCGGTAGCGAACCGGGTCTTCTCATCAATCCAGCCCGTTAAAAACTGCACGCCGAGTGGACTCCATGGCACAAAGCCAATTCCCAGCTCTTCACATACCGGAAGCACCTGCTTTTCAGGGTCGCGCCAGAGCATGGAGTATTCACTTTGTACGGCGGTAACGGGTAATGCTGCATGGGCGCGTCTCAGTGTGTTGATGCCCATTTCAGACAGACCCCAGTGCAGGACTTTCCCTTGATCTATTAAATCTTTCACCACTCCGGCGACATCTTCGATCGGGATCTGCGGATCAACCCGGTGCTGATACAGTAAGTCGATACGATCGGTACGCAGGCGTTTGAGCATATTGTCGACGACCTGCCTGATATGCTCAGGCCTGCTGTTAAGGCCCGGCAGACGCTTACCCGTCTGTTGGTCAATGTTCCAGCCAAACTTGGTGGCGATAACGATTTTGTCCCTGAACGGGGCGATGCCTTCCCCGAGAATTTTTTCGACTTCAAACGGGCCGTAGGCTTCAGCTGCGTCGAAAAACGTCACCCCTTCATCAAATGCCCGGTGGATAACATTGATCATCTCGGGGCGCCAGGGAACGGAAGTGTCGTATTTACGACTCATGTTCTGCACGCCCAGACCGACGGCAGAAACTTCCAGCTTCCCGAGTTTACGCTTGCCCGGAGCAGCATTGCGTTGGCTGGTTTGTCTGGAGGAATCGACCTGAGAGGATTGGCTCGCCGCCGATACGTGGGGAATCAGCGAGGCGGCGGCAATACCCGCCCCGGCGACTAATAGCTTGCGTCGCTCTGGCATTGTTGGGTCATTCTGGCTTTTCATTGATTACTCCTTTTCTCAGAAAATTGAACATGAATCTCATTAAAGCGAGAACATTCTGCCTTCTGATTGCCAACATAAAGCTGACGGTTACCTGACAGCATTGTCAGAAATGATTACCTGCCACTTGGCGGCTTCCTGACAAAATTGTTATTTGCCTGTCACTATGCTGACAGCTCTCACTCCCTAATCTGAGTCTGCATATTTGATATCGCGAGCCTGCCTGGACAGGTCGCCACTCTTCGGGAGATACCATGAAATTCACACTTATAAGTGCAATGCTGATAACGGCAATGGCCGGAGTGACCTCAGTCAATGCGGCTGATTACAAAAAAAATCCGTTCACCCTCGTCTATGACGGTGCCATCACTGAGAACGTCAAAGGCAAGGTCAACATCCATCCAGTTAAATACGATCTGCATGGCATCCAGATTGCTGCGAATGTCTATACCCCTGCTAACTATGATCCTGCCAAAAAATATCCTACCGTGGTGGTCGCACATCCTAATGGTGGCGTAAAAGAGCAGGTCGCGGGTTTATATGCCCAGCGTCTCGCCGAGCAGGGCTACATCACGATTACCGCCGACGCGGCTTATCAGGGCGCTAGCGGTGGGATGCCGCGCAGCGTGGATAAACCCGCTAATCGCATCGAAGATATCCACGGCATGGCTGACTACATCAGCCAGTATCCGGGGGTTGATACTTCCCGCCTCGGTCTGCTTGGCATTTGCGGTGGTGGCGGTTATTCACTTGTTGCTGCCGAGACGGACAAACGGTTCAAATCGATCGCAACCATCAGCATGTTTAATTCAGGTCTTGTGCGCCGCAATGGTATGCAGGATTCACAGTTGGATACTATCCAGCAGCGTCTTCAGCAGGCTTCTGACGCACGTGCTCAGGAAGCCGCCGGAGGAGAGGTGCTTTACTCCGGCGATGCCAACCTGACTGATGAACAGATTGCTAAATTACCTTTTGCCTTGTATCGCCAGGGCTACGAGTATTACTGGAAAACCCACGCCCATCCGAACTCTACGTTTAAATACACTACAAGCAGCCTGTTAGACTTGATGAGCTTTGACGTAACGGACCATATCAATCTCATCAATAAACCACTGCTGATGATTGCCGGTACAAAAGCGGATACGCTCTATATGACTGAAGGTGCGTTCGCGAAAGCCACCGGTACGAAGGACAAAGAACTCTTCCTGATCGATGGTGCTACCCATATCGAGACGTATTGGGTGCCCAAATACGTTGACAAGGCTTTGCAAAAGTTAGACGTCTTCTTCGATAAGAATATTTAATCCGCATCTGTCGATACCCCGGCGGGTATCGACTTATCCAAAATTTATCGTTCAGATTAACGGAGTCGGGATGAAAGATAATTACGTCTGGTTAATAGCCACTATGAATGAAATTCATAAAATCATTCGGGCAGGGGATAGTTGTTTTTTACCTGAACAGTCAATGCCATCAAGGCGCTGGCTGCCGTAAACACCGCAATTATCCAGCCCATCGTCCATGGTGTGCCATCACTGAACAGAGCGAGAAGAAGTGAAGAGATGATGCCACTACCGTATTGTAACGCGCCCATTAGCGCCGACGCCGAGCCTGCAACATTAGGAACGGCGTCAAGTGCGCAAGCCGTGGATGTCGCAGCGATGATGCCATTCATAGAGAAGAACACGAACACAGCGCCGATAATCACGGTAATTCCACCGACACCCAAGCCGGTCGTGACCGCCAGCACTATTGCCGCAATAGTGGCGATGAATACGGCATTCCTGAGCAACGCTTCCAGTGGATAGTGGTGAACCAGGCGTCTGTTGACCATGCTCACTGCCATTAATCCCACAATGTTTACTGCAAACAGCCAACCGTAATGCTGCGGGTCAACACCGAAGTACGTGATGTATACAAACGGAGAACCGGTGATAAAGGCGTAGGCTGCAACGTAATAAAAAGTCAGGCACAGGGTAAACCGCATGTATCTGGCGTTGGTGAGCAAGGCATAGTAATTGTGAAAGGCTCTGGTTACGGAGGCTTGCGAGCGTTTCTCAACAGGTAATGTCTCCGGTAACCAGAATAAAGACATCAGCATTAATGTTCCGATAATCGCCAGCAGCCAGAAAATGGCATGCCACGAGGTGACTTTAATCATCTGCCCGCCGATCAGGGGCCCGGCAATCGGCGCGATGGCCATGATTATCATCAGGGTCGAAAGCATTTGTGCTGCACGAGTGCGGCTAAACAGGTCACGGATCATTGCTCGTGCCAACATCGGCCCGGTACAGGCACCTAACGCCTGAAAAACACGCCAGAAGATAATTTGCACGATATCTGTTGATAATGCGCAGCCCACCGAGCCGATGATGAATAGGCCTAAACCGATAAACAGCGGCAGACGACGCCCGTAACGATCGCTAATCGGTCCCCAAATCAGTTGCGCAATGCAAAAGCCGATAAGGAACCCTGTGATCGTCAGCTCAGCATCACCCTGCAAATCTTTCGCCATGACGGGCATAGCCGGAAGATAGATGTCGGTTGATAAAGAGGTAACAGCCATCAGGGCGCTGAGAATGAGTAGAAATGATAGACCTGTATTGTTAGCTGTAGCTGACTGTGTACGTGTCTGTTGATTAAGCATGGTGATCCGTTGGACATGAAGAGATAAGGGCATATTAACGGGTTTAAGCTCGCTGATAATCACCGAGGGGAGGATAGGGACTATGAATAACATTCATTAATATTGGGAATTGCGAAGGCAGTGAAAAAATGATTTGAACAGGTGCTTATCTTAGGCCTTATGGGGAAGAATCGAGGTATCGTTTCAGGCACGATTTGTGATTGCAGACAAGGGCACGAATTATCAGATCATAAAACAGCATGCCTTCCTGTCTAATCTAAGAAAAATTTCGTCATAAAGCCGTAGGTTAGTCTTAGCGTAGGATAAGTTCGGTTTTCCAAGCGGACTGCCTTGCTCACCGCTGATTAACACACCGCGATTTTAGTGATGCCATTATCAGTGGTTAGAACAGTTGCCAATTTCCGCTTTTCGCTCATAACCGCCGGTCAAAAAAGCCAAAAGCAAAAAGCCCGCTCAGGTTTCCCTGAGCGGGCTTCTCTAATATGGCTCCTCTGACTGGACTCGAACCAGTGACATACGGATTAACAGTCCGCCGTTCTACCGACTGAACTACAGAGGAATTGTTGGAACGGGGCGCATAGTAACGGCCCGTCCGGGCCATGTCAAAGCTCTTTTTCACAAAATCGCCTGACTGCTGAAATAGTCGCCACTGCCGGTGGTGGTCGCGTCTGAAATGTCCGCTTTTCGCCGGTTTCCCGCCGCTAAGTAAAACAGCTCGGGCCGGCAAAAGTGAGGTTTTTATGAGGTGTTTTGCCGCAGAGCAGTCCTTGTCAGGCGGCGTAATCAGTGGTTCTGGCGGATTGTTTTCCACCATCGTCACATTTATTTCATTCTGGCTTTGTAAACGGCATAAATGAAATTTAGATTTCATTTCAACCTTATGATGCGTGTATGGAGTTGAGATGAACAAAGTCAGAATCGGCATGATCGGCAGTGGGTATATTGGTCGCTGTCACGCCATTGCATATGCCCAGGCACCCACCGTTTTTGCGCTGAAAGGCGAGATCGTGCGGGAGATGCTGGCGGAAGTGAACCCGGACCTGGCCGCCCGCCAGGCCGCAACCTTTGGTTTCGCCCGTTCGACCGGCGACTGGCGCGAGCTGGTGCGCGATCCGGCTATCGATGTGGTCGACATTTGCGCCCCCAACTTCCTGCATAAAGAGATGGCGCTGGAGGCGATCCGCCACGGTAAGCACGTCTACTCCGAAAAGCCGCTGTCGCTGAGTGTGGCTGATGCCGAAGAGATGGTGGCCGCCGCCACGGCCGCCGGCGTCAAAACCCTGGTCGGCTTTAACTATATGAAAAACCCCACCAGCCAGCTGGCGAGAGAGATTATTGCCAATGGCGAGATTGGTGAGGTGGTGCATTTCTACGGCACCCATAACGAAGATTATCTGGCAAAACCGCAGACGCCGCTCGACTGGCACTGTCAGAAAGCGCTGGCCGGGCTCGGCGCGCTCGGCGATCTGGCGGCGCATATCGTCAACATGGCGCACTATCTGGTGGGGGATATCGCCGAGGTCAGTGGCGACATGATGACGGTCATCACTTCACGCCCGGACCCGAAAGATCTCAGCCGTCAGCTGCCGGTGGAAAACGAAGATCAGGCCAGTGCGCTGCTGCGTTTCCACAACGGGGCGCATGGCGTAATTGAAACCTCCCGCATCGCCTGTGGTGCCAAGATGGGGCTGACCTATGTCGTCACCGGCACCAAAGGCACGCTGCGCTATACCCAGGAGCGCATGGCGGAACTGGAACTCTATATTCACGATGAACCGGCCGGACGGCAGGGCTTTAAAACGCTGCTGACCGGGCCAGCGCACCCCGATTATGCCAACTTTTGCGTGTCGGCCGGACATGGCATCGGCTTCAACGATCAGAAGACGGTTGAGATCCGCGATTTAATTAACGGCATTGCGGCAGGCGATCGTATGTGGCCCGATTTTGCGGAAGGATTACAGGTGCAGAAGGTGCTGGAGGCGATTGCGCTGTCTGCGCTGGAGCGTCGCTGGATGACGGTGTAGCGCTGGCGGTGGGGGACTAAGCGGGCAGGAAGCGGTGACTTCCTGCCCGGTAGAGATCAGGCGAGGCCGCTTTTTTCCCACCACAGCTTATCCAGCGCGTAGTAGCGGTCGCGCTGGCTTTCCGGCTGATTCAGGTCGCGTTTCCACGGCTTCGCCAGGATGAAGTGCAGATTCTTCACCTCGTCGTCACGCCAGATCGCGCTGTGCTGGAACGGTAAGGTTTTCAGCGCATTATAAACGTAAGAGAGCGGTTTCCAGCGGCCGGCGAACGCCTCGTTTAGCAGGTCCTGCTCTGAGAAGGGATACGCACTCAGGTCATCAATCGCCGCAATCCGCTGTTCCAGTGCCTCGTAAACCGCATTATCCGGCGTCAGCACCAGAAAACCGCCGTTCAGGTAATAGTCCAGGCTGGCAGGCGCGGCTTCACCCCGCGCCTGCCAGGTGTAATGGCACTGCTCGGGCTGCCAGTCCGCCGGATAAGAGGCAATCTGGTTCGGATTGCAGCGACAGGCGTGACACGCCGCCATCAGGTTATCCCCGAGATCGAGCGTGAACAGCTCATCCATATTCTGCAGCACCAGCATATCGGCATCGAGAAACACCACGCGCTGATAATCAGTCAGCTGCCAGGCACGCAGCTTGGTCCACACTTCGCCAAATTGCGCCGAAGCATAATGCTGATCCAGATCGGCGCGCGGGTAGATCGGCTCAACCGGCGCTATCACGCAGCCTTCGGCCTGCAAAGCCTGGCAATCTTCGGCGGAAATCGCTGAGGTGGTCATCACCACCAGCGGCCACTGGCTGTTGCTCTGCTTCAGCGAATGGTGCAGCGCTTTTACGCCCACCAGATAGTCGGGTTGAGTTAACAGCGTTACCCAGGCAAACATATTTTCCCTTATTAATTCAGTCAAAAAGTGGGGCGATGTAGTCATTGCCTAATCGGCCTTGCGGATCGAGCTGGCTGCGCAGGGTACGGAACGCATCCCACTGCGGGTAGATCTCACGCCAGCGATAGCGTTCTTCGTCGTAATATTTGCCCCAGTGCGGGCGTCCGCCCTCATCGGCCAGCAGTTTTTCTACTTCGGTCAGAAAATGCAGACCGTCGGGCGAGAGCGAGCCGTCATCCGCGTAGTACACCACGAAGCCGAAGAAGCAGGTTGGCTGGTCATACGCCGGACTCAGCCAGGCAGAGGAGGCACCGGTACAGCGCAGGATGATCGGGTAGTGCATATGCGGACGGTTTGCCGCATACCACTGCTTGATCCGGGTGATGATGGCAGGCGTTTTCGCCAGCGGTACGCCGATTTCGACATTGATCTGCGGCACCGCGATGCCGCGGCAAAACAGCTGGTAGATGTCACCGGTAACATCGGTGAAATCGCGAAAACGGGTCACGGTGCGAAACTGCTTACCGCCTTTGCCCTGGATCTGGGTATCACGATGCATGTGCGCCAGCGTCTGATCGATGGCGTCGTTCAGACTGTCATCAGCCTGACCTTCATGCTCAACCACCTGACGATCCTGCTGTTCATAGCGCAGACGTTCGTCGTCACTCGCCTGGTGAGCGTTCCAGACGTGGACCCGATTATCGTCGACAAACCACCAGGCTTTGCTGAGCGGATATTCATCATTCCAGCGCAGCAGATCCTGCTCCAGCGTATCGGCAGAAACCGCATTTTTGTGGCAGGTGAAGATGCGAAACGGTTCGGTTCGCAGCGTCACGGCAGTCACGATACCCAGCGCGCCAAGTGAAACCTGCGCCGCCGGGAAGTCCGGTTCGCCGCGCGTAAACTCCCGCACGCTGCCATCGGTCAGCACCATGCGAATCGACAGCGCTTCATCAGCAATCGAACTTTGCTGCAGACCCTGACCGTGAGTACCGGTCGCCATGGCACCAGCCAGCGTCTGAATGGCAATCACCCCTGGCGACGATGCCAGCATCCGGTTCATCCCGGTCAGGGTGCGGTAAACCTGATCGAGCGGGGTCGCACCACCAAAGGTCACGCTATGTTCATCGCTGGCAGTCTGACCGCTGAATGCGCTGAGATCCAGCAGCAGATCCTGTTCGCTGACGTGCAGCATACGGCCAGGGGAGAGTTTGCTGCCAATCACCCGGATCTGGCCCTGTGACTGGCGCAGCAGTGCCTGAAGTTCTTCTTCACTGGCGGGACGCTGCACCTGGTGGCGGCTACCGATCTGTGCGTTTTGCGCCCAGTTCCATAGCACGTCATCTTTGGGATTAACGTCGGTGTGGCGAAGCGGATAAAGGTGGGCGTCTCTGCTCACAACAGCATTCCTTTTATGGCGATTTTATGACGGTATTCACTAAGCGTAGACTATGACTAAGCCAAGCCGGAACGACGCCAGATTATTTGCGGATATAACGTAACGTTGCGGTTACCGCCAGCTGACGATTACGGCGAATACTCTCTTCTTCACTGTTATCCGGGCTGAACAACGCATTAAAGGTGTAGCGGTTGGAGACGTGGTGCACGCAGATACTGCTGATCAGGCGGTGCACGTCTATCGTCTGCACCTCTTCGATAAACAGCCCCTGCTGCTGACCACGGGCCAGAATGTCATCCAGCACGTCCAGCGCGCTGCGATTAAGGGTTTTAATCTGGGTTGACTGGCTGATATAGCGGCCACGTAACAGGTTCTCGCTGCACACCAGTCGCATAAAGTCGGGGTGGGCGACATGGTAATCAAAGCTGGCTTCGACCAGGCGGGTCATGGCCAGTTCCGGTTCCATCGCCGCCAGGTTGAGGCCGGTTTCGTGCTGGCGGATCTGCTGATAAACCTGTTCCAGCACATCAATATAGAGCTGCTCTTTGCTGCCGAAGTGATACACCACCATCCGTTTAGTGGTCTGCGCATGTTCGGCAATTTGCTCCAGCCGTGCGCCCTGCATGCCAAACTCGGCAAAGGTTTTCAGTGCGCCCGCGATAATACGTTTCTTCAACCCTTCAGGGTCATTTTTACGTTTGGTTAATTCCGACATAGTGCTCAACAGGGTGATTTTGACCGGAGAATGGTAGCACAGCGGCAGAAGGATGCGTTTAACCGACAGCGCGGCGCGGCAGGCAGCGCCGAAGATTGTGCGCGGCGATCAACGCCCGCAACCTGACACAGGCCGGGAATTTACAGGTATAATCGCTGAAATTTCGTAACAGGCTCAGAAACCAAAATGACCAAACTCACCTTACAAGAGCAGATGCTGAAAGCGGGATTAGTCAGCAGCAAGAAGATGGACAAAGTGCAGCGTACCGCTAAGAAATCACGGGTTCAGGCGCGTGAAGCCAGAGCGGCGGTCGAAGAAAATAAAAAAGCGCAGCTTGAGCGCGACAGGCAGTTGAATGAGCAGCAGAAACAAGCCGTTTTATCCAAAGAGTATAAAGCGCAGGTCAAGCAGCTGATTGAAATGAATAAGATTGATATTTCAAAAGGCAATATCGGCTTTAACTTCACCGATAACAACCTGATTAAAAAAATCAATGTCGATAAGCTGACCCAGGCGCAGCTGATCAGCGGCCGTCTTGCTATTGCCCGTCTGGCGGCAGAGAACGGCGGCGAGAATCAGTATGCGATTATCCCGGCCAGCGTGGCGGATAAAATTGCGCAGCGCGATGCCAGCAGCATCGTACTGAACAGCGCGCTGAGTCAGGAAGCGCAGGATGAGGACGATCCGTATGCAGACTTCAAAGTGCCGGATGACCTGATGTGGTAAGTCCGCGTTAAAGCGGATGTTGCGCAGTGCCAGCCGGGCCAGAGCTGGCGCTGCTGCGTCTCAGCCGGGTCAGAACGGAGTGGCGTGCCGGGCGTGAATCGCTTCGCCACTGACCGGATGAACAAAATGCAGTTCGCTGGCGTGCAGCATCAGTCGCGGCGTCTTTTCACTGCCGGGTAACAGCAGCCCGCCATACAGGTCGCAGCCCAGAATCGGATGACCGCGCAGCTGGCAGTGAATCCGCAGTTGATGAGTACGCCCGGTTTCCGGGGTCAGCACCACCCGCGTAACCGGCACCGTGCTGCCATCCTGCTGCGCGTAATCAACGCGCTCAACCACCTGATAATGTGAACGTGCCGGCTTGCCGTGGCGATCGCAAATCGTCATCCGCGGAAAGCGCGCCGGATCTTTGGCAATCGCCGCCTCAATCACTCCGTCGTCATCGGCCAGATGGCCACACAACAGCGCGCTATAGATTTTGCGCACGATGCGCTGGCTGAACTGCTGGCAGAGCGCCGCATTGATCGCCTTGTTGCGGGCAATCACCATCAACCCGGAAGTACCGAAATCCAGTCGATGGACCAGCGTGCAGCCGGGGAAGCTTTTCACCAGCCGGTGATGCACCGAATCAAGATTCAGCGGATTTTTGCCGGACAGGCTCAGTAGCCCGCCGGGCTTATTGATCAGCAGCAGATGCTCATCCTGATAGAGGATCTCAATCGGGTCATGACACGGCGGCGCAACAAAACTATCGACTATCTCAGACATCGGACTACCGGCAGGTGAGGGGAGGCGGATAATAACCAATTTTGCCTGATGTGACGAATGGTGGATGGCGGGCGATCAGAACGCCAGCCGGTTATGCTCGCCGTCTAACCAGCCCGCTGTGGGGCTGCGTGTTGCCTGGCCGCCAGCTAATGCGGAACGGGCTAACCATGACATACTCTGTTGTCTCTCTTTTAAGGTAAAGCGTAATTCAGACTGAATTGAGTGGATAAGCAGGGATTTATGTAACGCAGCAACATGTGAACTGGCTTACATTTTTGACCTTCATCACACTTTATAGTGACCGCCTGATTAAACGACGCATCTCATTATCATGGCATCCATTAAAGACGTAGCAAAAAAAGCAGGAGTGTCTACGGCGACCGTATCGCGTGTGCTGAACCATCATCCCAGCGTGACGCCGGAAACACGCCAGGCAGTACGTGATGCAATGGATTACCTTTGCTATGTCCCCAGCAAAAGTGCGTTTCAGCTGAGTGGTAAATGTTCCGGGCTGATTGGCGTGGTGCTACCAAACCTGGTGAATCCTCACTTTTCTGAGTTACTGGCAACCTTTGAAGAGGAGGCAAGATACATCGGGAAATCGGTAATTATTAAGACCCATCAGAATCAGCCTCAACAGGATAAGCAGATTATTCACAGCCTAATCGGAATGGGGATCGACAGTCTGCTATGGGTGCCGACAGAGGCCGAAAGCGAACTTGCGGAATGGTTGACCGCAACCCGCATTCCGGTGGCAGTGGTAACGCAGGTTTCTCGTTTTTTTAATTCTGTCTCTATCAATCAAAGGAAAGGTGCAGAGGCTATTGCGGAGCATTTTATCCAGACCGGGCATACCACTTTTGGTTTTATTGCTCAGGAGGGCGTCGATAATCGAAAAGTCTCTGCCTGGAGTAAGAAAATCACCAGTCAGGGTTTAACACTCGCTAAAGAGAATCAATTCTGGATAGCGAAAGGCGAAGGTGAAAAAATATCCGGCCATATTCGGATACTGGACGATATTATCGGGATATTAGCTGACCGGAAAAAAGCATGCTCTTCTCTTTGGATCTATAACGATGTTGCTGCCAGTTATGTTATCGATGGCTTAAAGGAAAGAGGGGTGGCTGTCCCGCAGGATATTGCTATCGCCAGTTTTGACAATACCTTGCTGGCGCAGACCAAAAAAATAACCAGCGTGGCTCAACCGATTGGCGAGATTGCCCACCTGGCATTCCAGATGGTGAATAATACCCATAAGCAGGAGAGTATCGAAATGTATGAAATTGTCTCACGGTTAATTATACGTGAGAGCAGTATCGCGCTTAATATCACGGCTGTCTGATTTCTGCTTTTCCCACTTAATCCTTTTTAAACGAGTCGAAAATTTTTATTCAGTCATCCGCACAGGGGCTGGCGATAATGCTCTGTGTTTAATTTTTAGAGCTGTGCATTATTGAGGTGATTTTATGTCCGCAACGGTAATGGAAAAACAAAGCGCTTATGGAAAGTTGCGTCTGAAAGAGAAGATCGGTTACGGGATGGGGGATGCGGGATCCTGTATGATCTGGAGTGTACTGGCGCTCTATCTGACGTGGTTTTATACCGATGTATATGGATTAGCGCCTGGTGTCGTTGGAACACTATTTCTGGTCATCCGTATTTTTGACGCCTTCAGCGATCCGATCATGGGCGCAATCTGCGATCGTACGCAAAGTCGATGGGGTAAGTTCCGCCCGTGGTTGTTATGGATGGCGGTACCCTTTGGCCTGGGCGCCATCGTGATGTTTACCACACCTGACCTGAGCATGAACGGAAAAATTATTTATGCCTGGGTGACCTATCTGGTGATGTCACTGATCTATACCGCGATCAACATTCCCTATTGCTCAGTCGCGGGGGTGATCACCCTGAATCAAAAAGAGCGACTGGGCTGTTTATCATGGCGGTTCTTCCTGAATGGCCTGGCGACGCTGATTGTCTCTTCCTCAATTTTACCGTTAACCGACTGGTTGGGTAACGGTAACCGCGCTTCAGGCTTTCAGTTGACCATGGTGATCATGGGGTGCGCCGCGACGCTGATGTTCCTGTTCTGTTTTGCCAGTATTAAAGAGCGCGTTGTTTCAATTAAGTCTGATGATTCGTTAATGAAAGATTTGAAAGACATTGCTAAAAATGACCAATGGCTGCTGATGATTACGATTACCTTTCTTAATGTCTTCCCGGCCTTTATTCGGGGGGCTGTAACTATTTATTATGCCACCTATGTAATGCAGGCCTCCGTTGGATTTATTACCTTTTTTATGGCGCTTGGTGTCGCCTGTAATATGCTGGGAAGCGTAATAGCTAAGCCACTGACTGACCGGTTTGATAAAATTAAGCTCTTCCGCATTATTAATATTATCCTTGGTGTTCTCTCTTTCGCGCTGTGGTTTGTTGACCCAAAATCGCTGACGCCACTGCTTACGCTATTTGTGATCATTAATGTTCTGCATTTAATTCAGTCCGGACCTATCCTGTGGGCAATGATGTCAGACGTCGATGACTACGGTGACTGGAAATTTGGCAAACGGCTCACCGGTATTTCGTTTGCCGGTAATCTGTTTATGCTGAAAATGGGACTGGCGGTCGCTGGAGCAATCGTCGCCTGGATTCTGTCCTATACCGGCTATGTCGCTAACAAACCGCAACAAAATGCGCAGACCCTTGAGGGCATTATTATCATGTTCTCACTACTGCCGATGGTGAGTTATTTCATCAGCGCATTTATGGTGCGCTACTTCAAACTGGATAACCTCTTCCTGGAAAAAATTAAAGTCGATCTCGCAAAACGCGAGCTTGAAAAAGGTTCGGTTCAATCGCAGGAGTTTAAAAATGTCCCTGTCCATTAATGTTAAGCAAGGTCAGCGGCTTGATTTATGGCTAAAGCAAACAAAGCCGGCCGGTCAGCCCCTATTTGCTATCCACATGGAAAATGCGGTGCTTTTCAAAATAGAAACAGCTCCGCCGTATTATCAATACTTTACCTGGACCGCATGGCAGCAGGGTATTGTCTCTCTGGAGTGGTTACCGGAGCACAGTGAAATTTCGTTGTGTTACAGCTGGCACCCTGACACGCTCCCTCAGCAGGGCGTCAGCTTTATTGATATCGAAAATAACGACCTTTGCCTGCGAGATGACCGCGCAGTTGCAGAGCACTATCAGCAGGAAGACTTACGCCCGGCATTACATTTTTCTCCACGTACCGGCTGGATGAATGACCCTAATGGTCTGCATCGGAAAGGTGATGAGTGGCATCTGTTTTACCAATACCATCCGCATAGTACTCAATGGGGGCCGATGCACTGGAACCACGCGGTGAGTCAGGACCTTTACCACTGGCGTCACTATCCGGTTTTCCTTCAGCCAGAGCAAAATTTATCCGCGCTTGGGGCAACGGGCGGCGCATTTTCTGGCAGCGCTTTCATCGATGCCGAGGGGCAAACGCGTTTCTGGTATACCGAAAGGCTTCCGGCTTACGATCTCTATCGCGGTTATCGAGAAATCCAGAAAATGGCGGTCCCGCAGCCTGCTTACGACAAGCCTGCTTTGATAAAAACAGTATTAACAGCGCTGCCAGCAGGCGTCGATTGTGATTTCCGTGATCCGAAAGTCTGGTATGAGGAAGCGGACGCGACCTTTTATATGATCCTGGGCGCGTCGGTGAACGGCGATCCAGCCATGCTGCTGTTTCACTCCGAAGACAGTGACAGCTGGCAATTCCATCATGTGCTCTACACCGCTCCCCCTTATTTTCGGGAAAATGGGGGCCGCTGCGTCGAATGCCCGGACTTTTTCTGCCTTGACGGCATCTGGGTATTGATTATCGGTATTGTGGGTTACACCGAGCCGACAACCGGACGACATAATCTGTTATTTGCACAAACGGGAGATTTTCGGCACGGTTATTTCACTCCCTCAGCGCAACCGCTGCAGATACTGGATTTCGGCACCGATTTCTATGCCCTGCAGACCTGGGGTGAAAGCGACAGTCGCACAGGGTTTGCCTGGTTATACAACTGGGCGACACAAAAGAGTGTTCATTCTGCCTATTCCGGCGAAATGTCTCTGCCGCGTCGTTTTCATCTTAATGCCCGGCAACAACTCTGTATGACACCGGTATTGCCGCCAGCATCGCTGATCATCAGTGAAGAACGGCTGGATGCGTGGAGTCACTGGTCAGGCAGTACTGCCTGTAAGTCCTGCATAATTACCTTTACCCCAACCTCGCATTTTTGCCTGACCCTGACCGGTCAAACCGGGCAGCAGATTATTCTGGCGCACGATGGACACACTCTGAGTCTGCTGGAAAAAGATCGGGATGACGGCCGTTATCAGGCTCCGCTGGCCAAGGTGGGCGATGTGACATTATGTTTTGACGCCGGAATAGTGGAAGTTTTCGCTCAGCAGGGGAGTGTGTGTGGAACCCGACGTTATTATTCATGCAGCTCACTGACTGAAATAACGCTCTCTGGCGCACAGGCAAAAATAACCCGCTATCACTCCCCTTACGCACAGCCATAACTCAAATTACTGCTGATTTTTTTATTACTGTCACCGAAGGAATTAGTCATGACAAGCCAAAACTATTACGATGTTACAGAATGGAAGGAAGGTAACCCTTATCAGGATATTGGTGAGGTTATAAACAGTATTATTTCTGATATTAAAAAAAGACAAACCGAAACGGATCTCAATCAAGGCGGGAAGCCCGGCGCGGTTATCTATATTCCACCCGGCGATTATCCGCTTCTTACCCAGGTGTTAATTGATATTAGCTATCTGAAGATTATTGGTTCCGGGCATGGTTTCACCTCTTCAAGTATTCGATTTAATACCCCCGAAAGTGAGTGGGCGAACTGGCATGAAGTGTGGCCGGGGGGAAGCCGACTATGCGTTAATCTCTCTCCCGCAGCCGGTGCTGACCCCTCTGCCGGTGCTGCCTTTTATGTCGAACGTAGCGGTGAGCCACGCATAAGTTCGGTCGAGTTTGCTGATTTTTGTATTGATGGCTTACATTTTGTCGATGATGGATCAGGCAATGATGATCCCGAAAATAGTTATCTGAACGGTAAAACGGGTATCTATATCGCGAGCGCGCAAGACTCTTTCCGTATCAGCGGTATGGGTCTGGTCTATTTAGAGCATGGGGTGACAATTTTTAACGCTGATGCGCTGGCGATACACAATAATTTCATCGCTGAATGTGGGAACTGTATTGAGTTGCGCGGTTCGGGACAGGCATCAAAAATTACCGATAATCTGATAGGTGCGGGTTACAGAGGCTATTCCATTTATGCAGAAAATTTTGGCGGCCTGCTGATTACGGCCAATAATATTTTCCCGCGCGGCAAAAGCAGCGTACATTTTTCTGGGGTAGTTCGCTCTTCGATATCCAGCAACAGACTTCATTCATTTTATCCGGGGATGCTGGTTCTGGAAGGTAATAGTTCAGAAAACCTGATCACGGCTAACCATTTTTTCCGTGAGCGTGAACCCTGGGGACCGATGCAGGCTTATAATAATGGATTGGATGATTTGTATGGTCTGCTTTATATCAGCGGTAACAATAACTCCATTATTGCTAATCATATTTCGGAAACGATTGATTCTCAGCATATCATCCCGCAGGGCGCAACACCGGTGATAATCCGGCTGGTGTCGGGTGAGAGGAATTATATTTCTGATAACCATATTGTCGCGACCACTGAAGCTTCACCGGCGGAGAGTGCGGCCACCGGATCCTGTTTCTCAACTCAGGTGAGTGCACTGCTGGCAACAAAAGGGCTGGTCGCTCTGGAGGTTATCGCAGTACAGATCGAAAAAGCCTCTTTGCAAAATACCGTACTGGATTCAGGCAGTGAGAGTCAGGTTTTGCTGGATAAGAAAGTGAATGCGTTCAGGGCTACGCCCGTACCTGGCTTGCTAAGCTGAGAGCGCTTAACGGGCTCACGCAGACAGTTTATGAATGATTTTATGCTGAGCTGACTGGCGGCAACCGATGCGGCACCCCCTTTCTCTACACAGGTGGCGCATGTGAAAGGTGACCACCGCTACCGTTGATAGCGGTGGTCAGGCGAAACATAGGCACCGGCGGGGCAGTAATCATCTGTTGATCAGCAGCAGACGCGCATTTGTATGGCATGAGCCATGCCAGGAATCGACTGTGGGTGGTGATGTGACTCAATGACGCTGGCATGCCGATACCACACAGACAAACCGGGGTCGGTATATCTGAATCACTATCGGGACTGTTAAATTTTGAGTAACCTAATCCGCTGATCACGCTCTTTTATTGCAGGCTATTTTAAAGGAGTAAAAATGCCGCTACCTGAACGTATGAAACCCGCCAGCGTAAGCCGAAAAAAAATCGCACAGCTGGCCAGCCAGGCTCAGCAGATACTCGCGAAAATTGATGCCGGAACAGACCCGCAGGAGAGTGAATTAACGATGATGATCGCTGACTGGAACGCTCAGGTAACCCATCCTTATGGCTATTCAGACTTCAGAGATTTTTCTTCATCGATGGATGTCAGCGACTTTACCCGTATCGCGATTAACCCGATAAAATTTTACGCGGATTTCAGCTGGGATGAGCTGGTGCAAACAATCAATTTTATCTGTAACGCAGAAGGTAAGGATGCTGAACAGCATTTCGCCATTTCACTGTTGGAAAAGAATTTTGACGCTAATCCCTCCGATCTCATCTACTGGCCTGATGAATGGTTCCGCAACCCGGATATGATGGCTATCGACCTGAGTCCGGAACAGATCGGAGGCTATTTGATGGCCCGGTCAGGCCGGCATTTAGCGGATGCTCCTGAAATCGAATTGATCTATCCGCTGCCCGATAGCGAAACAGACTAAGAAAGCAGTAGCCTTCCTGTTTATGGCAAAGCGTTACGTCAGCTGAGAGCCGAGGCAGATGCCGAATCCGATTCAGACACCAAAGCAAAAAGCCCGCTCAGGTTTCCCTGAGCGGGCTTTTCTAATTTGGCTCCTCTGACTGGACTCGAACCAGTGACATACGGATTAACAGTCCGCCGTTCTACCGACTGAACTACAGAGGAATCGGTTGATGGCGCGCAGTTTACTGATTTCTGCCGCAGGTGCAATGGCCTTTTTAACCCTTTGCGCGCGATTGCAGAAAGCGTAATCAGTTTGGCACTCAAGCCGTTCAATTTTGCCCGGCGCAGTCACGCTTAGCACTAAAATAGTTGACCACTCAAACCGTTACACCAGGTCATCGTCCTTGCGCTTTAGTGAGGGCTGCTAGACTTACTGTCATAAACAGTAACGATTCAGCCTAAGCCGAAGCTGATCGCTTATTCGGCTACGAAGGCGGCAATCGTTAACTTCTCAGGCAGCCTGGCTGCGCTGCTGGCGGATAGAGGCTTTCGCGCCAACGCCGTGGCGCCTGCCCCCATCTGGACACCGTTAATTCCGGCCACCATGCCACCCGAGCAGGTGGAAAGCTTTGGCGGTGAAGTGCCGTTGCAGCGTATGGGGCAGCCGGCGCAGCTGGCTTCATCCTGGGTGATGCTGGCCAGTGACGAAGCGAGCTATATCTCCGGCGCGACCATTGCGGTTACCGGTGGTGTCGCAGTGATCTGATTAAGGCTAAGGGGGAATGATGAAAGCGTATCCATTGAAGCTGACCACGCCAATCGCCAGCCATATTTTTGGCGGTCAGCGCATCAGGCAGCAACTGGCTAAGGCTGGACTGCCGGACTCACGGGTGGCCGAAACCTGGGAGATCAGCGATGTCGACGGCATGATCGCCTCAGTAACCAACGGCGAGCTGGCGGGCACCAGCCTGCGCGAGTTGATCACCCGTTATCCCGATGAAATCGTCGCACCCGGCTGGCGCGGTCCGCACTTCCCGCTGCTGAGCAAATTTATTGATGGCAGCGGAATGCTGCCGGTGCATCTGCACGCCAATGATGAAGCGGCACAGCGGCTGGAGCAGCAGCCGAATGGCAAAACCGAAGCCTGGCATATTCTGTCGGCGGCGCCGGATGCCACCTGTCTGTTAGGGGTGCGCGCGGGTGTGAATAATGATCGGCTCAAAGCGGCGCTGCTGGCAGAGGATTACGATGCGGTGATGCATCGGGTGGCGGTAAAAACCGGTGATACTTTTTACGTTCCCGGCGGGATGCTGCACAGCTTCGGTCCCGACACGCTGATCTATGAAATCGAACAGACCTCCGACATTCAGCAGCACGCCATGCCGTGGAAAATGGAAGACGGCTCGCGTCTGAGCCAGGCGGAGTGGGAGAAGAATATTGATGCGCTGTTACAGGAGCTGCGGCCGGAACTGCGCTGTGAACCTCAGCCCGGTCTGGCGTTGAATAGCGCGGATCTGACCCGACTGTTTTGCTGTGCCGGGCCCTATTTTGCGCTGGAACGCTGGCAGTTTAGCCAGCCACAACGCCTGAGTTTCAATTGCGCGCGCATTCTCTCTAACCTCGGTGAGCCGCTAACGGTAACGGCTAATGGCGTCACGGTGGAAATCGGGCGGGCGGAGTCAGTGTTGTTACCCGCCGCGTTAGATGAAGTGACCCTGCAGCCTGCGGGCGAGGTATTGATTGGCTACGTGCCGGATCTGGCTGCTGAAGTTGTGCAGCCGCTCCAGCAGGCCGGTTATAGCGATCGGGCAATTGCCGCGCTGGGTGATATTCCGCAGTTAACACAGCAGAGATAATGCTTCCCTGCAGCAGTCAGGGGCAGGGCGAGACCCGCGCGGGAATGATGCGCATTGCAGCGGGTTTTACCCCTTAATGTGCTCTTTTGTAACTTTTTGACGCTGTAAACAGCAACCCTGACGCCAGAACCGCCGCAGCCTGATGCGCTGCGGCCGTTTTTAAACCTGCAAACCAGGCAACGCGCGTATCTACCCCGGCGGATCAGAACTGCCAGGAAACGCTGACGTTGATGTTGCGCGGCTCACCGTAAACGTAGCTGTTCATATAGCTGTAGTACTCGCGATCAAACAGATTATCGACGTTAGCCTGCAGCGCAACCTGCCGGTTAATCTGATAACGGGCAAACAGCGAGGCCAGCGGATAGCTGCCCTGGTAAACGCGCACGCTATCGCCGCTGGCGTTGGTGGAATCTTCGAACACCCGGTTCTGCCAGTTAAGGCCGCCGCCGAGCGTCAGATCGGGCAGCATTGGCAACTGGTAGCGGGTGAAGAATTTAAAGGACGTTTGCGGCTGATAGCTGTTGAAGCGGCCACTCTTGTCCCGTGCGACATAGCGGGTTGCGCCAAAGGTCAGCTGCAGATTATCGGTCAACGCTCCGTTCAGTTCGAACTCGGCACCTTTACTTACTGCGCCTTTCGCCGGCGCATAAGCCTGCTCGCTGCCGCTGAGATACACCCCGTCAAGCGCCTGACCCACGTTGTCCTGCTCAATGCGGAAGATCGCGACGGTTGCAGTCAGCCGGCCGTCGTACCACGCCGATTTCAGTCCGGTCTCGTAGCTTTTACCGGTGACCGGCGCCAGATATTTCCCGCGGGTATCGCGATAGGTTTGCGGCAGGAAGATCGCGGTATAGCTGCCATATGCGGACCAGGTATCGTTGATGTCGTACACCAGGCCGGCATAAGGCGTGGTGTTGTTTTTGGTCATATCTCCGCTGCTGCCCTCGGTGCTCCATTGGGTATAACGCGCGCCAATAATCAACGACAGCGGATCGGTCAGCGAGAAGCGTGCTGCACTATAAGCCGATTTCTGACGGATGGTGTCGTTCGCATTGAGATACCAGCCCTGCCATTCAGGTTCGGCAATATTGCCACTCCAGCTGTTGTTGAAGATGCCCATATCTTCAGCGGTGATTTCGCCTGCCCCGGCATTGCTGACCCCATCCTGACTCCAGGTCGCGTTATGCTGGCGGCTGTAGCTGATGCCCGCCATCAACAGGTGCTGACGGCCCAACAGCGCAAACGGACCGCTGGCGAAACCATCGAAGGAATCCACCTTACGCTTTCCGCGGTCCATGCTGCCGAAACCGGTGGTGCCTTCGCCGCTATCCTGATCGGCACTGCCCATTACGTAGAGCAGCTTATCGCTGAAGGTATTCTCGGCGTGGGTCCCGTTAAAGTGAACGTTCCAGCCGTTATCAAAGTTGTGATCGATATCGGCGAAAACTTTGCGGGCATTGGTGTTGTAACGCGCCCAGTTGGCCGCTGAATTCAGGCTGCGATCATAGTGGGTGGTGGCGTTGTTGCTGTAAAACATCGGCAGACCGCCCCAGGTGGGATTGCCGGTGTTGTTATCTTCATAATCGTAACCCAGCGACAGGGTAGTTCGTTCGCTCAGGTCGGCATCGATAACGCCATAAACAAACTTTTTGGTTTTATGATAGCGGTCCAGCCAGCTGTCCTGATCGGTATAGCCGGTGACGACCCGGCCGCGCAGGCTGCCATCACTGTTTAGCGGGGCTGAGAGATCCGCTACATAACGCTGCTTATTCCAGCTGCCGTAGCTGGCATCCAGCGTACCGGTGAAGGTTTTACTGTCGGCATGTTTACGTACCATATTAATCGAGGCTGCAGGGCTGCCTGCTCCGCTCATCAGCCCGGTAGCGCCACGGACGATTTCGATGCGATCGTAAATCGCCGTATCAGAGGCCGCATCGCCGTAGTTCCACGCATCGTTGACCGAAGTGGGGATGCCGTCGTAGGTGAAATTACTCACCTTAAAGCCGCGCGAATAGTATTCAGAACGTTCACTGTCGATCAGATTAGTCGAGATACCGGTGGCATTGGTCAGAACATCGTTAACCGATTGCAGATCCTGATCTTTCATCCGCTGCTGGGTCACTACGCTGACCGATTGCGGGACGTCTCGCGGCGTTAACAGCAGTTTTGTACCAGCCCGGGTGGTCTGAACAGCATAGTCCTGCTCAGAACTGCGGCTGTCATCGCCGGGGGCGGCCTTCACCACCAGATCCTGCTGCGACTCCTCAGCCGCCTGTGCCAGCCGGGGAGTGAACAGCGCCGGTACCGCCACTGCCAGCAACGAAACGCGAAAGGTTTTCCTGAAGCCTGATTCCATGCCGTTTAAAGACATAATAGTTTCCGTAAGCAATGATTATTATTTTTAAGCCGTTACGCTTTTTCAGTGAGCTTCGCGCGCCTTTACCCTGGTGAAATCAGCAGGGAATGATGATTTGCGAATGCCAATGATAATCATTTGCTTTATATTTTTTAGGAATGATTCAATGCCAAGTGTAAGAAGATGTAAAGGTATTGATAATCAACCAGATAACATCATTTTAATCCGGATAGTAACGGGTGTTTACAGGTTTTCCGGGCTGTAAAAAGGGGCGGCTGACGCTAAATAGCGGCAACAAAAGCCGAATCGGACATCAATCAAGCGGGAAATGCGGGCCGCAATCTGCCGGTTAAGTTGATTACCGGTTGTTAATGCGTATGATTCTCATTCTTCCGCGCGGCCACACTGGACCGGCGCGATTCATCCCTTGATGGAGTTCAGCATGAAATCGTTGTTTAGTCCGCGCAAAGCCGCTGTTGCCCTGGCCGTTGCCGCGGCCTTTAGCCTGACCGCCTGTCAGGCGCCGGCCAAAAAAGTTGACGCGCCTGCTGCTGAAGCAGCAAAACCGGTTGATACGGCGATAACGCAACGCGCGCTGGGAGAGGGTCTGTACGAGATGGCCTATTCGCCGGCGTCCAAAGCGCTGTTTGTTGCCAGTGCTCAGGCGTTTAAGGATGTGAATGGCGGCATGATCTATCGCCTCGATCCAGCCACGCTGGATACCAAAGGCGAAACCCATACCGACCTGAAAAATTTCGGTACCGCCATCGATCAGCAGGGCAGCGTGTTCTATACCACCAACTCGCTGGATGGCGCGCTCTCCAAAGTGGATGCGCAGAGCGGCAAAGTGCTGCAGCGGCTGGTATTCCCCGGCAAGATCAGCAAAGAGGGTTATCCTGCCGGTGCGCGTGAAGTGCTGTGGCACGGCAACGAGTTATACGTCGGCCGGGTCGCCGATCCTGGCTATATCTCGGTGGTGGATACCAAAACCTTTAAGCTGAAAACCGAGATTAAAAATGCCGGTAAATGGGTCACCGGCATCATCTATTCCCCGCTGACCGAACGTATTTATGCCGCCAACGGTTCCGGCGAAATCCTGGTCATCAATCCGCGCAGTCACAAAATCGAAAAACGCCTGACCGCGGGTGATGGCAAAGAGTACCTTTTCCTTAATATGGCGGAAGATCCGGCTACCGGCCGTCTGTTTGTCACTGACGATTCCAAAGCCAAAACCACGCTGGTGTTCGACGAACGGAGCGGGAAGGTGATCAAACGTATCGAAGGCGATGCGCTGGGCATTAAGTTCAACCCGCAGCGAAATGAACTCTACATCAGTCAGCGTGAATCGAAAAAAGTGCTGCAACTGGACGCCACCACCTACGCGGTGAAAAAGAGCTGGTCGTTTGATAAAAACCCTAACAGCCTGCTGATTGGACCGGATAACGCCACGCTGTACGTCACCCTGAAGGCCGAGTTTAATAAGGACTCGTCTACCAAAGGCACGGACGAAATCGTGCGGATTGCGCTGAAGTAATCGCCACCGCGCCTGTCCGGCTATGCCGCGCAGGCGCTGATGAAGCAGCACGGCGCGGCACGCTGCCGCCATAAAAAGACAACAGCAAAAAGCCCGCTCAGGTTTCCCTGAGCGGGCTTTTCTAATTCTGGCTCCTCTGACTGGGATCGCCTTTGCCAGTAGCTGGCTAATAAATAAGCTAAACCTGAAAACTCTTCCTGTCAAGACCACCAGAATGACCACCAATCAAAACTGATTAGAGCGGTCTCGTGCATTTGGTGATCGCTACTATTGTCACATCTATAAGGGCTGTCTGTTCTGTGCCAGAAACGGACACCCAATATGCCGTATTGTAATATTTGAATGACGTGATACACAATATTATTTTCAGGTTGTTAAAAATAATTCAATGGAGTTAAACTTTTTCTTCAGTCCATATATTTGGATAGTGACTCTTTATTTTTTCAATACGTATTGCTCCAGATAATTTGGAACAAGCATCAATGATCGCATTAAGCAAAGCCTCAAGTTTGGAGGTGTCATATTTACTTTCGATAAGCTTAACTTCTGATGTATCAAGATATCTTTTTGCGTAATACTCTTTAAACTCAAGTGCGCCTTGATACATCCCGGTCTCTTTTTTATAGTTAGTCCATCTAACAATGTATGAGTCATATTCACTATATGTTAAATCCAAGTAACACTCTATAGCGGCAGCAGTTCCATTAATATTGGATAAGGTTAGGCCGTCTGGGCCACAAGTAGGGAAACTTTCAAACTCCTTAAGATCCGGAAGACATATGCAACTCATATTATGAGGAAGCTTCATCTTTATGATTTTCTTGAAAGCTTCAACCCCTTCACTATCATTGTCGAGTACAAAAATGATTTGGTTCTGTACATCAATTTTTACTAATCCCTCAGCAAACTTTGATAATCCCCCAGTGCCGGGGAATGGATGGCCAGATGTTACATCGATGAAACGAAAAAATTCACAAACGCTAGGCTTAATTAGCTTAAATGCCTTTTGTAATATATGTGAGTCCGAGGAACCTTCAGTTGCTATGAGAAAAGAATTTTCACGGTTAATTTCAGTTTTTATTTGGTTAATGTGAACCCATCCGTTAGCGACTATTTCCCCATAGTCCCACTCGACATACTCACTAAGATTATGTTTGTTTTCACTTAAAAGTTTGATCATAGAGTATGGATGAAGTATGTTTATGACACTGAAAAACGCTGTTTTTTCTGACCAGTAAAAGTTGTTATAAGGATCATAGAGAGGAATTCTTTTTAAAATGTCGTTAGGGAATAACTTCAAAATGAAATTATCATTCTCTGTTTTTTTTGAATTATCAAAGTCGATATCTTTATCGTTTAACTCCCCCAGATCATAGCTCTTAAGTAAGCCCAGAAACTCATCAAAACTAAAAAGATTTTCTAAAGGTTCCCAATTATCGGGATAGGCTTCAATCATTTCGTTTCTTTGATAAACCTCATGCTTTACAAGATTTTCATATTCCGCACGAATAGCAGTAAGAGAAAAACCAAGTAACTCAACCCGTTCAGCTACTGCTGCAAGAGGCTTCCTGAGTACGGTCCACTGAAGGCGTCTTTCTTCATCAATTTCATCGGTTTCTTCCAGATCATAGCGTTCGTGCTGAGGTATCATTATGTGGTCGGTTGACTGGAACAATGCACCATGATCAACACCTAAGCTATTTTTACTCCAATCTAGCGTTGCACCTGAAACCTTAAGTGAAATTTCCGTGCCCATAATTCCTCTTTTAAACTGTTGGCAATCACTTAATTAAACCACCAGGAATATCATTTGTCATCAACTATGCTATGAAATTACAAGCGGTATAATGTCTTCAAAATTCAAAGTGAATATCAATCATTAGGAATTAATCCAAGGGCAGAACCAAGCGATCGGCTCGTTGCAGATTATCGCGCTGTAAGTTACGTATTGCACCATCGGAGGTGAGAACAATTATGAGCTTCCACTTTTTGCTCATAGCGGATCTGACAGCCAACAGGACTGGCCGCTTTGTGCCCGCAGTAGGCGTTGCTAACGGCGTAATGTGTCACTCAACGCGGAGCAGTCAAATTAATTAATAGACTTTGTCTCTTCCCTAAATTTGTTTGGTAAACACAGTCAATCAGTGGGTAGCATCATCTACATATTTGTAGACGGACTTCTGGCTTTCAGATGTTAACACGAGGGGCTTACTTGAGCACTTTGAGTCATTCTTCCATCTCGGCCAGATCCCGCACCCATCTCGTAGATAGTCGTTTTGGCTACAAGGCCAATCTCAATCTGCCTCAGCTCTTGGCGACGGATTGTGTTAAGAAATAGCAGAACTCCGTTTTTGATTAATTGAGACAGGTCGTTAAGGACACTCGATCCGGAGATTTGTTTTGTGCGCGAGCTACAGTGCTGCTGTCGCGTCCAGTTTACTAATAAGTTATTCTGCATTTCAAACTCCGTGGGCATTTGGTGAAGCAAGGTTTGCCACCAATATTTGGTGCTTTTCATTGGGTAACGGCGGAAATTCACAGGGACGTAGTAAGGTTTACCGAAGACTAATAGCAGCAGAAAAGGAGCGAGTATGGCGACGATAACGGTTTCTCCGGTTCATTTTGAGGACTACAGTGGTATCCAGTTCGAGCGCCTTGTTTTTGCATACCACCTGCGCGCGGGTTGGCATGATCTGATTTGGCACGGTCAATCAGGAGGTGATCAAGGGCGAGATATCTCGGGTATTGAACCATTTGATGACCAGCCAGCACGTAAGACCATCATCCAATGCGCGAACCGAGACACGTTGACACTGGCAAAAGCCAAGAGCGACATGAGTAAGTCGATTAAAGCAACTGGCAGTGTCCCAGACGTCTTTAAGTTCGTCTCTCGTGGTGCGGTCTCGGATGCTGGCAGAACGCGCATCGAGCAAGCAGCAGCTTCCCTAGGCGTCAGGCATGTAACGATATGGTCGGGCGTAGAGTTCGAAGAAAACTTGCGTCTTCGTGCTGAATATCTGCTGCACCGTTTTGTCCAGGGCGTCGAGTTTCCTGATGTTGAAGCTGATATTCAAAAATTCACGGATGATTTTCCCGACCTTTCCGACGCCGATGTTCTGCAACTGATGGCTTCCGTATTTGACCGGCCAGCATTTCGCACACCGTTTCAACAAGAAAGTTCTCTCCCTGCTTTTCAGAAGGCAATCGAAGATACCATTGGCGCACTAAATACAGGTTTGTGGAGAACGCGTGAGGGCGTCGAGATCAGGCGCATTCCTTCGATCCACCATCTCAAAAATCAACGCATCCAGACAGTGATGGGAAAAGTGGTTCGTCAGGTCGACCAACTGCGGCGCATCTTCGTAACTCGGCTTAAGGAAGGGGAAATCAGACCTTGTGGATGTGGTCAGCCCGATTGCCCCACGTTTACGCTCACGCAACGCGTGGCTGACGAGCTAGACGACGCGAGACAGAGAATCCTCACGACGTTTCAATCAGTGTATACTTCCTTCAGTGTGAGCCTTAGTTAGGCAATGAAAAATGGAACCTACAGCGTACTCATTCTTCTTGAAAGCCCAATATAATTTCTTAAGTATGCGAATGTGATGATGGCACTGACCCCGGAACAAATTCACTACCTCAACCAATATGCACCAGGCGAAGCTGTGTCACATGCATTGTCCGAGCTACTATTCATTGATCATGATCTTCTCGGTATCGATGCTAACGAACGGTCGATTACCTTTCGCTTTGCGATGTACCTCCAGCAATGTTTCCCCGGTTGGACTGTAGATTGCGAATACAACCGGGACAGCATTGAACCTAAACGGCTCAGACATTTGGAACTTTATCCAGACAGCGAAGACGTTGAGGCAAAGACAGTATTTCCAGATGTGATCGTGCATCGCCGAGGTACACGACAGAATCATTTGGTCTTGGAGTTCAAAAAATCAACGAGTCGCGTCGATAGAGAGATCGATCTACTAAAACTTCGAGGTTATAAGCAGCAGCTTGGTTACGAGCACGCTCTGTTTGTGGAGGTCGGCACCGAAGGGCAATCGATCATCACGGCGCTCGAGTGGGTCTGAGAGGTGATAGAAAGATAATTCATGATACGTATTCCATCATTCAACTCTCAGCACCTTGAGGCCGCCTGTCGCGTCCTTGCTGATACCGAACGTGGCTTGAGTGGGTCGCAGATCGAGCGACTGCTACAAGAAATTAAAGTTGCGGACACATCGCCAGGAATGACAAAGTGGAAACGTCTGTTTAATGCGCTCGCAGGTGCGCAGAACCAGTATCAGGTCGGCAACCATCTTATTATGTTCATTAACCGTGCGATGAACCCGGTTAATTACGCCCGTGATCCATCGGTGTTTGCCTGGCGACGTGATGAACTCAATGTTGTCCTGGCTTTTTCCGGTTTTTATATCCGTGAGGATGGTAAGGTCGCGAGCGCTGCTAAAGTAACGACTCTGGATTCTGCTCGAGCCCGCGCCGGGCGACTTAAGGCTGCACTCGAAAGCCGTGCTGTGCATGCGGAAGTTTTGAACTATTGCCGTGCCGAACTTCTGGACGAAAACTATTTTCATGCCGTCTTCGAGGCGACGAAGGGGGTTGCGGAACGTATTCGTCAGTTGTCCGGGTTGAGCGGTGATGGTGCTGACTTGGTGAACAAGGCATTTACCGGACAACAACCTGTTCTGACTTTGGGATCGCTCACCACCGACTCAGAAAAGAGCGAACAGAAAGGTTTTGCGAATCTACTGATTGGTCTATTCGGTGCTGTGCGCAATCCACTAGCCCATGCGCCTAAGAAGAATTGGCCCATGTCTGAACTGGATGCGCTGGACATCCTTACGTTGGTTTCGCTTATTCATCGCAAGCTGGATGGCACGCAGAAACAACTATAGCGGCACCATAGTGGAGTTGCATGAGCTACACAGTGTTGATCTTGCTGTACCATCATTATAAGAAAGCAATCCGAATTCTAAATTGATGATTATCTCTCAATAACCTTCATCTATCTATTTATATGACTTAATTTGCTGATATCTATTTTTTTAAGTAACATAGTGTGTCTTATCTCCGTCTGAAGAGCTGGTTGCAACAATCGTTAACAGGCCCCCCAGTTCCGAGACTGAACTCTTTTCCATTGGTGCACAAAAGCAAAAAGCCTGCTAGTAATCAGGCTGTTCAAATTTGGCTCTGTAATTGGGATTGCCTTATTCAGTTACAAGCTAATATATAAGCGAAACTTGAGTCACTTCTCTGTCAAGACCACCAAGATGAACACCAATCTCTTTTTCATTTAATCATAGTAAGGTTGCCTTCAATAACTGATTAGGGTCCGCAAATTATTCCGAATGACGTAGACCATATCACTCGTGGATAGCCCATATAAATGGGCTAGTTCTTCTACAGTATTTTCTATATCAGCTGGTTGTGAAGGCCTATTATCAATACGTGTGAATGGACCATCGGTTTCTGTTAGCACTCGCTCAATTGGAATAGACTGTATCATAGGAATATGTCTGGCATTGCTAATCATTTCCATATTAATAGAAAAATAGCATCCTAACTCTAATGCTCGCTTCGCCTCGTTCTTTGTTCCAGTGAACCAGTGGAGAACAATTTTCCCACGCCCTAAGGGTAAATATGCTTCAATGAAGTCTAGTACAATTTTGACCGCTCTGACGCTATGGACTGTAATGATCTTATCGCCAGCCTGAGCGCAACGTTGCAATATATGTTGAAATACTCGCTTTTGCGCATCGAGTGACTTGAAAAAGCGAGGACCAGCATCCAGTCCAACTTCACCAACATAGCGTGTCTCCGATAGGTAATGATCCCATAGTTCTAGTTCATTTTCATGGTTGGCTACCAATTGGGGATGTAACCCTAATGCTGCTCGGACATACTTCGTACGCTTTGCAATCTCGTGATTGCGAGGCCATGCGCGCGGTGTTGTCGTAACTGCCAATGTAAATATTCCAGCTTTCTCTGCATCTCTGACTGCTGAATAATGATCAGGGTAGAGATCAAGGTGACAGTGAAAATCGACAAGCCCTTTAGTTGCATTCATGTAAATATCCTTTTCAAGCTGGTCTTGTCGAAACACCGTCGATAAGTCGCGCAACTTCAGCAAGTCCGCGCTGATATACACCAGCTAGCTGGTCTAAATGCATTGCTTCATCCGCAAGCGAGCCAGGCTTGTGAATCAAGATACTTGCTAGTTGCGGATTATCTTTCAGACGAGCAATTGCATATTGAAATGATCTGACCTGTACTCCAGTTGCTTGGCGCGTGTCCAAGGGGTGAGCATGAAGATCTGCCACTGTATACACCGTTGGATCACTATCAGGTCCCCATGCTGCCATTAATGCTGCTCGGCGGATCAGGCATGGCAAACAATAGCCACACTGTTCAATGCCATGCCCCAACCAACGGGCCTTGGCCGGTGATGAGCACGATAGTGAATCTGATATCAGGCTTTTTAAAAGAGAAGGATTTTGGCAAGACGAAGCCATCTCCCCTTTAGTTTTGTTCCAATACGGATTTTGAATTTCGCCATTGATGCCAAGTATGGAAAGTAGTTCATTCCATCTCGCCATATAATATGGGTGCGTCGTGCGAGTACTGTTTGATCCCAATCGTAGTGGATCCAACGGTACATTTAGAGCAATCAATCCATTTTCAGGGACGCGCAAAACGAAATGGTTTCCTAGTCCGGTTCCTGCGAAAACACCGAGAGCAAAAAACAAGAAAGATCTGCCTCGAGTACTATTCTCTGAACTTACGCCTTCCACAAGTCCTTCCTCAAAGGACATACCAACTCGCAATCTCCCTAAAGATGATTTGACGTAATGTTTTTTTAAACCGGCAAACAGCTTAGTTTGTGCATCACTTGTTGCCCCCTCTCCGAAATGACTAACCAGAAGCGGTGTAGTTCCACTCTCTAACGAGTCGATAGCTCCAATTAAACTATCAAGTCCACCTGAGAATAAACTGACTGAATCAAATGGGTGAGCAATCAGGGTTGGTGGTGCTTCTTTGACGACAGTATTAAATCGCTCGGGGCGTGGCCTAAAATCGACCGTCCAGCGATCGCCGGTTAAAAAATCAAGAGAATTTTTGAGGGTTGGCGCTGCTGAATACCAACGAGAGGGATTACTCACAGGTACTATCAATCTTATCTCGCGTGTCCACGAATCCTGCGATTGCTCAACACGCGAGATTCGTGTGTCAGCAGCATGGACATGGGCTGCTAAAACCAACAGGTCAATGCCCATTTCTGTTGGGAATATGCCGATATTGTTAAGGCTGGACAGTGCATGACCAATTCCATAATCCAACGTTTGTTTGCTGGCGACGAGCTGTAGGGAAGTTATCTGTTCATCTAAGCCTGCTACAGGGTCAAATGAATCGTCATAACCGAAATGACCAACTAGGAGTTGTCGCATCATTGTTTATTAGCCTCTGCATCGCCAAGAGCCTGTAAAATTCTAAACGCAGACTCATAGATCGTATCCACGAATCCTTGAATTTGCTCTGGAGTAAGATGATTTGTCCCAATTTGAGCGCGTGCGAGTGCATCGCTTACTCCACCCCGGATGAAATCTCGCACCTGCTGCTCAACAAGATGTGCTGTATGCGCATTTATTGGCATCGTCACCGCTTTGGTTCCAATGTCATTACAAATGCGTGCTTCGATCGCGTGAGTAGCATATAGTTCGAAAACGGTTTGCATTTGATCTGGTGTAAATGTATTCAAATCAGTGAGACCTTCGTTAGCAAGTTCTACGATAGTCTCGATGTATGCTTCACGGGCAATGCCCTCATCAACAGTACCTGCTCCTGGGCAGATGAAATCAGCTAGCCCAATGAAAATTTCAGTGATTGGACGGCCTGCTAGCGATTCTAAATTCAGTGAGCGTAGCGCTTCGTTGACACCCCTTGTTTGTACCTCCGCTAGGAAACCGAGGAGCCGTGCCCCCGCCCCTCTGGAAGCTCCCATACGTTGTGCTGCCTGCCTAGCACCACCTGATGACGTTGAAACATACTTCGATATGGCCCGCCCGAGGCTTGCTCGATCTGAACCACCAGACCCTGCAAATCGTGTGAAGTTATTGCGCGCGTTTGAGAAACGTTGCGGATCAGCTGTACCTGGTATTGGTGGGCGATTTGGTGGAGTCAGGGGTTCAGGACGATCTATTGGCTGCTGGTCGTCTTGTCCTGGGCCATTGCCTTGCGGGGATGCCGGGGGGGCGTTATCCAACCATGATGGAATAAGTGGAGTCCCGCCGCCAGGCCCTCCATAAGCTGTTGATGTTCCCATTAATGTATTCCTTTGTGATTTTTAAGCGCTGCTTCGGCTGCGACTTTGAGGCTGGTATTAGTAGTTAGTTTGCTCCAATTCCCCAATAGTACAGTCAAACGCGCTAAACATTCGGTATCCTTTATAGCACTCTGCCAACCACTTACAGCCCAAGGACCACACTTATCATTTGGCAATGCCTCCAGAAAATCCATTAGCTGGCTCTGTAATTTTGGTTGTGCCTTTACAAGAACGCTCAAACCATCAATTCCTGCCGGTTTGATATCAAAAGTAGCTGTGCTCATTATTTTGCTACGAACTGCCTCGAAGACCTTTTCGGCTTCAGGTTGCACAAGTTGCTTCAACTCTGATTCGTAACTTTGAACCGCCATTTTGCCGCCGAACAATTTCTCGACCACCTCGGCTAAGTGGCCCAAAACTGATACCGGACCAAAATAATCTTTTTTATCTTTTGTTACAAACAAGTAGGGACGTAAGTCGAGACCTGATAACTTCGGTGGGAGCCGAGCCCAGTCACTTATCGTTTCTGAAGATTTCCATTCAGTCAAAACCGTACTATCAGGTGGCAATAATACTTCTGCGGCTTTTTTTTCTTTTGGTTTATCATCGTTTTTATTGGAAATCGTAAGAAACGTCTCTAATGCTTCAAGATCTTTGCAGTGTCCATCTGAATGTATCGCCGCAACAAACGCGATCTGTTCGAACAATCTTGGAATAAATCGCTCAGCAAGCATGAGTTTTGCTAGTACTGGCAGTTTGATATCATCGCCAAAACCTCGCGCTGTTGCGGTGCGGTCACGTAGCAAGAGGGTATTAAGAAAACGCTTGATTTGGCGAGGATTACCTTTTGTTCCGCTAGCCAAAATTGGTCCGATCTGATCACTCAGAATTAGTGCATTATTTGCTTTATCGGCTTGCGAGCCGAGAGTTATTTTTACCGTGGCAGCGTCCAATCCACCACTTGTCCACGGGCGTTTCAACTTTTCCCGCGCAACGATGATTAACTTTTCATAGTCTGGGTCATTCTCACCTATTTCAGCACCAGCAAGAAGTAATGTGACATAAATTCTCGTCTCTGTTTCGCCTAAAGCAGGGATCCGGAACGGGACCTGAATGAGTTTTTCAAGATAATTACGGGCATAGTCTCGTGGCCCAGTGCTGTCAGGCAGGTCAGGGAAGTGCTTACGCACTGAGTACTCAATCATAGCCTCGTCAGCAGCAACAACAAATGCTGTCCGCGAGGTAAATACAAATAGACGAATCGCTTCAAGAGTTTCAATGGCCGTATCAGGTAGACAACGATCAAGATCATCAACCAATACCACAAGTTGCTTGATACCAGCATCTTTCAGTAGTTGATCAAATGCTTTGCGAAATGTTTCCACTTCCATCGGTACATTTTTTGTTTCTCCCTCTTTCGTCACCGCCTTTATTTCATTGATAGTATTAGAGATATTTTCTTTCGTCATAAGTTTGACGGGATCTTCAGCCAAACCTTGCAGGGAGTTGATGATGGAGCCAATTTGCTCAGGTGTCGGAACACCGGTAAATGCGGTTAATGCCAGACCGCCGGCTCGCTTGGCAACCTTTAGCCAGTCGATACTACGGAATACGTCTTTAATAGCTCCTTCAACTTTTTTCAATGCAGGACGTTTCTCTACCAGACCTGAGACGATGCCTTCAATTAAGGCTATCTTTGCATCTTCAAATCCTTGGAAACGCCAACCATTGAACTTTAAGCATAAAACATCATCTTTGTCGGAGAAGCCCGACTCAATCATTTCGAGTACGCTCGACTTACCTGCACCCCAATCACCATGAACACCAATTGTTACTGGGTGATTGAGCTGCTCTCGAAGCAATCCAATAATGGTGGAGGCAATGGCCTCATTGTTTAGCAGATCGATTTTTGTTTCGTTGTCAGTTAGAATCATTATTTTTCCTAATAGTCGTTGCTATTCATCTTATTCAAATAAAATATTAATGAGCACATCATAGGGCTATCCCTAGTAGAGACGCAGATCTCTAATCTTGCACTGTTCTGATATTGAATCATGATCATAGTAGTGAAATTTCTTCAAAAGTAATGGTACTGCTGTGGGGGCTATGATGTATCTCCAATTCATTGATGCGAAGTTTCAGCGGCATTGGACATACCACACCGCTGAATATGCAGGTGCCAGTAGAAAGGGTGGGAATTGATTCCTCGGTGAGACGGTCAATATAAGAAACTGACTTCTCAATAGCGTATAAATCATTCTGGTTTATCAACCTATGGATGAAATAATTATGCGCCTGAGAAATAATAGTGGAGGAAATATCATTCGGTCTTTGACTCGATAGGGTTACAAATACACCGAATTTTCTCCCTTCCTTGATGATTTCTTCAAAAGTTTCAAGTCGATAATCTTTCCAGCTCTCGGTTTCACGAAAAGATGTATTAGACAGGATGTTATGTGCTTCATCAATGATGAGACTGAGAGTTGAGTAGGGGTCACCTGCTTTTTTATCAGCATAGGCCCATTTAGCGAGTAATAATGGAAGTGTTTTTTTCATGGTCAGATTGACCATATTCAGGTTGATGACTACAAAATTACTGTTGCCCCAAAAATCTCTATTCCCATTGGTATCAAAGACTTTTCTAATATCTTTTCTGTTTGCACTCATTCTATTTACTACTGGTGCTATGTGTTCAGGATTTGAGCGACCGGATAAGAATTCGAGGATTAGCTGCAAATACATGAATCCAAGCAAGGATTCTATAACATCATTTGGAAATTCATAGGATTCTGCGAGTCTGAACAGGTTTGAATGCTCCGTATCTTCAGGAGAGTCAAAAAAGCGACCTGTGTTGTTAAACCAAACTTTTCTACCGAAATGAAACTCTAGATCGGATGTCATATGCTCATGATCGTTAAAAATTGGTCGAAAAAGATCAAGAAGGGCATCACAACGTGTCTTATCGCTACCACACAAAGTTTCCCTGATCTTTTTCTTGAGTATATTTCTAAAAAAATCAATAGGGGCATCAGAGCGATGAACTGCCGATTTGAGTTCAAGTACTCGCCTTAAAAATGGTTTCTGGGTTTTGTCTGTTGCATCAGTAAGGACAGAAAGGATCTCATGTTCAAGTAATACACCTTCCGGCATAGGGATTTTATCCCCTTGATCATTATAAGTGCTAAGGTTATAGACAATTTTCTCCGAGGTTATGCATTCATCGGCACCATATTCACCATTGAAATCAAACAATATAAACTTACACTTGCTTTGAAAGCTCTCTTTTAGCATTTCAGACAATGCGGCATAACCGTGTTTGTACAGAGATGCCAGAGTGTTTGACTTTCCACTACCGGTATTACCGAAAATAGCAATGTGAGAATTTAATAAACCGCTAACAGGTAGGGTAATATCGATATCTTCAAGATCAGTACGGGCGAATGTGATAGCACAAGTTTGTGCTCTCACTATCTGATGAATGAGCTGAATTATCTCTTCGGTCACTATAAATGCTTCGTTTCCAATTAAGGGAAGTTCCCTTGTACCGACAGTAAAATGACCGTTCCGATCAACGTAACCCGACAAAGAGACAGTCAGGTAGCGGCGAAAACGTATGGACTCAGCACCGCTTCCTAATGGATTTTTCTCCTCAAGTATCTTTTCTGCCTCTATTTTACCGATTAGGCTCATGAATCCTTTCTTGATTTCGATAAATCCGCCAACGGATACGTTCTTAAGTACTTTTCCACGGAAAAAAAGATCGCTAAGGTTTTTATTTTTATCGACCAATATGCTTATTGTTCTTCCTGACACCTCACATACTTCACCGACACGGAGAACTGCCTCTTCATGAATAAATTCTTGTTCCACAGTTATCTCCTCAGAAAACAATTTATAATTTCGTTTACCTTAGTGAAATCTAATTCTTTACCTGGAGTGTAAACTATTTCCACATTAGAGTAGTCTCTGAATTTTTCCATAAATGCGATTCGAGAAATTTCATTATAGGAAAATATTATAACTTTAAGAGACATGTTTCTTAGCGCTTTTTTTGTTAACGTCTCTATGTGTTCATCTGCAAATGAGAAACCAAAAACTATAAGCAATGCTCCTTCCTTGTCTAATTCATTAGAATAACTTCTAAGAAGATCGTAATAGATATTTTCAAGAAGAGTTTCGCGAAATTTATCCTTTCTGGGAAGAATGAGTGCATGTGATAGCACCCAATTTCTTAGTTCTTCATGGGTAGCAAAAGCTACAGGTCTCAATGGGGGTACTTGGTAGTAAAAATCATTTTTATATTTAAGCCATGATAAAGAACCATGAAGCTTAATCAGGTTTATTGTCGGTAGCTCAACGCTATAGTTATAAAGGTTTCCAGTAGCATGAGTCGTATGGTAGAAGCTGGCTGGATCAAATAAATGTGCACCATACAAATTTCCTCGCCGACTAAACCCATCATTTAAGATAACGTTATAGCTTTTGACGGCAGCATCTTCGATAAACAGATCATAATTTGTGGTAAAGAGATTTATTCTCCTAGGTAATAGGCCAGTTCTTCTTTGGGTAAGAATCTTTTCAAGAGAGTGTAGGAAACTGGAGTAATAGGTGCGAGTGACAGTTACGTTATCTAACGTGGGTTGACTATGCGGTATACCTTGCTGAGTTCTATCGAGTAGAACGTCATTAGCTTCCCAAACTGAGGTTAGAAAATCGCCTGCTTGCTGAAAATAGGCTAAGTCATCTCCTGAACGCACGTGCTCTTCTAGTTGCGCTTCGATATCTCCTAGTATGCGGATAGCTGGTAGTGACGCTCCGGAGCCGATAAGAAAGTTGATGTTTGCTGACTGAAAAACACGCTCAAAATACTCTCGATCCCGATCCTGACCGTAGTATGCTCGTTGCATTGCCACAGTAAACGCTTCCTTAAGTTTAATTTTAGTGTGTAGATAGGAATTATCTTACCGTTACTGCACATAATTGCACCACTTTTACGAGCTGTCATCGAGAACTTTTTGGGACTAATTTTCTTCTTTTTGCTTCAGCTTTAGCTGGTAGCGTGTATCTCGGATCTTAAGAGATATGCAGATATAGCACTGTGCGATAATCAATAGAGGGCATGTGAACATCTAGTCTGAAAGCAAAACATGAACCGTATTTTTAATGCAAAACACTGCCTTTCCCAACAACATTTCACCGCAGCGAACTAAGGGGCGCTACACCCGCTATGCAGGGGCAAGTTTTTTCTCCTGTGCACTTTTCGTTCTCCGTATCTACTTCAGGTTAATCGTTTCCCAACACAACCCGTCCCGCAAGGGTAAATGGCACGCATGCTGCGCCCTTGCAGGACAGAACGATGCCGGGAAAGCGAACCGTCAGGCGATACGAAGACGAAAATCACACACTGACGGAGAAAAAACCATGACAATTTCCCTGCATTACCCCCGGACAAGCGCCCCTAACACCGCAGCGGCGACCAGCGTATCCCCGCTGGACCCGTCAGGCTCCTCAAAAACGAAATTTTCTAAAACCAGAAAGGATATTTATCAGACCGTTACCGACAACATCATTGCAGCGCTGGAAGCCGGTGTTAAACCCTGGTCCTGCCCGTGGCAGCGTGTATCCGGCATGTCTGGATTGCCATCTAATTACGCCACCGGCGTGGCCTACAGTGGCATGAATATCATGTTGCTGTGGAGCAGTGCATCAAAACAGGGGTTCAGCGATTCACGCTGGTTGACCTATAAACAGGCCCAGTCGGTAGGTGGACAGGTTCGCACGCGTGAACGTGGCACTACAGCCATTTTCTACACCACGCTGGAGAAGGAAAACGACGCCGGAGAAATCGACCATATCCCGATGCTGAAAACTTTCACCGTGTTTAACGTTCAGCAAATCGACGGCTTGCCTCTGACAAAGGTAACTGTCAGTCCGGAAGCGACATTTGCCCCGTTGCCGCAGGCTGAAAATCTGTTCAGGAAGAGCGGCGCAAACATCATTGAGAAAGGACAAAACGCCTTTTTCAGCCCATCAACTGATGAAGTCTGGTTACCGGAGCGCCATCTATTCGCTGATGCGGCTAACTTCTATGCTACCGGCCTGCATGAGCTTGTCCACTGGAGTGGGGGTAAAAAACGCCTGAACCGTGAAATGAAAGGGAAGTTTGGCAGTGCGGATTATGCAGAGGAAGAACTGGTGGCGGAGCTGGGAAGTGCTTTTCTGATGGCGGACCTGGGGATTGAGGGAGAGGTACAACATGAAAGCTACATTGCTTCCTGGCTGAAAGCTCTGAAAAACGACAGGCGCTATATTTTCAAAGCGGCCAGCGCCGCCTCTAAAGCGCATCGTTATCTGATGGATAAACTCTGAGGCCGGAGCCGGACAACCGCAAGGGAATGCGGTTACATGGTTTTTAACCGGCAACGCTGCAAGGCGCAGGCTGAGGCGGAACGCAGCACAGCGAGTACCGAACAGTCTGCGCCTCGCAGTGGAATAAATAATTTCTGGCCTGGCGGTATCGCCGCCAGGCCGGTGAGGCCACCATGTTGGCCTGTGTAAAAGCTTACGTATAGCTGTCTAATGACAGGCGTTTCAGTTCATCAAGGGTATAAATGCGAAACACCCGGCGGTGGCGTTCTTCCAGCGGGACGTGCTGATGGTTGATGATGACATGCCTGATGCTGTCAAACAGCAGTTCAAGTGCACGCTTCTTCTGTGGATCGGGTACAACATAAAAAACGTAAATCCACTGCTTGCGGGTACGGGCCAGCAGGTGGCTTGCCATGATCGACTGATAACGAGCTCGGGTTTTCAGGCGGCGCTCGGTTTCAATGGCAATAACGTTACCGTCAGGCAGGGTCAGTAACCCGTCCGGGCGATGTTTCACCTGATACTGGCTGATAAAAGTGGTCCGGTCGCCGTTAATCCATCCCGAAGCACCTTTTTTCTCCAGAATAAGTCTGGCGGCCTGATTATCAAGATGATGCTCCAGCGTCCAGCCGGTAATTCTGAACGGTTCAAACCTCGCGGGAAAGATTTTATCATCCGGGGTTAACACCACCGCCAGCCCGTCGCTGGTGATCCCCCATAATGAAATCTTCATTGTCCGTGATTCAAGCACATGCTTCTGGATTAACCCCATTTTCTCAGTTTTTGCCAGCAGCGAATAAAGCGATTTATGATCCCGGAAACCAAATAGCAGCATCAGCGTTTTGAAATCGCTGTAGGTTTCTTCTTTCAGGAAGTTCAGCAGTTGTTTTATTTTTTCTCTGTTGCGTGTCTGGCGCTCGTGATATGTCGAAATCAGCATAACCGCTCCTTAAAAATCCAGCGGGGACAGGTGTTCTCCCTCATCAGGTTGGGGCTCTGCCGGTTTGACTTCGCTTCCGTTGAAGAAAAGATCCGGGTACGTTGTCATTACATCCTGTATGGATGGTTTATCATCCTCGTCAAAATCCAGTGCGATTTTCACCGGTGCCGCCGATGCGGCAATATCAGGGGAAACCGAGAAGATTTTTAGCTGACGCTTTCTGACCTTTATCGGTGAAATCAGTGAAGCAGAAGGTAGCGTTTTTGTCGTAAAGATAAAGCTGACAAAATCGGGCAGGTTCAGGATCATATTGCTGTCAATAAAGAAACGTTCGGCCTGGCGGATTGTGCGCTCACTGTCGATCGTTTCCGTCAGCATATTATCCGTTTTCGCTTTACGGAGTTCATCATCCACCAGAATCGTGCCTGACATTCTCGCCACCCATTCCGCTGTATCCGGGTCCATAACCCGGTATACCAGCTTGAATTTTGCATTTTCAACAACCGCACCGACAACGGCGTCACCTTTCAAATCTGCCGGGCAGTCGTTTAAATCGGCGATGGACTGGTGGTCCATAATAATGTGTACGCCTTTATCCCGCGCCGCACCTAAACCTTCCAGCGCTGGTCTGGATAAATGGTATTTCAGCTCGGAAAGATAAATAGCAATGGGGCGGGGTACGTCTGTTACTCGATCGCGCTTTTCTGCCAGTTGGTAAAGGCGAACCAGCAGCATGCGCTGGGCGGTAATAATTTTGCTGTTTCGCATGGAGCCGACAACATAACAGCAGCCGCCCTCATCAAATATGTGCTTAAGCGAAAAGCCTTCTGGTGAGTTAATGGCATTGAGTATTGCCAGTTCCTCAATCTTGCCGAAAAATGCTTTGATTTTTTCGGCAACTCCCTGAACGTAATCACCGTTATAGACATCACGGATTGTTGCCGATGGATTATCACTGACAAATTGTGCGGCGATACGCGCGGCTTTTCGGTCATCAATGCGATAAAAATCCGATTCCTGCCCTTTTTCCGCCAGGCTGAAACCTGCTACGAACAATTCTTCCAGTTCATCGGGCGTGATATCTTCAATCAGATTTAACTGGTAGTGCTGTTTTCGCAGGTCAATTAAGGCAAAGGGTTTTCCTGCATCCTCGCAGGCTTTCCGGTAAAGGTGTGGTGCCCATTCATCGTCTTTGGGGTCCATAACAAACACTCCTTCACCGGCAATAATACTTTGATATAGCAATATCCCGGCAGCTACCCCTTTACCGGCTCCGGTGGTGCCGATAATATCCGCGTGCTGTTTCTGCCAGTCATTTAACGGGAGATACATTGGTTCGTTCTCCCTGTCCATGCCAGTAAAAATGCCTTTATTCAGGTCGATATAATCCAGCGGATCATAATGCAGTGTTTCCGGCAGCAGGGACTTTACGGTGCGGACATCGGTGCGCAATTCCCGTTCAAGGGTGGTTTTTTTAACAAGGCGTTTCTTTATTTTATCCAGTTCCGGCGTGAATACCCGGCGAAGTATAATATGAAAAATAATCCCGGTCACAGTGAAAGCAATCCGTGCTGACCAGGCTAGTACCGTATTATCACTGGTGAGTCTGGTCTTATACAGCCACTGGAAGGATCCGATAACTATCGGGGCCAGTGTGCCGGAGAGAAAACACAGCATTGAAAAAGCAATAATCATCTTTTGCCACAGCGGGGCTTTTTGCCGTTCATCGCTTTTCAACGAGGCGAAAAACGGCATCGTCAGCCCCGATAACAGCGCCAGCATCAGCTGATGCTGTTGCACAAAAGCCAGCACCGCCAGCATCCCATTCACTATCGGCGACAGTGAAACGGCCAGCTTATTCAAAATCACGATGCCTCCTTCGTCAGCAGTTCGCCCCATGACATCGCCCCATCAGTTCGCCCCACGGTGTCGGGCGAAAAGACGGGGCGAGCGTATGGGGTAAAGAAGGTGGCCGCTGTGCGGCCATGTGCAGGAAAGCATGCTTCCCTGCACGAAACGGCGTGCGCCGGTACATGCGGGCTGGACGCCCTTATTGCTCGGTGCATGGGGGTAATGTCGCGGCTGGACGCCACGCCAAAACCCCCAGGGTCAAAGGCGGCACACCGTCGTCCGCTACGCGCGACCACCCTCTTTAAGACGGTCGCTTTCGCCTTTTTCTTCCCTTTGCTCGTTCCTCGCAGCGGGAATAAAAGGGAAGCTGACCTTTAAAGAGGGTGGTCGCGCCACGCTACCGGCTTTGGGCCGGAGACTTAGCTGCGACGGTGTGCGGGGCTGCGCCCCCCGGGTAAACCGCTGTCGTGGGCGACAGCTTTTCGCTCGCTGGGGCGGCGAAATTTATCCGGCTCCCCCCGGCCTGCAAAATCCGCGTGGGCGCGGCTGTTTGCAGGTGAGGTGCGGTGCCTGAATTATTTTCGCTCCTTAACCCGCGAAAATATTTCTGTCCGCAGCCTCATTTTTACGGCCCCTGTTTCTTCGCTTCTTAATCCGCGAAAAATAGAAGCCGTAAAAACCTGAAAACCGTCATGCTCTGTGCCCGTCTCGCCAGTATTAACCACGAATGCGGCCATATTTACTGATGATCTGACTGATAGCCGCAGGGTCTGCCAAATCACATTCACTTAAAAATGATTGTCTGGCATCGGCCGTATGGTCAGGAAGAAAGCCGTGTTTATTCTTTATCACGATATTAAAGAATGCACGTTCAGCGGAATGACATTCACTGCCGCCGCCATTTCCGGTTGCTTTACCGTACATACATAACACCACCTCGCAGGCATCAGCAGCCAGTACAGATGTTGAACATGATGCAATAACGCAGAACAATAATACGGAGGATATTGCTTTTTTCATTTCAGTTACCATTATGATTAATTAAAGGTTGCGTTTTTTGGCTAATGTTATTTGTCGGGGTTATTTTCTGAATGTCTCTTTCGTGCTGTTTAAATGAACTGGCTTAAAGTAAATATCACTCATCCGGCGCACATCGCCGTGTATATCAATGCTGACGATGACATCAATGCTTTTAAGTACCTTGCGTAACAACACATCAAAAGGAATGTTCCGGCAGTCGGGGTTTTCATAGCAGCGGTCAATGATCCCTTCAATACATTCTGCCGGACAGCCCGCATGCAGGGAGGTGATTAACCCCTCATGCCCGGAGCCGACAATTTTCAGCGCGTCCCACGCTTCCCGCCCACGAATTTCCGCCAGTAATATCCGGTCAGGGTTCATACGATAATTAGCACGGATCAGCCTGCCGGGCGTGACAATAGCATTATCCCCGGCATCCGCCGGGTAAAAAAGATGAACATAATTGCTGTGGTGATAAAAACGGATTTCGGGATTATCCTCAATCGTTACCAGACGGAGATGCAGCGGAATATAATGCAGCAGCGTTTTCATATAGGTGGTTTTGCCGGAGCCGGTTTCACCCACAATAAAAATCGTTTTGCCGTATTCCACCGCCTTTTCCATAAAGTGGGGAATATCCCCGCTGTGATATAACCGGATTAGTGCATTATCCTGACTTTCCGTTTTTTCCTGACCGGCCACGCGCTGATAAAATCCCGCATCAATCCATGACTGATGTGTTTTCTGCTCAAACGAGGGTTTGCGCAGCGTAATGGACACCGTATTACGTTCACAGGCCGGAGGAATAATCGCCTGAATACGTTCGCCAGATCCTAATGTTGCAGAAAGGATGGGTGATGTATCGTCAATATTATCGTCATGCCAGGACGCCAGCGCTCTGGCAAAAGCATGGCACTGACGCAACGTGATGGGGGATGCCTGTTTTTGCCATTTTCCCCGAATTTTTGTATGCAGCTCACCCGGCCGGTTAACAGCAATTTCTGTCAGGCCATCCTGAGCAAGAAAGTCGCCAAACAGCCGGTTTTTCATAAAATCCAGTGACAGGTTTTCAGCGTTCATACCATTTCTTTTTCAGCCGTAGTTGATAAACAGAGGAAAAATCAATATCCGTACCGGTCATGATGCCGATCACATCGCCCTGGTTCAGGTACATCGTGGGCGGGATATTGATGCTGTTTTCCAGCGTCGTTTTCGCCATTTCCGCCGTGGCGGCGCGGGTGTTTTCGGTATAGTCGGTATTGCGGTCTTTACCCGGCGCGGCATCTGATGCCGCTGCCGCCACGTCCTGCACGGTACTGAGCATCAGGGCGTTGCCGAAACGCGCCCAGAAATGGCTGTCGATCCAGCCCGCGATCCCTGCCTCGCCGAGCGGGCCGGTGGCCTGCGTATCGGTGAGCGGGATTTGCAGGCTGCCGGGCTCCGGCGTGCGCAGCTCCGTCCACAGCACAAACATCCGGCTGCGCCCGTGTTGCAGTGCGCCGGTGCGGTAGACGCCACGGGCGACTGTTCCGGCCGGGATCAGCTTCACATGGTTGCTGGCGCTCCAGACATCCTCCCCAATCAGGCAGGAGATATGACCGCCAACATCGGATACGAAGCGCCGCATCATCGAACACGGAATATAACGATCCACCGGGATATAGAGATCGGGATCGAGGCCCAGCCGCCTGACACCAGTGACACTGGCAACGCCCGGATTGTCGTTGTTATTGCTGCCTGCCGGTGCTGTCGTATCCGGGCAGCGCAGACGTCCATCTTCGCCACTGACCAGTACAGACTGACAGGATGTGTACGCCGTGGAGGCTGACGGGCTGCCCGACGTTCCCGCGTTGTTGCGCGATCCGCTTCGGGACGTGCGTGTATCGTCGCCTGACCCTGTACTGTCGCTGTTCAGCCCGTCTGCCAGTGCTGCCGCCTTGTTCAGGGCGGGCGGCCCGGGCGGCAGAGCTGGAGTGGCCGGGGCGCTCTGACTGGCAGGGTCTGTGCTTTCCTGCCTCCCAGGCCCGAACAGGCCAAACGGGTTACTGTCCAGACCCAGATTCTTACGCTCATGCTGCACCGTACCGGAGGAGGGCGGCGCGGTGCCAGATTCTTTCTCATCACCCGTTTTCAGGGCGCTGAGAAGACGATCGCCACCGGATGCCAGCGCGATGACCAGGACCAGACTCAGCAGGCTGACGATCAGCATGCGGCGACCTGAAGCTTTACGGAAACGGGTCACTTCCGGCTGACCGGGCGGCGTTTTCTGCTCCGGCTCCTGATATGCCATTGCCGCGTGGGCGCGTTCACGGGCTTCCGCTTCCCGTTCTGCGGTGGTTTTTTCCGGTTCGTCCGGGAAAGATTTGTCGGTCATTTTGCCTCCAGCGTAACGGACGGCGAAACGGTGTCACTGTTGGTCAGCGGGATACGCCCGGATCCGTCGTTTTCGATCCCCACCACCGAGGTGCCGTAACGCAGAACCAGTTGCGGCGATGCCGGAACCGCCATCACGGTGTAGTTGCCCTGTTTAATGGTTCGGGGCGTGACCGCCTGCTCCAGGCCGTTCACCACCCGGAAAACGGATGGCAGGGTTTTCGCAGGAGAAAAACCGATATACGCAAAACGACCGTCATCCCAGGTAAAGTCCGGGGCGATGGAGGCTGAGCCAGCTGCCACCCGTTTTGTATAGCGCCAGTTGCGCGGCGTGGTGGCCTGCCCGAATGCCGCCGCTATCCGCTGCCGGTCCAGTGCTTCCTGCTGATGTTGCTGACGGGCGGCGCTGGCGGCGGCAGACTTTTTTCGCAGTTCGTCGGGATAGCGGTAGCGGATAACAAAGGCCTGGGCGGGCGAGTCTTTATCCAGCACGTTCAGTTCCAGGCTGTAATCGCGCTTCGAGGTCACCACGAACAGATTGGTTTTCCAGTCTTTTGCCGTCGGCAGAAACACCTGGCTGACGTTGTTGCCGCTGGCGTCCGTGACCGGCTGGGTAATCGGGTTCGGGCTGACGCCCACCCGGTTGTCGCTTTTCGTCACGGTCCAGCCTTTGGGGAAACCCGCCTGCGCATCGATAACGGTTTCACCGTCATCAAACACCAGCATGGTGACGTAGCCGGGGCGGGTACTGACGACCGTGGCGTTCTGGCTGTTGTACGTGACGTTCTGCATCCGGCTGTCATACGCGCTGCCGCGCGGTGTCGCTGCGCCCCATGCCAGGCATGACACCATTAAGCCAGAGAGGAGCAGGGGATGTTTCAGCATCATTCCCCCCCCAGCTCTTTATCGCGCTGGTAGCTGGTGACGATAAAGCCCAGCGGGTTCACTTCGCGCTGGCTGTCGGTCAGTTGCCGGTGCGGGACGTAGCGGTAAGTGAGGCGGATATTCCACACATCCGTTTTCACGGAATTATCAGCAACACGACGGATTGTGCGCTTAATACGCAGTGTTGCCAGATTATCCGGCCCGGTGGCAGGCGCATGCACATTGGAAATAATGGCGATATAAACGACATATTCCGCCTTATTAAAAATCACGTCCGGTGCCTGGTCGCCGTTAAACCCGTCCAGATAGTCCCGGTTCACGCTGTCGCTGTTAAATAACTGCACGTCGTCATAATCACGCTGGAGGGAGAAATAATTATATCCCTCGCGAAGTCTGACATAGTGTGCTGCCAGTGAATGTGCCAGCGCTTTTTCAGCAGCAATATCCCGCTCCTTCACGCGGGTCATATATTCATAGCGCCCGGTCTGTTTATCCACTGACCATAATTCAGTGTCGGAGGTTTTCAGCGGCAGCAGAATAATAATGGCCGCAATCGCCATTGCGGCCAGAACCAGTCCGGCAGCGGCCACCCGCCAGGCGGTTTTTCGGGAACGTTCTTCCTTTTCCAGCAGTATGGATTCAAAAGAGCGGGAAACATTAACAATGTTCTGAATATCAGACATGGTGAGTCAGCTCCTGAATGATGGCGGGGGAATTCACTGGCTCGGGTTCGCCGGATACCGGTGGGAGGTCGCCCTGATGCCGTGCGCAGCCCGTGAGCGCGCACAGCATCAGAAGGATGATGCTGAATTTCATGGAAGCCCCTTATCGTATGGATGCAGGAATGCCGCACCGGTGGCGCAGGCCACGGCGTGACGGGGAAAGGAAATTAAGGATCGGGAGGATTAACGGTGACGCTGCCGGTTCAGGCGTTTCATGCTTTCGATGGCTGCGGCGCGTTTCTGCCAGGCGCTCACGGTTTTACCCGCGCCTGCGCCGGTGAGTCTGCCGGTCGCCGCTGCGACGGCCATGCCGCCTTTCGCAGTCAGGCGGGCACCGCCCTTTACCCCCGCTCCGGCGAGGTCGGCGGATTTGTTCGCCAGTCCGCTCAGGCCACTCATGGCTGCCCCCTGCAGCACCGCCTGTACGGCGGCCCCGCTGAGTGCGCTGGCGAGCTTCGCGGAGAACCAGACCATCACACCTGCCGCTATCCCGGCCAGCAGGCACTGCGCCGCCAGCGTGACCATATTGGTTTCAGCGGATGTTTTTGTTGCAGCATCCAGTATCTTATTCAGGTAATTAATGGCGATACGGATGGATAAGGCGGAAAACATGATCGTTAATATTGCCGCAAAAATCGTTTTCAGCCAGTTATCAAACATCGGTTTAAGAAAACCGTACAGCAGGCAGAAAATAAAGAGCGGCGCGGTGGTGGTCATTAACAGGATGGTGATTTCGGCGAGCAGGTTGACAAAGGTGGCTGCCATCAGCAGGACAATAGAGCCGCCCCATACCAGCACTTCGGCAAGGCCGCCATTCAGTTTGACGTAAGTTGATGTGTCCATATTAAATAACTTTTGCCCCAGCGCCTGTGCCTTTCCCCAGACAGTATCGAGCAGCGCCCAGATATTATCATCGCCGCTGACACCGTCTTTGAGTCCCTGGATAGCCGCTACCGCCATATCAAGCCAGCCATCCCGGTTTAACACAAAGGTGGTGATCAGCAACATTCGCCCCACATCCCAGACGACATCTTCAACCGGGGTCCGGAGTTTGCCAGCCAGTGTCTGATAACCGCGATACAGTATAAATAAGGTAAAAGAGCTGACAATGATGACGCTGATCATCGTGCCGTAAGTGGAAGACTGACCTTCCAGTACAGCATTCAGTCCATCCATGATGTTTTTGTCCATACCAACAAAAATACCACCGGACATGGTGCCTCACCTGATATTTAAAGAAAGGAAATAAAAAAACAGGGAGAATTCCCTGTTTTGTTGGAGGAAATATTATTACTATGTCACTGCATTTCGTTTTGCAGCTTCCTGCTGAAATATCGCCTCGAATTTTTCCTTAACCCCGGGCTGGCCTTCCTGTGCAAACATAAGTGCTGCCCGGTGGGCAAATTCGCAGTTATCGCTTGCCTCGCCATCCTTCAGGCATTGCGTATAAACCGCATAAGTTTCGTCAGGATGTTGCTTATACCAGGCTTCGGATTTGGTTTCCTTGCAGCCGGACAGTAATATCACGCCTGAGAGTGTGCATAAGGTGAATAAGGATCTGAGCACGGATAACCTCCTTATAAATTATTAAGGTCAGCAACAGGTGCCGTTAGCTGCTGCTGTTCAAAGGCTTTCTGTCTTTGCTGTTCCAGCAATGTCGTTCGCTGTTCAGCCTGCCTGACAGACATCTCCCACTGATTCGTCAGCGCATTTAACTGTACGCTTTTCGCCGCGATGGCGTTAGCCAGATCCTGAGACTCTTTCGAGTCCTGCGCATTCGATATACGGTCAGATAAGTCTGATATATCGCTGAGTGTGCTGTTAATCCTGTTTTCAACGTCAGTGGTATTCTCAATCGCCATTGCTTGATTGAGGATTATCTGTTTGCAACTGTCGGCCAGGGCCTGATATTTTATTCCTTCCTGTTCCTCGCTGCATACGCTGAACGATTTGTATTTACTGTAAAGGTGTTGCAGTTCATAAGAATATGAACTGTTCTGCGTGGTCAGCAGATCATCCAGTGAAATACCGTTCTTACGGAGATTATCAATATCGGTTTTCAGGCTTCGGGCATCACTGAGAAAACCCTGAATATCCCGCACGCCGGTTGCGGTAGCCAGTTGTTTCTTATACGCATTAAGTTCGCTTTTATAATGGGTAACCGTACCCTCCCATTGCTGTAGTTTCTGCATCCACTGGTTAATGGATTCGGTATTCTGCACGGCGTCGAAAACCGGTATTCCGGCGCTGAACGCCTGCGCCGAGAAAAATAACAATAATGCCAGACGGTGATTCCTGGAACGCATTGATAGTACCTCAGGTTGGCTTTCAGATTGCCCGGTCAAAAAAAGTATCTTTCCATTCATCAGGTCGCATACCATCCTGATAAATGGCATCGAATATTTTCAGGTTGTCCTCACTGCCGCTGAGAAGCCGGGTGAATTTACCCATCCCGGACAGATCCATTTTCGCCATCGCCACAAACGGGCGGGTTTCCCCGGCCCGCAGCGGTGTTTTCAGGATGACCATATAATGCTCGCCCGGATCCAGGTTCCTGACCGTGTCATAAACACTTTCCGGCACTTTCATTTTCTCCACGTAATCCGCATGGCTGGCTTTCGGGTTGGCGAGGAAAATCTGGGTACCGCACTGCTCAATAATCGCCGGGGCGATGGGGTGTCTGACGATTTCATCCGGTGACTGTGTTGCCGGAACGAAGATACCGTTCAGCTTTCGGATGACTTTCAGCATATTGAGGGAGAAGCGGGAAAATTCGACATCGGCCAGCCAGCGCCAGAACTCATCCATAAACATCACCAGGCGGCGACCATCCAGAAGACTGGTCACACGGTACAGAAGGTAAAAGGTCACGGGGCCGCGAATATCGTCATCATCCAGAAATTCGGTGCCGTCGATACCAAAGTTATCGACATCGCTGATGGTGAAAGTATCGGCCTCGTTATCAAACACCCAGCCGAACTCGCCCCTCTGCGCCCACTGTTTCAGGCGAATACGCAGCCCGTTGGTGCGGGCGTCTGTGGTCGGCGGCTCCGGCAGCACTTCCAGCAGCCGGGTGATCCCGTACCGGCGGTACTCCGGCGGATAGTCCAGCATGATGGTGTCCACGGCGGCACTGATCCGCTCCTCATCGCGCGGATCGAGCGGCTTACCGTTGCGGCGGCACAGCATGCGCACCAGCCGTTTGATGAAACTGATGTTCCGGCGGGTTGGCTCCAGCGCAAACGGGTTGAAGCCGGTGGGCTCGCCGGTATGGATGCGGAAATAACGCCCGCCCGCCTGGCGGATCGCCATCTCCGCCGCCCGGTCCTTATCGAAATACACCGTGGTCAGCCGTTTGATGGTGGCAGAAGGCGCAAACGACGCCGGGTTACGGTACTTCTGCATCAGTTGTTGCATAATGGTCATCAGCAGGGTTTTGCCGGATCCGGTTTTCCCGATAATCGCCGTATTCCCCGGCGTTTTCTCACCGGTGTCATCCCGCCCGGCCTGGCTGTCGTGCAGGTTCAGGTAATACCCGCCACCGCCGGGAGATGTGAGGATGGCGATGGCTTCCCCCCACGGATTACCGCTGCGTTTGTGGGGATGGAAGTTATGCAGGCAGGCTATATCGGCAAAATTCTGGCTGCTGACGGCCACCAGTCGGGGTCGCAGCGTATACACGCCCGGCAGTTGCGCCAGATACGCGGCGGGCAGTGACAGGGTGGAGAGCGTTGTCATAATACCAAGATCGGCGAAGGGCTGGGCCAGAACGTTAGTGTCCTTCACCACCTGTCCGGCACTGTCTGAGGAGATCAGCAGGGAAAAGTGGAATTTACCGCACGACACATGTCCGGACTGGAGCAGGTCGCGCAGGACAATCAGCTCTTCGCGCTGGGAAGTCGCGTCGTCGTCCGTGGAGTTAAGCCGTTTTTCCGCCAGACGGATATGATTCTGCGCCTCATCCCGTGCCATGCAGGTAAAGGACTGCGTCAGAACATACTCGCTTTCGGCGTACAGCAGCGCATCCAGCATACCGGTATGGGTTTCCGGGGAATAATCCTTAATCTCCAGGCTGCGGAAGAAACGGGAACCGCTGACCGTCTGGCATTCACCGGTGTCGGTGGTGAAAAAGACGTCTGGCGTACTGAGCGTTTCATAAAATGGTGAGCGCGTTACGGCCACCTTCTGCCACTGACCGGTAAGCAGACGATGGAAGAACGCCAGTTGTGAGGAATACACCCGCCCGTTTTCTTCATATATCCCCAGCGGCGTTGCCATATAGCGGGATAATGAAGATTCCAGTGCTTCGCGGTATTCCAGCATGATTTTGAGCGCGTCATCCAGTGCTGCCTGGCGTTTACTGTGCGACTGCGCTTTCATGGTTTTCTTCTCAATCTGAGAGAACGGCGCGTAGCAGACGGTGAAAAACAGCCGGTGCCGCCATAACGGTTTGTCTTTTACCGGCTGGTAATACCGACGTGTTACCTCATCGGAAAAGGGAATACCCGAACAGGCTTCAAAAACATCATGGTATTTTTCACGGAGCCGGTGAATATAGAATGTTACCGGCAGACCCTCATACGAACGAATAACGTTATTCAGGTGCGTGGCCATCAGGGTCAGGTGATGTTCGTCTTCACATTCAAAGACTGTGCCGTCCAGCTCCCAGGTGGCAACCAAATCACGGTGACGGTTTCTGATGACGTAAGGGTGAATATGGGAGGAGTACGGAATATATTTATCCAGCGTAATACGCTCGTTTAATTTCATTTTCTGAATAAACTCCGAGACATCAACGTTATCGTACTGGTTTGCCAGCAGGGCATTCGCGCCAAAATGGGTATTGGTGAAAAGCCGCCCACGGGTTTTAAACGCCAGCCAGAGCAGACTGAAATAATGAATGTCCTTTCGGGTTTTATTTTTCATTTCCGCCCATGCAGGAATGAGCATAATCGCCAGGTAATAGCTGACATAGACTGCCAGCAGGACGATGGCCCCGCTGACGAGAACGAACGGCACCAGAGGAATACCCATAATGGCGGCAGGCCGCGTGAGTGCTTTATTCAGCGTAGCCATCGTTGCCTCCCTTATGACGCCCAGTAGGCACCGAAGCCGGACGCGCCGACGATCAGGATCGCGCCGATGATGATGTTACGCATGTCATGCAGGCTCTTGCCGTCGAACAGCACCTTGTAGCCCACCCACATAGTCGCCAGTGTGATGGTGACGGCGGCCAGTCCCAGCAGGCCGGTCGAGGTATTGCTCAGTGTTTCATTGGCCTTGTTAAAACCACTGTTCGCCGCCAGCACCGGGGCAGACAGCAGCACGGAAACAACAGCGGAGTAACGGCGTTTACGCATGATCATTTCTCCTCATCAGGGATAACAGGGATAGCGCCGCGAATGACGGAATCGGGATAATGCAGGGAAGTCAGGATCGGCGCAGTGGCACCGGCAGGCTCGCCGCGCAGCACAACGGCGGGATAACGGGCAGACGGTTGTGTGCTCGGGTCAGGGGCTCGCTGCCGGTCTTCCCGGGTGGACGGGACGACATAGCCAATGCGCTGTACGTAGCTGGTCTGGTTAAAGGCGGATTCCGGTCGCTGACCGGTTTCAAAGTTGCCGGAGTAGTAACAACTGAGCGCTCGTTTCAGAGTGCTACCGCGCCGGTAACAGTCGGCGAGAATGCGCTCAAATACCGACAGATTGATGCAAGGGTTAAGTAAGTCGCTGGCCGTGACGCCGTAATGGCGGAAATTGGTGCTGGTGATTTGCATCAGGCCGACCGAATAGCGTCGGCCTTGCGCCGCCAGCCGTCCGGTGAGGCTCATCGCCTCATCATGGCTTGCGGGAAAATGTGAAATCACACCTTTGCCGCCCGGCACGATTTCAGCAATGGCGTAAGGGTGAAAACCGGATTCGACCCGTGCCACATCAAGTGCCGTGGACGGGTGAACACTGGTGGCGCACTGCGTCGCCAGCGCCAGAAAGGCTGTGGTGGAAAGCATAGTGGCCTCGTAACCGTGGGTCCGGCAGCGTATACAAAAACACGTTACCGGGGAGAAGGACAAAAGCGGGTTAAACGGCTGCGGCATCCTGTGAAATGTCACTCTCTTCTCTCGGTTCAAGCAGTACCAGCCTGCCTGAAACCGCAATACCGGGGATCAGCACGATATTCAGGCCAGGCTTACCGTTATGTGCGAAGGCCACACCAACCCTGGTCCAGTACGTGTTTTTCTCGCCCTGTGCATCGGGCTGACTTTCCTGAGTGATAAAGACGTGATAATTGGGTTTTCTCATGGTATTTCCTTTAATAAAATAGCCGTGAAAGCAATAAAAAGGTCACATCCCGGTTCTGCATTCCGGTTTTAACGGGTCAGCGAGAACATTCAGCGGCACCCTGAATTGTGGTTACGTGACAGCCCGATCCAATTTGTTAAAGAACAATCCCCGGCCTGGACGAATGAACGTCCATCAGGGCAACCATGTTGTTATGGCATTTTCAGAATCAGATATTCAGTGCGGGATATAAACGATAAATTCAAAACAAAAATAAGAGAGATAAACTGGCGAGGATTATCAGATGCGGAAAGAGGGAGAAGGATGCAGAACAGATAATAAAGAAGGCATTCTATTTTAATGGAAACAGAAAGACGTGCAGAGAAATAATATCCCCGAACGTCTTTATCGCTATTATTAGCGTCTGCGATGCTCAAGTTGTTCCTGACATTCTGTACAGGTGGTTATGCCCGGCAGAGTCTGCCGTCGTTTTTCAGGAATAGGTTTACCACATATACGACAGTGAAATAATGATGGTGTTGAACCCGGCTTAAAACGGTTCTGCTCAATCATCTCCTCCAGTCGCTGTTCATTAAATTCCTGATCGCGGTCGATCTCATCCGGCATGGAGAGTCCTCCTGCCAGTAGCGGCTTCCTGTTCGCACAGTGCGATACGTTTCCAGACCGTGGTGAGTGACAGCGCTTCGGCCTCTGGCTGCAGGATTTCCGTCACCTGCATCATGGTGATCAGTGCATCGGGCGATTCAAGGTTTTCTACCCTGCGCTGCTGCCATTGCAACCAGATAGCCACATCTGTCTTTTCATCCGGTTCAGGCGTTCGGCCATACGGCACGCTGACACCCAGCAACCGACGGCGAAGGCAGACTTCATTGGAGGTGAGACCAAAATAGTGGTTCATCAGTGCGATGGAGCCGCCCAGTCGTATGGCCCGGTCAATTAGTTGTCGGCGCTGTTCTTCCTGACCAGAATGGGCCAGCAACTGGTGCAGAACATCGTGGCGTAGCGAGACTGCGATAAAAGGCGCGGCTGCTCGGCTCAGCGTAAAGAGTGCATCTGGCGAGAGCTGGCTGAGGGCATTCATTTCGTCAAATGTGAAACCGAGATCTTCACAGTGACGAATATTGCCTTCATTAAGCGCCTGCAGGGCATTGGTGAGTACGGCGTAATTTAGTGAAGGGATCATAATATGTATTCCGTATATTTTGTTCAACAGGCAAGATAGATGCAGAAATATCTGGGTATATAGCCTGTTGGAGGGTATTTAGTTGAATCAGTTGCTTTAATTCGCCTTCCCTTGACCGCGTTTAGCGCCGGGACAATTTAATATTGATCCATTCGTCAATTTCTGATTCCAGCCAGGCCACACTGGCTGGTCCGATTTTTATTGAACGAGGAAATGTACCCTCTTTCATATACAGATAGATTTGTGAACGTTTCAAGCCGGTTTTTTCTTCAACCTTTTTTAAGCGTAATAACTGATGTGATGTCATGATTGTCTCCTGTAGCAAAACAAACATTGGTATGCCTGGAGATAATAAAAAAGCATAACGGAAGGAGAAGTGGTAGTGGTAAACCCCGTATTACGGGGTTTAATAAACTAAATACGGGATCATATTGTTGACAGATAAACACAATATCAATTTAATAAGGATGAGGACGGAGGGGAGCCACGCTCTAGTGCTGTTTTTAAAGTATCACCGCTTAGACGGTCAGTGATACCATCAGCTGCCGCCCATTCTTCAAAAATTGTCAATAATTTATAGGGTTGTTTTATTAATGGACTGATAACATCATTGTGCCTACAAGCGAGCCAAAATAACCTTGACAAGGGTGTGGATATTCTAGTTGAAGAGGGGAGGGATTTCTCTGTAACCTGGGTGCTAATTAGTTTCTCAATCTCTGAGTAACGAATAACAAAGCAGGAATCCTGAGGCAAATTATAGAGGGGGAAATATTCTTGCTTTGTATTTTGATTTATCGTTCCCTCTGAAGAAATTCTCTCCATAATATCAAACGCCAGATCTGTTGGTAGGTTTTTTATTTGATGTTCAATTCTACACTTCCAGGTTGTTTTTTCAAACAGCTGAAAAACTTCATTGGACATAGTAACAGTGATGCCATAATTTACCGTGTTTTTCCCAATAATTGGTAATGGTATATTCAATGAGCATGCGAGAAATTGCTTTATTAAAATACATTCAAACCCAATAAGTGATGTATCAATAATATTTTGTGTGGAGTGGACGTATCTGCCCTCAGTACTGAAAATTGAGTCCCATCCATTAATAAAGCTATTTTTTTCTAGCAGACATAAACGATGAATCAATGTCCCTCTAGCTGGATGCATTTTTACTTTTTGAAATGCATATTTTATTTTTCTCAGAATAATTGGAGATTGAAAGTATATGGCGAGATTAATTTTATTATATAATGCATAACGGTAAATATCACTCTCTTTGATTCTTTCGTTGCTCTCTGTATTAATTATGTTAACGGCTTCTTGTATGGTTACCCAGTCAGGTTTCGGAAGCGAACCGTTTATGATCTCGCTGCTTTTCAACATGAAAAACTCCTTTTACATATTTTTCTATGCAAAACTTAAATTACGATTCACTGTTTCATTATTCATGAATATTATCGATAATGTACAAATGAACCCTATTTTATAAAGTAAAGAGTTTAAAAATAAAATTGTTAAACTAGTTTTTAGTTCGCTATGAAATTTTCTCTCGTAACTATGGATGAGGAGACAATTTCCTGAGAGCATAATGAAGGATGAACTGAATAATATTAAGACTAACGAAGATAAAACTCTATGAATAAAATATCGAGCCGAAATAATAAAGAGTAGTAGTACAAGATCTTTATGGCGAAAATTTTCATATTTTCGTTTGTAGGATCCCTGTTGAGAGAATTCAATAGTAATCCAATCTTTTATGTTGCAAGGGTTATGTTTGAGGCAGTTGCTTGAGCGCTGCTTTGGCTCATAGATGCTTCCTGGTGCTGGTAGAGAAATTGCCTCCCAGTGCTCCATTAGTTCTGAAAACCTTACTACTCCGATCATGCTAACGTCTCCTGACTAAAACGAACGGTACGGTTCGATTTGATCAGGATAGACAAAATTTCTGTCAAGAGGCAAGTTAGGGCGCTAACTAAATTTAGTCGCCTGGAGTTATAGAGAAGAACGATTCGGAAAATGTAATCCACTTGATGGTAGTGTTCCATATAATAATATGGAACAAATTGATAATATTATAAACTCCTGAGCATCTTCTAATTTCTTTAAAACTGGAGATTATAATTATCCTTTACGAAAGGCTAATAAAAAGGCATTGACCGCATCCTTTGCCCATTGATCACGCTGTGCAGCAGAAGTGGAAGATTTTGGATGCATTAAGCACTGTATTTGAGGCTCACCGCGTACCATATTCACGAATAAGGAAGCAACTGCATTTCGCCCAATACCACCTAACGAGATTTCTCCTTTAGATTCAGCTTGTTGTAGTATTTCTTCAACAATGTTATTTATCTTTTCTGGACCTGCTAAATAGAAACGTCTACCTAATTCAGGAAAACGCGGTGTTTCAGAAGCTACAACACGGTAGAGAGCGAGGCCATTTTCCGAAAGCACAATATCCAGATACGTTCGGGCTATTTTAAATAATTTATCATAAATATCTTTTCCCGAAATTTTAATTTTATGTACTTTTTGAAGAAAACGCTCACATTCTATTTCAATCACTGCTGTAAATAATGCTTCTTTATTTGGATAATATGCATATACGGTTGATTTTGAGACTCCAGCAGCCTGTTGGATCATATCTGTTGATGCTGCTGCATAGCCTCTTTCCAGAAAAATAGCTTTTGCTCCTTCAAGCACGCGTTGTGCTTTTTCAGGTAAGTTACTAACTATATCATTAGAAAGTATTTTATTTTTTCTTCTAGTGTCAATTGAGGTCTTTGTTGATACCGACATCTGCACTTCCTTATCCGGAATAAAGCTTGATCTTACCATAAGATGAAACTCGAAATCATATCGTTCAGGCCTGAGTGCTACTCACGTATTTTTGCGACGTAGTTGAGTGAAATTTGGTCTTGACTGTACCGAACCGATCGGTTTACTTTGTTCGCCGTAAACTAGAATAAACAGGGCGATCAAGAATGAGGTGTGTGTCAGGTTACAGATTTGCACATGGGACGAAGTCAGTAAGGTACCGTCCGCATTATCTGAAAGGATGTGTTATCTCCGTGCTCAGTCTTGCTTTGGGGTCATGTGCTGCGATCCCCGATCTGGGAACTGCTCCTCAGCCGGAGCAGGCTGCGGCGCTGATTTCACAACGCAGTTTTTCCGCTCCGCATGCTGACTGGCCGCAGGAAAAATGGTGGATGGCCTTCGGCGATACGCAGCTTAACCAGCTGATGAGTGAAGCCACCGCGCATTCACCTTCTCTGGCACAGGCAGAAGCCCGGGTGCGTGAAGCCACGGCCAGAACCGGTGTCGCCCGTTCCCGGTTATACCCGTCAATGGACGCCAGCGCGTCCATTGATAAAGAGAAGCTCAGCTACAACTACATCTACCCTAAAACAGCCGTGCCGCACGGATGGAATGATATGGGGCAGGCCAGCCTCAACTTTAGCTGGGAACTGGATTTCTGGGGTAAAAACCGGGATGCGCTGCGTGCCGCGACATCCGAAGCCAGCGCTGCTGAGGCAGATGCCGCCGCCGCGAAACTGATGCTGACGACGATGCTCGCGGACGCTTATATCCGTCTGCAGTACCAGTATGACAGTCGTGACATTGCGGCCCGACAACTGCGTAACCGGACGGATACCGTCAGGCTGGTGCAGTTACGCCATGCTCAGGGACTTGATTCCAGAGTCTCCGTGGAAGAAAGCGGTGCCCGGCTGGATGTCGCCAGAGCGGCGCTGGCTGAAGCCGATGAGCAAATCAAATTAACCCAAAACGGCATCGCGGCTTTACTGGGCCGGGGGCCGGACAGAGGGCTGGATATCCTCAGACCCCGGTTGCAGATGCGCCGCCCTGTCGGGTTACCTGATGCGCTGAACGCAAACCTGCTCGGACGCAATCCGGAAGTGGTGGCCGCACGGTGGCGGGTTGAAGCCGCCGCCAGCAATATCGGTGTTGCCAGAGCGCAGTTTTACCCGAACGTGAACCTGATGGCCTTCGTCGGATACCAGTCACTGGGGCTGAATAACCTGTTCAGCTCGGGCTCTGATATCGGGAGCGTCGGACCTGCCATCAGCTTACCCCTTTTTGAAGGCGGGCGTTTACGCGCCAACTATAAAGGTGCGAGAGCGGAATATGAATATGCGGTGGCGTCGTATAACGAGGCGCTGACACAGGCATTACGTGAAACTGCTGATGTTACACGGAGCCTTGCTGCTCTGGTGGGCAGGTCAGAAGCAACCGCATCTGCTTTGTCCCACAGCGAGGAAGCTTATCATCTGGCAAAAGCCCGGTATCAGGGGGGGCTGGCCGATTATCAGGAAGTTCTCATTTCTGAAGATGCGTTACTCCAGGCTGAGCTGGCGAATACAGCCATGCATTCCCGGGGTTATGTCTTGGATATGTCACTCGTCAAGGCCCTTGGGGGCGGATTTGAATCCAGTTCAACATTTGATGCGCAGGTGAAACCGTAATGACTGAAGATAAAGATAAAAACGGCCCACAGGATATGGACAGGGCTCTGGATAACACGAATGCAAAACCGGATAGCGGTGATAAAAAAAAGCATCGCCGTAAATTATTCGCTTTGTTTGGTGGCGTCCTGATTCTTATCGCCATCGGTTATGCCATCTGGCTGATTTTCTTTGCCGGTAAATCCGTCTCAACGGATAACGCCTATACCGCTGCCGAAGTCGCAGACGTCACGCCGCTTGTCGGCGGACCGGTGAAGAAAGTAAATGTGGTCAACACGCAGCTTGTGCATGCCGGTGATGTACTGGTCGTGCTTGATGAGACGGACGCCAGAATTGCGGTGTCACAGGCTGAAGCTGAGCTTGGCAGCGCCCGGCGGAAGGTGATGCAGATTATGGCCAATGACACCGCTCTGAGCGGACAGCTTGATTCGCGTGAAGCAGGTATTCAGAGCGCCGAACATGATGTGGCGAGGGCACGAGCCCGGTTTGATAAGGCCACCCTTGATGAGCGACGTCGCCGGAATCTGGTGAAAGCCGGGGCCGTATCTGAGCAGGATTTTACGGATGCGCAGACAGAATTACGGGAGGCAACGGCCGCGCTGGGAGAAGCGGAAGCCAGTCTGAAAGCTGCTCGCGCTGGCAGTGTCGAAGCAAAAGGATCCCGGCAGGCGAACGAGGCCCTGTTTCTGAACAGTACCGTTGAAACTAACCCCATTGTGGTGGCGGCCAGAACCCGTCTCGATCAGGCCCGTATAAACCTGGCGCGTATGGTTATCCGGGCCCCGGTGGATGGAGTGGTAACACAGCGCTCAGTGGATATCGGGCAGCATGTTCAGGCTGGAAACCGGCTGATGCGGGTTGTGCCCATCGAGGATATTTATGTTGATGCGAATTTCAAGGAAGGTCAGCTCAGCGACGTCAGACCGGGCCAGAAGGTAGAGCTGACTTCAGACCTGTACGGCAGCGGTGTTGTTTATCACGGTGTGGTTCAGGGATTTGACGGAGGCTCCGGTTCCGCGCTTTCACTGATACCGGCGCAGAATGCCACGGGTAACTGGATTAAGGTCGTGCAGCGACTGCCGGTGCGTGTTCGTCTGGAGCGGGAAGAACTGCGTAAAAATCCTCTGCGCATCGGGCTGTCCATGGAAGTGACGGTGGACCTGACATCGAATGCCAGAGATGACCACACGGAGAAATAAGGTATGTCTGGTTCAGCATTTCCACCTCTGTCCGGATTCAAACTGGTTGTTGCGGCAATCGTGCTCTCGCTCGGGAATTTTATGGTGGTACTCGATACCACCATTACTAACGTCGCGATGCCCACAATATCCGGTTACCTGGGCGTGTCGACAACAGAAGGAATCTGGATCATCACCGCCTATGCGGTGGCTGAAGCCATCACGGTGCCGCTGACCGGCTGGCTGGCGATGCAGTTCGGTCAGGTGCGCGTATTCCTTTTTTCTGTTGTTGCATTTGTGATTTTTTCTGTCTGCTGCGGTCTTTCCTGGTCACTACCGAGCCTGGCCATTTTCCGTGTGCTGCAGGGGCTTGCCGGTGGCCCGCTGATCCCGCTTTCTTCCACGTTGCTGCTTGCAGCCTTCCCGAAGAAACAGGCCAACATTGCCGTGGCGCTCTGGGGAATGATGACGGTAGTAGCGCCTATATTCGGTCCGATACTGGGTGGGCTTATCTCGGATAACTGGAGCTGGCAGTGGGTATTTTACATCAATATCGGCTTTGGTCTGATTGTGGGGTTTGGGACCTGGTGGGTGCTGAAGGGGAAAGAAACACATATCAGCCGTTCCCGGCTGGACAGCGTGGGGCTGGGTCTGCTCGTCATCTTTGTGGCAGCCTTTCAGATCATGCTGGATAAAGGACGTGAACTGGACTGGTTTTCCTCGGATATTATCATTGTCTGCGCCATTGTGGCCGCTATTGCCCTGATCTCGCTGATTATCTGGGAGCTCACCGCTGAGCAACCGGTGCTGGATCTGAGCGTATTTAAGTCACGTAACTGGGTGGTATCTACCGTCACGCTCTGTCTGATGTTCGGTATTTTCTTCGGGAATATCGTGCTGACCCCCCTCTGGTTACAGCAATGGATGGGATACACGGCAACCTGGGCCGGGTATGCGACGGGCCCCATGGGGATCCTGGCCGTCCTGAGCTCGCCCATAATTGGTCGTCTGCTGCCGAAGGTCGATCCCCGTCTGCTGGTGAGCTATGGCATGGGGGTACTGGCGGTCTCCTTTGTGATGCGTGCCCTGCTGACGTCGCAGGCTGACTTTATGTCAGTTGCCGTTCCCATGTTCGTTCTGGGGGCCGGAGTTCCCGCCTGCCTTATCACGCTCACCTCGCTGGGCGTGTCCGAACTGCCGCCGGAGAAAGTGGCAGCCGGTTCCGGGCTGCAGAACTTCCTGCGTGTCATGTGCATGGCGGTAGGCTCTTCCCTGACCCAGACCTACTGGGAACATATGACAAAATTTAACCGAGCGGAGCTGGTGACGGCAATCAATCCTGACGTGCCAGGGATTGTCAGCAACACGCTGGGCGCGGCCGGTATTCCGACAGACACGTCAGCGGCTCTGTTTTCGAGAATGATCGACAGTCAGGCCATCATGCTGGCAACGAACGATTTCTATCAGTCGGCCACCGTTCTGATGCTGGGGTCCATAGGCATTATCTGGCTAATCAAAAAACCGAAAGGGCCGCTTCAGAAGATGTCGGGCCATTAAATAACAGGAATGGCGGTAGCGGGAATGAGAAGGGCAGAGTATCTCCCCGTGAAAAGGTTTCATTATTTATTGCCGGTCTGCAAGTCCGTGAAATGAGGTTGTCCCATGCGATATCATAAATATAAGACCATTGTGAAATGCCTGCCGGTAATAACAGGGACGTTATTACTAAGCGGATGTCATGCTGTTTTACTTGATCCCAAAGGGCAAATCGCTATTGAACAACGGGCGCTAATCATTACGGCTTTTTGTCTGATGTTAGTGGTCGTTATTCCCGTGGTTCTGATGGCAGTTGTGTTTACCTGGAAATACCGGACCACGAATACCACGGCGAAATATACGCCTGACTGGTCCCACTCCAATAAAGTGGAGGCGGTGGTCTGGACGGTGCCCGTCCTGATTATTCTGTTTCTGGCCGTGCTGACATGGAAGTCCACCCATGCGCTTGACCCATCCAGGCCACTGACCTCTGCGGTGAAACCCATCGATATCGAAGTCATCTCCCTGGACTGGAAATGGTTGTTTATTTATCCCCAACAGGGCATTGCCACCGTCAATCAGATTGTATTCCCGGTAAATACCCCCTTGAATTTGCGTATTACATCCAATTCCGTGATGAATGGCTTTTTTATTCCGGCACTCGGCAGCCAGATTTATGCGATGCCGGGCATGCAGACCCGGCTGCATCTGATCGCCGGTGAAACGGGAACCTTCAACGGAATCTCGTCCAGTTACAGCGGCAGGGGCTTTTCCGGCATGAAATTTAAAGCGACTGCCGTACCGGATAATACCGCGTTTGAACAGTGGATCGCTGATGTGAAGAAATCACCGGATATGCTGCTCGGTCCGGCTGATTTTGAAAAACTGGCTGAGCCTGACGAAAACCACCCGGTTGAATTCTTCTCTGTCATCGATCCGACGTTGTTCAGATACGTGACTGAAAAATTTAAAGCACACGATCACGATAAGGAGACGGGAATGACTGGGTCAGAGCCGGAACAACACCTCTCACACAGAGCGCGGGGAAATTAATTATGCTCACAGGAAAACTGACGCTGGATGCCATACCTGAGGACCCGATTGTCAGGGTAACGATCGTTGCTATTCTGATACTTGGTGTGGCAATTGTTGCCGCCATCACATATTACGGTAAGTGGAAATATTTATGGTCCGAATGGCTGACCTCCGTTGACCATAAAAAGCTCGGGATCATGTACATCATCGTCGCGTTCGTGATGTTACTGCGCGGCTTTTCCGATGCAATCATGATGCGCAGCCAGCAGGTACTGGCCTCATCCGGAGTGGAAGGGGCGGGGTATCTGCCGCCCTGGCACTACGATCAAATTTTTACGGGTCACGGTGTAATCATGATTTTTTTCGTGGCGATGCCTTTCGTTATCGGCCTGATGAATATTGTGGTGCCCCTGCAGATTGGCGCGCGTGATGTGGCTTTTCCTTTCCTGAACAACCTGAGTTTCTGGTTAACGGTGGTAGGCGTGGTGCTGGTTAATCTCTGCCTGGGAGTGGGGGAGTTTGCGACCACCGGCTGGCTGGCATATCCGCCGCTTTCGGAGTTAGCGTACAGTCCCGGTGTCGGGGTGGATTACTGGATATGGACACTCCAGCTGTCGGGGATCGGGACCACACTGACCGGGATTAACTTCTTCGTCACCATACTGAAAATGCGTGCACCGGGTATGACGATGTTTAAGATGCCGGTGTTCACCTGGGCGTCGTTGTGTACCAACGTGCTGATTATCGCTTCTTTCCCTGTGCTGACCGTCACGCTGACATTGCTGACCCTTGACCGCTATCTGGGCTTCCATTTCTTCACCAATGATATGGGCGGCAACATGATGATGTACGTCAACCTGATTTGGGCGTGGGGCCATCCGGAAGTGTATATACTGGTGTTGCCGGTCTTCGGGGTCTACTCGGAAGTGGTGGCAACCTTTTCCAGGAAACGTCTGTTCGGTTATACCTCGCTGGTGTGGGCAACGGTCGCCATCACTTTGCTTTCCTTCCTGGTATGGCTGCATCACTTCTTCACCATGGGAGCCGGTGCGAACGTTAACGCCTTCTTCGGGATCATGACGATGATTATCGCTATCCCGACTGGTGTGAAAATCTTCAACTGGTTGTTCACCATGTATCAGGGGCGCATTCAGATGCACTCCGCTATGTTATGGACGGTAGGTTTTATTGTCACCTTTTCTATAGGGGGTATGACCGGCGTCCTGCTGGCCGTGCCGGGAGCTGACTTTGTCCTGCACAACAGCCTGTTCCTGATTGCCCACTTCCATAATGTCATTATCGGCGGAGTGGTGTTCGGCAGTATGGCTGGTGTGTCCTACTGGTTCCCGAAAGCGATGGGGTTCACCCTGAATGAAAAATGGAACAAGAGGGCGTTCTGGTTCTGGATCATCGGATTTTATGTGGCGTTTATGCCGCTCTATGTGCTGGGGTTCATGGGGATGACCCGCCGCTTGAGTCAGAATATTGACCCCCAGTTCCATCCCCTGCTGGTCGTGGCAGCCAGCGGTGCTGCGCTGATAGCCTGCGGGATACTGTGCCAGGTCATTATGTTCTGGGTGTCGGTGCGCGACCGCCACGAAAACCGGGATATGACCGGCGACCCGTGGGGCGGACGGACACTGGAGTGGTCCACCTCTTCCCCGCCGCCATTCTATAACTTTGCTGAAGTGCCTTTTGTCCACGAACGTGATGCGTTCTGGGAAATGAAGGAAAGAGGGGAGGCATACAAGCAACCTGCTAACTATGCCGAAATCCATATGCCGAAAAACAGCGGGGCGGGGCTGATTATTGGTCTGCTCTGCATCGGGTTTGGCTTCGGGGCTATCTGGCATATCTGGTGGCTGGCGGGATTGTCATTCCTCGGGATTATCCTGACCTGGGTTATTAAAAGCTTCGATGAAGATGTGGATTATTACGTACCCGTCGCCGAGATAAAAAAAATCGAGGATCAGCACTTTGCAGAAATAAACAAAGCCGGTGTGACATATGGTAAGTGAAGCCCTGGATTCATCCTTCCGCACCCGTGCTGAGCACGGGCATCAGGGTACAGGTACCAGTAAGGTCTTCGGCTTCTGGATCTACCTGATGAGCGACTGCATTATCTTCGCCACCCAGTTCGCGACTTACGGCGTCATGGTTCATAACATTGCAGGTGGTCCGGCGGGTAAGGATATTTTCGAACCTCCGTTTGTACTGGCGGAAACTGTGCTGCTTCTGTTTAGCTCGATTACCTATGGTTTTGCTGTTATCAGCATGGATAAAGACCGCGAGGGCGGTGTACTTGGATGGCTGACCCTGACATTTCTGTGTGGTCTGGGTTTTATCGGAATGGAAGTCTGGGAGTTCAGTCACCTGACTGCTGAGGGTTTCGGCCCACAGCGCAGTGGCTTCCTGTCAGCGCTGTTTACTCTGGTGGGCACCCATGGTCTGCATGTGACATGTGGACTGATCTGGATGCTGATCCTGATGTATCAGGTTGCCCGACGAGGTCTGTCAGGATTCAGTCGCCCCCGTCTGATATGCCTGAGTCTGTTCTGGCATTTCCTCGATGTCATCTGGATTTGCGTGTTCAGTATTGTTTACCTGATGGGAGCAATGCCATGAGACATTCTGCAGACGCACAGGGCGTAGCTTACGGCAATACGATGTCTTATATAACCGGCTTTCTCCTGTCGGTCATTCTGACGGTGATCCCGTTCTGGCTGGTTATGGACAGTGGTGTTTCCGCAGGGATCATCGCAGGCGGGGTCATGACGTGTGCCGTTGTTCAGGTGCTGGTACATCTGGTGTATTTTCTTCACCTGAATGCTTCTTCTGAAATGCGCTGGAACCTCGTAACCATTGTCTTTTCCGCTGTCATTATCTTTATCATTATTACCGGGTCGTTGTGGATCATGTGGAATCTCAATCATCAGATGATGTGAACAGGGCTTTGGCCTTTCTGTTATTCCTGTCTGCCTCATTGTGGGGGGCTATATATGGACATAAAAAAAATACGGAAGGAAAAGATAAACCGACTTGTGGTGTATGAAATTATGCAATGGATTGATGAGCATCTGGAGGAGCCGCTGAAGGTTGAGGATGTTTCTGCAAAAGCTGGTTATTCAAAATGGCATTTTCAACGGATGTTCAAGGAGGTGGCAGGAATAAGTCTAGGGAAATATATAAAGCTTGAAAAACTAAGACGTGCTTATTTTTTACTGGAGAATACGGATATACCCGTCATAGAGGTGTGCTTTATGCTCGGGTTTACCAGTCAGCAGGTATTTACCCGAGCGATGAGAAATGAAATGCATCATACACCAGGGGCTGTCAGAAGGAATAAACCTGTTCTGAAAAAGAGTTCTGGTATAAAGCGTGATGAGTTATAACCCTCTGTGAATATCATACCCCTCATTGTTTTGTTCTAAAATTACAGGGCGGATTTTAATACCAACTGACAAGGATAAATGGAAGGGGAAATACCATGAAGAAGATACAGAAAAATAACAACAGCATCTGCGTTGTCAGATGCTGTTGTTATCGTAATCCTGATTAGTTTTTTGCTGACTCAGGTAGCTTCATGACTGATATTTTTACTATATATATATGGGGGAACATAGTTTTCCCGGCACGTATAAAGATAATCAGACCACCACTGCATCATCGCTTTACGGGCTTCCAGATGTTCAGCTTTGTGGATATAAGCTATCCGCACGCTGTTGCGTTCCTGATGACTCATTTGGCGTTCAACAGCATCCTTCGACCAGAGTCCGGATTCCATTAAGGCGCTGCATGCCATTGCCCGAAAGCCATGGCCGCAAATGTCCATTTTTGTGTCATAGCCCATCAGTCGCAGTGCCTTGTTGACTGTATTTTCACACATTGGCCTGTAAGGGTTATGGTCACCGGGGAACACTAGTTCCAGATGACCTGAGATTTCCTCTACTTGTTTCAGGATAACGATGGCTTGCCGGGATAATGGAACAATGTGGGGCGTGCGCATTTTGGCTCCGCGTCCGGAATAACGAACACCGGGAAGAGCTTCGCGGGTAGCGGGGATGGTCCAGATACAGTTCCTGAAATCAAACTCGCTCCATCGGGCGAAACGCAGTTCACTGGAACGGATAAACAGGTGAAGGGTCAGAAGGACCGCTTGACGGGTTAACCCTCGTCCCTGCTGATAACCATCAATGCGCCCCAGCAATTCCGGCAGGCGTTCCAGCGGCAGGGCGGGGTAGTGGCGCTTAACGGGGGGCGCTGTCACGCCGTCAAGGTTTGCCGCCGGGTTGCTGTCAATGAATCCCTGATGAACCGCATGACGCATGATGTTACAGAGGTGCTGCCGCGTGCGGGACGCGACTTCCAGCAGACCTTTTTTCTCAATGCTTTTCAGCAGGTCAATGAAATGACGGGGTTTAAGTTCCGTGACGGACAGATGTCCGATAACCGGAAAAATATGATTGTGCATGCTGGCAAGCAGACGGTCAGCGGTATTCTGCGACCATTTTTTATTGCTTTTATGCCACGCCAGCGCCACTGTCTTAAAGACCTTTTCCGGTGAGCGGGCGGCTCTTTCGGCTATACGTTGCTGAGCGGGGTTAATGTTCTGCGCCAGCAACTTGCGGATACCGTCTCGTTGTTGCCGGGCGTCGGAAAGGGATACATCGGGATAAGCGCCTAAGCCAAGGCGGGATTCTTTACCGTTAATTCGATACTTAAGATACCAGAGACGTGAGCCGCCTGGATTGACCAAGAGGTATAGACCGTGTGAATCGGAGACTTTGAAGGATTTTTCAGAAGGTTTGAGACTGCGGATTTTCGTGTCGTTGAGAGACATATGGGGGTCACTCCATAATCGAACCAAACTGACCCCAAATCTGACCACCAAATTCTCCCGATGCGGAGGATAAAATCAAAATGCATCGGGAAGAGTTTTCACGCTAACCTGTTGAACCAACATCATATAATGATTCGCAAGGATGCATGAAAGCAGGAAATTGGCTCCTCTGACTGGACTCGAACCAGTGACATACGGATTAACAGTCCGCCGTTCTACCGACTGAACTACAGAGGAATTGCTGGAACGGGGCGAATATTAGCGGCGTGGGTTCAGCTTGTCAAAGCTCTCTTTGATGAATTGCGTTCAGATGCTCGTAAAAGCAGCGGATCGGCGTTTTTTTAGGGTTTTCGGTGACTTTTCAAACTGCCAACAGGATCTCAATTTAAAGGCATTTCTCCACAGATGTTAGATGCGTGTCAAAGTTTTGTTATTTGGCGATGTTAAAACAATCATTTCAGTGCTTTTATGATAAAAATTTCAAAACGTGATTATATGGAATAAATAAACTGCTTATCATCACGGACGCAACCTTTCTGAAAAAGTAAAACGTCATTTTGAAATTAACTGTTTGTGAATCAAGTGATTGTGAAAAGGAGTGGTCGGTCACAAAAATAGCCAGAAGCGGAAGTCTTACCTCAAATTTACCGAAACAGACGCCAGCCCGGTTGGATGAATGTAAAAGATATTTTTCATTCGCAGTGTCAGCCACTGAGCAAGTTAACAAATAAGAAGGGTCCCTATGAACATTAAAAAAACGATTGTCGCCTCACTGTTAGCCTGCATGTTGCCTGCCGCCGTCATGGCAAAAGATCTCTCGGTTGGTGTCTCTATGGCACTGTTTGACGACAACTTTCTCACCATCCTGCGCACCTCAATGCAGAAAGAGATGCAGAAAGATGGCGTTAAAGGTCAGGTAGAAGATGCCAAAGGTGACGTTTCACAGCAGCTGCAACAGGTTCAGACCTTCATCGGTCAGGGCGTTGACGCCATCATCGTCAACCCGGTCGACACCAACGCGGTGAAGCCGATTATGGATCAGGCCAGTAAAGCCGGTATCCCGCTGATCTTCGTTAACCGTCGTCCACAGGCTGAGCTGACCGACAAAATGGCCTACGTCGGTTCCGATTCCGAACTGGCCGGACGTTTACAAATGGAAGCACTCGCCAAAGCGATGAACGGCAAAGGCAACGTCGCCATTCTGATGGGCGACCTGGCGAATGAATCGACCCGTGACCGCACCAAAGGGGTAGAAGAAGTCGCCGCAAAATTCCCCGGCATCAAAATCGTGCAGAAGCAGACCGCAAAATTCATGCGTAACGACGCGGTGGATGTGGTCAGCAACTGGATGACCGCTGGCAACGACATCAACGCCATCGCCTCAAACAACGATGAAATGGCAATCGGTGCCTTACAGGCGCTGGGTAAGAATCCCGACAAAATCCTGATTGCTGGCGTCGACGGCACGCCAGATGCGTTACAGATGCTGAAGCAGGGCAAGATGATCGCCACCGTGTTCCAGGATGCGCAGGGCCAGGGTGAAGGCGCGGTTCAGGCTGCGGTGAAACTGGCGAAGGGCGAAAAAGTACAGAAAGTTATCAATATCCCTTACCAGTTGATTACCAAAGAAAATATGGACCAGTTTACCCAGCGTAATCTGAAATAATCGTTCCCGACCCAGCTGTACGGAGGTGATGTATGACCGCTTTTGCGCTTGAAGCCGAAGGCATCAGCAAGTTCTTCCCCGGGGTGAAGGCACTCGACAACGTCTCGTTGCGGGTGCGTCCGGGAACGGTACATGCCTTGATGGGCGAAAATGGCGCGGGCAAATCCACTTTAATGAAGTGCCTTATCGGGATGTATCGTCCCGATAAGGGTACCATCCGCATTAAAGGGGAGCCGGTGCAGTTTCAGGACACTATGGATGCCTTGCGTTCCGGTGTCTCGATGATCCACCAGGAACTGAATCTGGTGCCGTACATGACGGTGGCCGAGAATATCTGGCTGGGTCGTGAACCGATGAAGTTTGGCTTTGTCGATCACGCCCGCCTGAATCAGATGACGCAGACGCTGCTGAACCGACTGAACATCCGCCTGAAAGCCGATCGTATGGTCGGCGATCTGAGTATCGCATCGCAGCAGATGGTGGAAATTGCCAAAGCAGTCTCGTGGGATTCCGACATCGTCATTATGGATGAGCCCACCTCCGCGTTAACTGAAACGGAAGTTGCGCATCTGTTCACCATCATCCGTGACCTGCGTGAGCAGGGCAAAGCCATCATTTATATCAGTCACAAGATGGATGAGATTTTCGCCATCACCGACGAAGTGAGTATTTTCCGCGACGGCAGCTGGATTGGCAGCGACCAGACGGCGAAATACACCCGCCAGTCATTAATCACCCAGATGGTCGGGCGTGAACTGACCCAGCTGTTCCCGAAATTCAACAACGATATCGGCGAAGATGTGCTGACGGTTCGTAATCTGAGCTGTAAAGACCGCTTCACCGATATCAACTTCAGCGTTCGCCGTGGCGAGATCCTCGGTGTGGCCGGTCTGGTAGGCGCGGGCCGCAGCGAGGTGATGGAAAGCCTGTTCGGCATGGAAAGCTTCGATAGCGGTGAAATTTTAATTGATGGTGTGCCGGTCAATATCGACTCGCCGTCCACCGCGATTGAGAAGGGGATGGCGTTTCTCACCGAGGATCGCAAAAAGTCCGGGCTGTTTCTGGTGCTATCGGTGATGGAGAACATGAGCATCGTCAACATGCCGGAGTACAGCGGGAAAAGTGGTTTTGTCAGCCATGTGAAGATGGCGCAGGACTGCATGGATCAAATCCGACGACTCAACATCAAAACCCCGACCATGGATCAGATCATCAACAACCTCAGCGGCGGCAATCAGCAAAAGGTATTGATTGCCCGCTGGCTGCTGGCGCAACCCAAGATCCTGATTCTGGATGAACCGACGCGCGGTATCGACGTCGGGGCAAAAGCGGAGATTTACCGCTTAATCAGTGAACTCGCCAACCGTGGCGTAGCCATCATTATGGTGTCGTCTGAATTGCCGGAAATTCTCGGCATGAGCGACCGGGTAATGGTGATGCACGGCGGGCGTATAACCGGCATCCTCGATAAAGAAGAAGCCGATCAGGAAACCATTCTGTCGTTGGCATCCGAGTGAGGCGCGAGACAACTATGAGCAATATGAAAGCCACTGCCACCCCGGCAGCTCCGCAGCAACCCTCCTTTTTCGCCAGTCTGCGTCACAAATTGCCGAAAGATACCGGCATTTTTGTGGTGATGGTGGGGATAGCGTTAATTTTTGAAATGTTCGGCTGGTACGTGCGTGACCAGTCTTTCCTGCTCAACACCAACCGTCTGATCCTGATTGTGTTGCAGGTGGCGATTATCGGGATTATCGCGGTAGGCGTGACCCAGGTGATCATTACCACCGGTATCGACCTTTCATCCGGGTCGGTTATCGCCCTGACGGCCGTCGTCGCCGCCAGCCTGGCGCAAACCTCGGACAGCCTGTCGCCGATGTATCCGTCGCTGGTGAATATGCCGGCGGTGATCCCGATCGCCGCCGGTATCGGAGTCGGCTTGCTGTGTGGTCTGGTGAATGGCGTGTTGATCACCCGCACCGGTATCCCGCCGTTTATTGCCACTCTCGGCATGATGGTGTCGGCGCGCGGTCTGGCACAGTATTACACTCAGGGTAACCCGATCAGCTTCCTCTCCGATGGCTTTACCTCTATCGGCCAGGGCGCGATGCCGGTGGTGATTTTCCTGGTGGTGGCGCTGCTGTTTCATATCGCCCTGAAGCATACCCGCTACGGTAAATATGTTTACGCCATCGGCGGTAACATGACCTCCGCCAAAGTCTCGGGTATCAAGGTTAATAAGTACCTGATCATCGTCTATACCATTGCCGGTGCGCTCTCTGGCCTGGCCGGTGTGGTGCTGGCGGCCCGTGTCAGCAGCGGACAGTCGAGCATGGGGATGTCCTATGAGCTGGATGCGATTGCCGCAGCCGTAATCGGTGGCAGCAGCCTGATGGGCGGCGTCGGCCGCATCACCGGTACGCTGATCGGTGCAGTGATCCTCGGCCTGATTAAAAGCGGATTCACCTTTGTCGGTGTCGATGCCTATATTCAGGACATCATCAAAGGGATCATCATTGTCGCTGCGGTCTCGATTGATATGCATCGCAACCGTAAAAAACGCTGATTTGCCACCGGTACTGCGCCGCCGGACCCTGGCGCATGCATTGCTCTCTCTGCTGCCTGGCAGAGAGGGCAATGTTCAGTCCGATCCCGGCGAATTCCCGCCAACGATAAGAAATCCCACTGATAACGTTTACACGCTGAGCCGCCACGCCAGCGCCTGAAGCCAGGCTGTGCGTGCCTTATCCGCTTACCGCTGCACTAAAACGGATCTGCAGGTCATCACTTTTATGCACGCCTGACTCGCAGCGTCTGCACTATCGCGGTGCGTGACTGGCCGTTTCGTCGCCGGACAGCCTATCGCCGCCGCTTATTAACTCTTATGAGGTAATCAGAAACGCTTATTTTCCGGCGCGTTAGGAAAATTCTGGTTGGGCTGATGGCTGCCCGGATGAAACCTGGCCTGCATCTTGCAATTTCCTTAGCAACAACGCGGTTGGCTCAGACCAATTTAGCTATTCGGGGTTAGTGACGGAGGCAAGATGAATTTAAGACGACTGAAGTACTTTGTTAAAATCGTCGATATCGGCAGTCTGACTCAGGCGGCAGAAGTGCTGCACATCGCCCAGCCTGCGCTGAGTCAGCAGGTTGCGACGCTGGAGAACGAACTGGATCAACAACTGTTGATTCGCACCAAGCGCGGCGTCACACCGACCGAAGCCGGTAAGATTCTTTACTCGCATGCACGGACCATCCTGCGCCAGTGTGAGCAGGCACAAACCGCGGTGATCAATGCTGGCCAGGTGTTAAGCGGTCAGGTTTCGATTGGGCTGGCTCCGGGTACGGCGGCGTCATCGCTGACCATGCCGCTGTTGCAGACGGTACGCGATCAGTTCCCGGAAGTGCTGGTTTATCTGCATGAAAACAGCGGCAGCTCGCTGAATGAGAAAGTGATGAACGGTCAGCTGGATATGGCGGTGTTGTACGATCGTGCGCCGACCGCCGGAATTAACAGCATGCCGCTGATGAAAGAGGAGCTGTATCTGGTCGGTGCCACCGACTGTCCGGGTGCCAGTGTCGATCTGGCTGATGTGGCACAGATGAGCCTGTTCCTGCCGCGCGACTACAGTGCAGTGCGCAAACGTGTCGATGAGGCGTTTTCACTGCGTCGCCTGAGTGCACGTATCATCGGCGAAATCGAATCGATCTCTACGTTGACGGCGGCAATCTCCAGCGGTATGGGCGTCACGGTGTTGCCGGAATCCGCCGCACGTTCGCTGGTTGGCTCAACCAATGCCTGGATGGCACGGATCAACAGTCCGTCACTCAGCCTGCCGCTGTCGCTGAATATCTCCGCCCGTTTACCGTTGTCGCCGTCGGCGCAGGCAGTAAAAAATATTCTGCTGTCGCTGCTGAATAAGCCGATGAGCGAAGAGCGTGAGTTGATGTTGGTGAGTTAATGGGGCAGGTTACGCTTGCTGCGGTCTGATATTGAGCGGGTTTCGCTTGGTGCGGACTGACATTGAGTAATGTTGCGTTTGCTGCGGTCTGACACTGAGCGGGTTTCGCCCGCCGGGCGGTGGGGAGTTTCAGGTTGCCTGAGCAGGCGGACGCGTCAAGGGGCGGACGCCCGCCCCTTAACAATCCCGGCGTCCGGCGGCCTGCGCGCCACGCTGCGCGCGGTGCCTTCGTCACTCCCTGCGGCCGACGGACCGGCCGGACGCGCCATCCCTGGCACGATCCGTCCTTTCGCCGACCTCCTGTCGGCTCTCCTGGCCTCCGTTCACTTCTCAGCGCTGCGGACGCCTCTGGTAAAATCCTGCCGGTGAGTTTTTAGCCCTGACTGGCTGGGTTCAGGCCGCTGAAAGCGGGGAAAGATTGATAAGGTTTCGCTTTGCAGCAGGCTGACACTGAGCAGGTTTCGCCCGCCAGGCGATGGGGAGTTTCAGGTTGCCTGAGCAGGCGGTCGCGTCAAGGGGCGGACGCCCGCCCCTTAACAATCCCGGCGTCCGGCGGCCTGCGCGCCCCGCTGCGCGCGGTGCCTTCGTCACTCCCTGCGGCCGACGGACCGGCCGGACGCGCCATCCCTGGCACGATCCGTCCTTTCGCCGACCTCCTGTCGGCTCTCCTGGCCTCCGGTTGTTCCTCAGCGCTGCGGACGCCTCTGGTAAATCCTCGTCTGTAATCTCTCTGACTTGTATATGGACTGGTTTTGGCTGGTGTCTGGTGGGTTAGTTAGACCTGCTGCGGTCTGACATTGAGTGAGGTTTCGCCCGCCAGGCGATGGGGAGTTTCAGATTGCCTGAGCAGGCGGTCGCGTCAAGGGGCGGACGCCCGCCCCTTAACAATCCCGGCGTCCGGCGGCCTGCGCGCCACGCTGCGCGCGGTGCCTTCGTCACTCCCTGCGGCCGACGGACCGGCCGGACGCGCCATCCGTGGCACGATCCGTCCTTTCGCCGACCTCCTGTCGGCTCTCCTGGCCTCCGTTCACTTCTCAGCGCTGCGGACGCCTCTGGTAAAATCCTCGTCTGTAATCTCTCTGACTTGTATATGGACTGGTTTTGCCTGGTGTCTGGTGGGTTAGTTAGACCTGCTGCGGTCTGACATTGAGTGAGGTTTCGCCCGCCAGGCGATGGGGAGTTTCAGGTTGCCTGAGCAGGCGGACGCGTCAAGGGGCGGACGCCCGCCCCTTAACAATCCCGGCGTCCGGCGGCCTGCGCGCCACGCTGCGCGCGGTTCCTTCGTCACGCCCTGCGGCCGACGGACCGGCCGGACGCGCCATCCCTGGCACGATCCGTCCTTTCGCCGACCTCCTGTCGGCTCTCCTGGCCCCCGGTTGTTCCTCAGCGCTGCGGACGCCTCTGGTAAATCCCCGTCTGTAATCTCTCTGTCTTGTATATGGACTGGTTTTGCCTGGTGGCTGGTGGCAGGGATTACATCTGGTGGCTGTATGGATACTTTCTTTTTCCTGACGGTTAACGCCTCTTAACGTGAAAGAAACATTGACACTTATAGTGTTCACTCATCACAGCAACGAAGCACCCATAAAGAAACATAAAAATCACAGCGAGGGGTTAGGGAGGCCATCTGAAGCGCTGAGCCGATGAGGGATTTCAGGACGAGCGACAGGGAGGTCGCGAAGAGTCGGGGTCGTGCCAGGGATGGCGCGTCCCGACGGTCCGTGAGAAATCCGGAAGAGGCGAAGGGACCGCGAAGCGGCGGTGAAGCAGGCCGGAGCCCGGGGTCAAGGGGGCGCGGCGACTGGCGCCCCCTTGTCGGTCGCCGGCAGCGGCGAAACTGAAACTGCCGCAGCCAGCCGGCGAACGAAACCTGCTCATAGCCCGTTCGCGCAGCGAACCCAGGGCCAGGCGGGCGAAACCCGCTCAGTGCATACCCGCTGCCAGCCGGCAAACGAAACCCTCTGCAGCCCCGTTCGCGCAGCGAACACGCCCCCCTCAATCCCACCCCTTTATTCCCTATTGTCATATAAGTAACTTTTTTAGTATTTCCTGTTATCAATAATAGTTCTTACCATCAACAAATCAGATTACGTAAAGGGAGGTAAATACCGTGAATTTCCAACAACTTAAAATCATCCGCGAGGCGGCACGCTGTGAATTTAATTTAACGGAAGTCGCCAATACGCTATTTACGTCCCAGTCGGGTGTGAGCAGGCATATTCGTGACCTTGAAGATGAACTGGGCGTCGAAATTTTTATCCGGCGTGGCAAACGCCTGCTGGGCATGACGGAGCCAGGAAAAGCATTACTGACCATCGCCGAGCGCATTCTCGATGAGGCCGGCAAAGTGCGTCGGCTGGCCGATGTTTTTACCAATGAAACCAGCGGCATACTGACTATCGCTACCACCCACACCCAGGCGCGCTACAGCCTGCCGAAAATCATTAAGGCGTTCCGTCAGCTCTATCCCAACGTCCGGCTGGAACTGAATCAGGGTTCGCCGCAGGAAATTGTCAGCATGCTGCTGGCGGGTGAGGCGGATATCGGCATTGCCAGTGAAATGCTGGTCAATAACAGCAGCCTGGCGGCGTTCCCGTGGTTCAGCTGGCACCACGCTTTACTGGTGCCGAAAGAGCATGAGCTGGTGCAGAATCAGCCGGTATCGCTCAGCACCCTCAGCCGCTATCCGCTGATCACCTATCGTCAGGGGATCACCGGACGGTCACGCGTCGATCGGGCTTTCCAGTCGGCCGGACTGAAACCCGATATTGTGCTCAGCGCACAGGACTCCGACGTGGTGAAAACCTACGTTAAACTCGGTTTAGGCGTCGGGATACTGGCCGATCAGGCATGCGAAACCGAAGAGAACGATGACCTGGTCCGGGTCGAGGCGACGCACCTGTTCGATGCCAGCACCGTCTGGCTCGGCCTCAAGCGCGGGCAGCTACAGCGTAACTATGTCTGGCAATTCCTTGAATTGTGCAACGCTAACCTGTCACTGGAAGAGATCAAACGTCAGGCACTCTCCTACGGTAATGAAGATGAACCGGTAATCGACTTCCAGATTTAACGCTGATGCGCATCCGCTGGGGTGCGCATTTCGCCGCACGGCATAAAATTTCTTTTCGCGGCGAAAAATTCCTTTCCGGCACTTTCTCCTCTCTGACAACAACATCCTGCGCTGACCCGCCGCGATAAAGTGGAATCAGCCGATCACAAGGGGATGTTATGTCGCGACTACAACTGAAAGATAGCGATCTACTGCGCCAGCAGGCGTTGTTCGCCGGACGCTGGCAGGGCGCACAGCAGGGCGTCACACTGCCGGTTACCGATCCTGCCACTGGCGAAACCATCGCCACTATTCCAGCGCTGGGAAAAACCGAGACTGAGCAGGCGATTGCGCATGCCGAATCGGTCCGCGTTGCCTGGGGAAAGACGCCCAATGCCACGCGTGCGGCGCTGCTGGAAAAATGGCACCAGCTGATTATTGATCATGCCGACGATCTGGCGATTATCATGACCGCCGAGCAGGGCAAACCGCTGGCAGAAGCCAAAGGTGAGGTGCTGTACGGTGCCAGCTTTGTTAAATGGTTCGCTGAAGAGGCGCGCCGCATCTATGGCGACACCATTCCGGCCCCCAGCGATGACCGCCGTATTCTGGTGCTGAAACAGCCGGTCGGCGTGGCAGCCGCCATTACGCCGTGGAATTTCCCGATTGCGATGATCACCCGCAAAGTCGCCCCCGCGCTGGCCGCTGGCTGCCCGATCATAGTCAAACCGTCTGAACTGACGCCGCTCTCAGCGCTGGCGCTGGCGGTACTGGCGGAGCGTGCCGGCTTCCCGTCTGGCGTGCTGCAGGTGCTTACCGGTCTGCCGACCGAAATCGGTGAAGCGCTGACTGCCAGCCGCACGGTGCGCAAAATCTCCTTTACCGGCTCTACCCGGGTCGGACAACTGCTGATGCAGCAAAGCGCTGACAGCATCAAACGCCTGAGCCTTGAGCTGGGCGGCAATGCCCCGTTGATCGTATTTGACGATGCCGATATTGAGATAGCGGTGGCCGGGGTGATGGTCAGCAAGTTCCGCAATGCCGGCCAGACCTGCGTCTGCGCCAACCGGATTCTGGTGCAGCGCGACATCTATCCACGCTTTAGCGCCAGACTGCTGGAGGCGGTCGCCACCCTGAAAGTCGGCGATGGCTTTACGCCGGGCACCACCATTGGCCCGCTGATTAACAACCGGGCAGTAGAGAAAGTGAACGGACACATCGACGATGCTCTGAGTCAGGGTGCCACGCTGCTGACCGGCGGGATCAGCCGCAACAACGGTACCTTTGTTGAACCGACGGTGCTGGGTAACGTGACCAGTAGCATGCGTATCGCCCATGAAGAAACCTTCGGCCCGGTCGCGCCGCTGTTTATTTTTGATGATGAAGAGCAGGCAATTGCGATGGCTAATGACACGCCGTATGGGCTGGGAGCCTACTTCTTCACTGAAAATATCCGCCGGGCGTGGCGGGTGGCGGAAGCGCTGGAGTTCGGCATGGTCGGCTTCAATACCGGGGCAATTTCATTAGAAGTGGCACCGTTTGGCGGGGTGAAATTATCCGGCATTGGCCGGGAAGGTTCGCGATATGGAATTGATGAGTACCTGGAACAAAAAACATTTCATATCGGCAGCCTCTGAATAAGCAGTGAATAAAAATGCGTCAGCCTGCATTTCGGGCTGGCGTTTTTTTTGCTGAATCTTTTCTCACCGGCTGACTTATTTATCTGCGCTCTGATTTATCTGCACTCTGAAAAAGCTGGAAATTTATCAATGATGTGAACTGTGTCGATAAATTGAAGGCGAAATTCTGTCGTCGGGTGCAACGCTGACTCAGCGATACCCGTAATGGTGCAATTTCCGTGCGCGTTGCACCCGCAGAGTGCATAAATTTTGTGAAGTAAATCATCTGTTTAATTGTTCGGCAATTCCGCAAAAATTCCTCCGCCAATACGGCAGAAAATTTTTTTGCGCTGTTTTAAACGCATTTTTATTTTTTGCCCGGCTGGCATACTTTCTGCATTAGCTTATTAACGCGATAACTAAGTGACGTTTAAAACGCTAATAAGCCAGCGAATGACGGGTGTAACAAATAAGGATTCTTCCATGTTAAGTTTCGACCCTGAAAAAGTTTCCCTTCCGGTTGGTCATTATATTGGCGGCCAGCATCTTCAGAGCCAGGGCGCGCCCTTTGCGGTGAAGCGTCCCTCCGACGGCAAGGTATACGCCACGCTGCATGACGCCACGCCACAGGATGTCGACCATGCCGTGACCGTGGCTCATCAGGCGCTGAAAACCAGCGGCTGGTCCGGCTGTGCGCCGCGTGAGCGCGGTCGGGTATTACGGCGCTGGGCCGATCTGATCGAGCAGGACCCGCTGCTGGCTCAGCTCGAAGCGCTCGGGTCGACCCGGCCAATCAGTGATGTGGTACTGCACGAAATTCCGTTCACCGCCGAAGCGATTCGCTTTTATGCCGAATGCGCCGACAAATACAGCGGCGACCTGTTTCCGACCCGCGACAGCAGTCTCGGTATGCTGGTGGCCGAACCCTATGGCGTGATTGGGGCCATCACCCCGTGGAATTTCCCGCTGTCGATGGCGTCATGGAAATGCGGACCGGCGCTGGCAGCCGGTAATGCCGTGGTGCTCAAACCTTCTGAACTGACCCCGTTTTCCACCGTGCGAATGGCCGAGCTGGCGATTCAGGCTGGCTTACCGGCCGGGATCCTCAACATCGTGCAGGGCAGTGGTGCGGTGACCGGCAGTGCGCTGGTGAAACATCCTCTGGTGCGCAAAGTCTCCTTCACCGGCTCCACCCTGACCGGCGCGCGCATCATGAGCGATGCGGCGCAGTTCGGCATGAAACCGGTCACGCTGGAACTTGGCGGTAAAAGTCCACAGCTGGTGTTTGATGATGCCGGTGACCCGGACATCCTGGCGCAGCGCATTCTGCGGGGTTTCACCGCCAACGGCGGCCAGGCCTGCGTGGCGGGCACCCGCTTAATCGTCCAGCGCGGCATTGCCGATGCACTGACTGAACGGCTGGCGCGGCTGTGCCGTGAAGTGACTCCGGGCGTGACCTGGCACGAAGGCAGTCGCTATGCGCCGCTGATCGATGAACGTCAGGGCAACAAGGTCTGTTCAGTGATTGAAGCCGCCAAAGCGCAGGGTGCCGAGGTGCTGGTGGGCGGTGAACGCTTCGCGGATACCGACGGCGGCTGGTTCTGGCAACCCACCTTGCTAAGCCACGTCAGCCAGGACAATCCGGCAGTGCAGCAGGAAATTTTTGGTCCGGTGCTGACCATCCAGCCGTTCGACGATGAAGAGCAGGGTCTGGCGCTGGCGGCACACGACACTTACGGCCTGTGCGCGGGGGTTCACACCCTCAGCCTGCCACGTGCGATGCGGGCGATGCGCGCCATCGACGCCGGCACCGTCTGGATCAACCGCTATGGCCGCTCCGGCGATTTCATTATTCCAACCGGTGGCTTCCTGGGATCGGGCATCGGGAAAGATTTAGGGCGTCAGGCATTTCAGGCCTGCCAGCGCCAGAAAAGCGTACTCATCGATTTCTAAGCGCAACTGACAATGACGAGGTTGTTACATGGCACTGTTTAAACCGAAATACATCACGTTCGACTGTTACGGCACGCTGATTCTGTTCGACATGGCCGGTGCCGCGCAGCGTCGCTTCAGCGACCGCATCGCCCCGCAGCAGATGCACGCGTTCACTACCGATTTCTCCAGCTATCGGCTGGATGAGGTCCTGGGCGCCTGGAAACCCTATTACGACGTGGTCAGCAACGCCCTGCAGCGCACCTGTAAAAAGTGGGGTGTCAGCTGGGACAAAGCCGACAGCGACTTTATTTATACCGACTGTGCCAGCTGGGGACCGCATCCCGACGTGCCGGCCGGGCTGGCAAAAGTAGCGGAGGCGTTTCCGCTGGTGCTGCTGACTAACTCGATGAACGACCTGATCCCGCATCACGTGCCGCGTCTCGGTGCGCCGATCCATATGACCATCACCGCAGAAGAGGCGGGGGCTTATAAGCCGCAGATGAAAGGCTTCGAGTACATGCTGGAGAAGCTCGACTGTCGCCCGGATGAGATCCTCCATGTCTCTTCCAGTTTCCGCTACGACCTGATGACCGCGCACGATCTCGGCATCAAAAACAAAGTGTGGGTCAACCGCGGTCACGAGCCGGCCAATCCGTACTACCAGTACACCGAAATTAAAGACATCGGCGGCCTGCCAGGCGTCGTTGGACTCTGAGGATAGCGCCATGAAACTGGAATCGTTCTGGCAAGCCACCGCGCCGGCCTTTAGCGGGGCCGCCAGCGACCCGCTGCCATCACAGGCGGATGTGGTGGTGATTGGAGGTGGTTTTACCGGCGTCTCGGCGGCGCTCAGCCTGGCGCGCAGCGGCCTCAGCGTGGTGCTGCTGGAGAGTGGCGAGGTGATGAGTCAGGCCTCGTCGCGTAACGGCGGGCACTGCAATACCGGGGTGGCGCATAACTTTGCCGCGCTGGTGGCGAGTCAGGGGCTGGAACAGGCCAGTCGCTTCTATCGGGCTTTTGATGACGCGGTCAGCTACGTCGAACAGCTGGTGCGGGACGAACGGATCGACTGCGATTTTCGCCTGTGCGGCAAGCTCAAGCTGGCCAGCAAAGCGACCCACCTCGCCGGGCTGCGTGAAGCCGCCGAGCTGATGCGTCGCACGGTGGACCCGGAGATTGAGCTGCTCGACAAAGCGGCCGTCCGGCAGGAGATCGGCAGCGATGATTTTCACGGTGGCCTGCTGCAAAAACGCGGCGGACAGATGCACATGGGCAAGTTTGGCGTCGGACTGGCCAACGCCGCCGCCCGAAGCGGAGCAAAAATTTACCCGCATCATCCGGTGACCCGGCTGGAGCGACTCAGTGGTTATCAGCATCGGGTGCATACCGATCAGGGCGTGATTCTGGCCGACAAAGTACTGATGGCAACAGGCTGCTCCAACGTCGGGCCTTTTCCGTGGTTTCAGCGCCGCATCGTGCCGGTCGGCAGCTTTATCGTGGTGACCGAGACGCTGGATGAAGACTTGCTGCGCCAGGTGTTGCCTCACGATCGCACCTACGTCACGTCACTCAACATCGGTAACTATTTTCGCAGCACCGCCGATCGTCGGTTGGTGTTCGGCGGCCGGGCGCGTTTTGCGGTCAGCAACCCGACCTCCGATTCGCGCAGCGGCGAGATCCTGCGTCGGGCCATGACGCAGATGTTTCCTCAGCTCAGCAATACGTCACTGGCCTACTGCTGGGGCGGCATGGTCGATATGACGGCCGATCGTTTGCCGCATGCCGGTGAGCAGGATGGCCTGTTCTATTCGCTGGGTTACAGCGGCCACGGCACCCAGATGTCGGTGTGGATGGGCCGGGTGATGGCCGATCTGCTGGCCGAAAAACAGACTGAAAATCCCTGGCAGCGCGCGTCATGGCCAGCGCTGCCCGGTTATCACGGCAAGCCATGGTTTTTGCCCCTCGCCGGGCTCTATTACAAAGCAAAGGATCGCCTGTCATAAATTCCCGCCGGGTTCAGGCCACCTCCGGCCACCGGAAGAGTCACTTCACGTTCGCTTGATGGTTTATTGAGGGTGTACAGATGAGCAAATTTGATAATAAAGATCCTGACGCGGTCAATCCGGCACTGACGCGAATGATCACTGAAGGATCGCTGTCACGCCGTAGCCTGATGAAAATTCTTTCAGCCGGCGCAGTGATGAGCAGCGGCCTGATCGGTTTCTCCGGCGCGGCACTGGCCGATGATAAGCCGGTCAAAGGCGGCAAGCTGCGGGCGGCGATGTCGAACGCCTCCGCCACGGACACCCTTGATCCGGCAAAAAGTAACAACAGCGGCGACTACACCCGCCAGTACATGTTTTACAGCGGCCTGACCGAGCTGGATAAAAGCCTGATGGCGCAGCCGGCGCTGGCTGAATCGCTGGAGTCCAGTGACGGCATCAGCTGGCATATCAAACTGCGGCAGGGCGTTACCTTCCACGACGGCAAACCCTTTACCGCCAAAGATGTGGTCTACTCGCTCAGCCGCCATAAAGATCCGGCCGTCGCCTCCAACGCTTTCAAGCTGGCCGATCAGTTCAAAACCATCAGCGCAGTTGGCGATCATGAGGTGCTGCTGGAGCTGAATAGCGCCAACTTCGATGTGCCTTACATGCTGGCGACGCCGCCGTTTCTGATCGTGCAGGATGGCACCAAAGATTTCAGCAAGGGCATCGGTACCGGCCCGTTCATCTGCAAAGCCTTTATGCCGGGCGTGCGCTCGATTGGCAGCAAAAACCCCAACTACTACAAGCCCGGCTTACCGCATCTGGATGAGGTTGAGCTGATTGGTGTTACCGACAATGCGGCGCGGGTCAATGCGCTGATGTCGGGCGATCTGCATATTGTCTCCACCCTGTCGGCAGCCGATTGCAAACGCATCAAGGCCACCGCTGACTTCGGCGTGCTGGAGAGTAAATCGGGCATGTACACCAACCTGATTGTGCGCACCGACGTCAAGCCGGGCAGCAACGAAGATTTCGTGCTGGCAATGAAATACCTGCAGCCGCGTGAAATGCTGGTCAAAACCGTGCTGCAGGGCTACGGCGACGTCAGCAATGACACGCCGGTTCCGCCGTGGCACCCGCTCTACAACGCCGATCTCAAACCGCGGCCACTCGACGTCGAAAAGGCGAAATTCCACATCAAAAAAGCCGGCATGACCGGTTCGACGGTGGAGATCATTACCACCCCGAATATTGAAGGCGCCAACGAAGGCGGCCAGCTGATTCAGCAGGTGGCGCGAGGGGCGGGTATCAACTTCAAAGTGCGACGCGTGCCGTATGATGGTTACTGGTCTTCGCACTGGACCAAAGATCCGGTGGGATACGGCTCGATAAACCCGCGTCCGACGCTCGACATGCTGTTCTCACAGTTTTATCTCTCTAGCGCACCGAATAACGAATCAGGCTGGAAGAACGCACAGTTCGATCAGCTGGTGATTGCTGCACGTGGCGAGCGCGATCAGGCGAAGCGCAAGCAGATGTATGGCGATATGCAGGCGCTGATTTATGACCATTGCGGCACCATTATCCCGACCTTTATCAGCTCGACTGACGGTTACAACAAAAAGGTGAAAGGTGTGGAGGCCTGGCCGTCGGGCATGATGATGGGTTATCGCTTCCATGAGTTTGCCTGGCTGACCGCCTGATCCTGGCTTAGCGCCTATCCAGTCAGGCGATTTTATTTGTCAGTCTGAAGCTGGGCAGTGCTCACAATCCACACGTACTACGTGTACGTTCCGGTTGTTCCGCGCAGTCCGTGTCCGGACTGCCAGCAACAATTACGCCTGGTGGGCCAGGCTCTTCATAAGGAGTACGCCGATGAACCGATACATGATGCTGCTGATTGCCCGGCGCGTGGGGGCCGGCATCCTGACTTTACTTATCGTCTCGGCGGTGGTGTTTTTTATCACCAGCCTGCTGCCGGGCGATGCGGCGCAAATGATCCTTGGGCAGAACGCCACGCCAGAAACGGTCGCAGCGTTACGTCAGCAACTGGGCTTAGATCAGCCGCTGCTGATGCGCTACTTCAGCTGGCTGGCTGGGATGCTGCAGGGTGACTTCGGCACCTCGTTTGCCAGCCATCTGCCGGTCTCGCAGCTGGTGGCGCAGCGTATTCCGGCCACTTTTGAACTGGCGGCCATCACCACCCTGATCTGCGTGCCGCTGGCGTTGATTATCGGCATCATCGCGGCGATGAACCGTGGTTCACGGCTCGATCGGGTGCTGGTGATCGGCACCATGGCGACGGTCGCAGTGCCGGAGTTTCTGGTGGCGACGGTGGCGGTACTGATTTTTGCCGTCAAGCTGCACTGGGTGTCGGCGATGTCGTTCGGCAGCCCGGATAGCGATCTGCTGAGCTACCTCAAAGCTTACGCACTGCCGGTGCTGACCTTGTGCTGCGTGCTGGTGGCGCAGATGGCGCGCATGACGCGGGCGGCAATCATCAATCAGCTCGACAGTCCCTATCTGGAGATGGCGCTGCTGAAGGGCGTATCGCCACTGCGGGCGGTGCTCCGTCACGCACTGCCCAATGCGGTCGGGCCAATTGCCAACGCCATTTCACTCAGTCTCTCCTATCTGTTTGGCGGCGTAATCATTATCGAAACCATCTTCAGCTATCCCGGCCTCGCCAGTCAGCTGGTAGACGCGGTCAGCAACCGCGATCTGCCGGTGGTGCAGCTCTGCGTCATGCTGTTTGCTGCCTGTTATCTGGTGCTGCTGCTGGCGGCTGATGTTCTGACCATCGCATTTAACCCAAAATGGAGAAGCGCATGAATACACTCCTGCTTCCGGTGCGTTTTTTTCAGTCGCTCTCCTGGTCGGGACGACTGGGACTGCTGATGTCACTGTTCTGGCTGCTGATGGCGGCATTCGGTACTCAGCTGGCACCGCACAACATTGATGATATCGGCGGTGGACCGCTGATGGGCGGCCTGACGCCGGATAACCTGCTGGGCACCGACTACCTCGGGCGCGACATGCTGAGCCGCATTCTGTATGGCGCGAAGTTCTCCATCGGTCTGGCACTCAGCGCCGCGCTGCTGGCCAGCCTGATTGGTACGCTGCTGGCGCTGCTGGCGGCGGTAGCTGGCCGCTGGCTGGAGGAGCTGCTGGGACGGGTCAACGATGCGCTGCTGGTGCTGCCGGGCAAAGTGCTGTCGCTGATGATTGTCGCGGTGTTCGGTTCGTCGCTGCCGATGCTGATCCTGACTGCGGTCTTCACCTACTGGCCGGGCGCATTCCGCATCGCTTTCGCCATGGCCAGCACGCTGCGCAGCATGGATTACGTCCGCGCCTCGCGACTGCGCGGTGAAAGCCGCTGGTACATCGCCATTCATGACATTCTGCCTAACATGGTGCACCCGATGCTGACCGATTTTGGCCTGCGCTTCGTCTACATCGTGCTGCTGTTAAGCGGCCTGAGTTTTCTTGGCCTCGGTGTTCAGCCACCGTATGCCGACTGGGGCACGCTGGTGCGCGAAAATATCCAGGGACTGTTTGATGGCTCGCCCGCGGTACTGATGCCGGCGCTGGCGATTGCCAGCCTGACTATCGGGGCCAACCTGTTTATCGACAGCCTGCAGGCGATGCGTCCGATGACGCTGGCGAAGGAGGGAGCATGAACGTGACGCCACATACTGCAATGCCGGTGATTTCGGTGGATAAGCTGCGTGTTACCGCGCAGACCGATCGCGGCGAAGAGATCGATCTGGTCTCCGACATTCACTTTACCGTTCAGAAAGGCGAAGTGCTGGCGCTGATTGGCGAATCCGGCTCGGGAAAAACCACCATCGCCATGGCGCTGATGGGCTATGCCCGCAGCGGCTGCCGCATCGCCGAAGGCAATATTCACGTGGCGGGCACCGACGTCAACAGCCTGTCGCCGGGCCAGCTACGCGCCTTTCGCGGTAATAAAGTCTCGTATATTGCCCAGAGCGCCGCCGCATCCTTTAACCCCGGCATGAAGATTCTTGACCAGGTCATCGAGCCAGTGGTGATCCACGGCACCATGACCCGTAAAGCGGCCAGGGCCAAGGCGATTGGCCTGTTTCGCGAACTGGCGCTGCCCGACCCGGACACCATTGGCGACCGCTTTCCGCATCAGGTTTCCGGTGGGCAACTGCAACGCCTGATGACGGCGATGGCGCTGATTGGCGATCCGGACGTGGTGATCCTCGACGAACCGACCACCGCGCTGGATGTCACCACCCAGGTGGAGGTGCTTAAAGCGTTCCGCCGCGTGGTGGCTCAGCGTGGTGTCACCGCCATTTACGTCAGCCACGATCTGGCGGTGGTGGCGCAGATGGCCGATCGGATTCTGGTGCTGCTGCGCGGCCAGATGGCGGAGTACGGCACCACCGCCCATCTGATTGGCGCGCCGCAGGCAGAGTACACCCGGTTACTGATGGATGCGGCACGACAGAAAGAGCGGCCCAGCAACTGGTGCCCGGCGGCGGCTGATGTTCAGCCATTGCTGGAGGTGCGCGACCTGAATGCAGGTTACGGTCCGCGCGGCAGTGACGGCCACCCGAAAGTACGCATTCTGGAAGAGATCAACCTCAAGCTGTGGAAGGGGCAGGCAATCGGCATCATTGGCGAATCGGGGTCAGGTAAAACCACGCTGGCACACGCCATCGCCGGGCTGAACGCGCCGAGTCACGGCCATATTCTGTTCAACGGCCACTACATTGCCGGTGATATGCAAAAACGTCCTGACAACGAGCTGCGTCGCATTCAGTATGTGTTTCAGATGGCGGACACCGCACTCAATCCGGCGCACAGCGTCGAACGCATTTTGTCGCGGCCGCTGACCCTGTTTCACGGTCTGAGCGGTGCGGCCCGGCAACAGCGGCTCTGGCAGCTGCTGGATCTGGTCAAATTGCCGCGCAGCGTGTTGTGGCGTCGCCCATGGGCGCTGTCCGGTGGGCAGAAACAGCGGGTGAATCTGGCGCGCGCACTGGCAGCTGAGCCGGATTTGATCCTGTGTGATGAGGTGACCTCGGCACTGGATACCGTGGTGGCCGCAGCGGTGCTGGACTTAATCAGCGAGCTGCGCCGCGAACTGGGTCTCTCAGTGATCTTTATCAGCCATGATATGCATGCGGTACGTGCGGTGTGTGATGAAATCGTGGTGATGAAGAGCGGACGTATCGTCACGCAGCTGGCGCGCAACGATTACGATAAGCCGACCAGTGAGCTTTATTTTGAGCGCCTGAAGCGGGCCGTACCGGAACTGCGTCAGGGCTGGCTGGATGAGCATGAAGAGGTGCTGAAAGCGGAGTAGCCCCCATTGCGTCATTCGCCGCACAGCGGTAGAGACGCAGCGAAGCGCATCTGACAGAGGTCTCTGCCCACGGTGGCAGAGGCGCGGAGCAGGGCCGGCGGCCGGTTTACCGGATCGCGCCCGGCCTGATAACCAATAACAGAGGTAGCAATGCTATGCCTGCACCGATTCGTTATGTACAGGACAGTGCAAACTTTCCCGAGGCCGCCGATGTGGTGGTGATTGGCGCCGGTATCGCCGGGGCTGCCGCCACCTGGGAGCTGGCAAAACAGGGACTGAAGGTGGTGTTAATCGAAAAAGGACTGGTGGGGGCAGAGCAATCGAGCCGCAACTGGGGCTGGTGTCGCCAGCAAAACCGTGATGAGCGTGAATTGCCGCTGATTATCTATGCCCTGCAACGCTGGGGTGAACTCAACGCCGAAACCGGTGAAGAGCTGGGTTTTCGCCGCAGCGGTCTGGTTTACGCCACCCGGATTGAAGCGGATATCGCCGCATGGGAGAAGTGGGGGCAGATGGCGAAAAGCTACGGTGTCCGCAGCGACATCCTGACTGCCGAACAGGCGAAAGCGATGACGCCTGGCAGCACCACCGCCTGGCGTGGTGGTGTCTCATCCCCGACCGACGGCCATGCCGAACCGCGTCTTGCCGCACCTGGCCTGGTGATGGGAGCGCAGAAGCACGGCGCGCTGGTGTTCCAGCAATGTGCGGTGCGTGGGTTGGATATTGCCGCAGGCCGGGTCAGCGGCGTCTGGACCGAGCGCGGCCTGATTAAAACCAGCCGGGTAATCTGTGCCGCGGGTGCCTGGACTTCGATGTTCTGCCGTCGTCACGGTATCGATCTGCCGCTCGGCAACGTAATCGGCACCGCCTTCCGCACCCAGCCGATTGAGCAGGCGATTGCCATGCCGCTCTACACGCCGGGCTTCGCCTGTCGGCCACAGCTGGATGGCAGCTACACCGTGTCAGTCTCCGGGCGGGGACGGCTGGAGCCGGGGGCTCAGGGGCTGCGCTATGCCCGGCAGTTCTATCCGACCTTTAAAAGCCGGCGTAAAAATCTCACCCTCAACCTCGGCATTACCCCGTTCTTCCGTGGTCCGGAAGCGATGGGACGCTGGGAATTTGACCGCATGTCGCCCTTTGAGCGGATGCGAATTCTCGATCCGGCGGCGGATGCGCATATCGTCGAAGAGGGGCTGGCGGCGATGCGTCGGGAATATCCGGCGCTGGCTAATCTGCGGCTGGCACAGTCGTGGGGCGGCATGATCGACAGCACCCCGGACGCGATTCCGGTGATTTCGACCGTGGCAAAACTGCCCGGGCTGGTGTTATCAGCCGGCTATAGCGCGCACGGCTTCGGCATCGGGCCGGGTGCCGGACGGCTGGCCGCCGATCTCGCCACTGACGCCACCCCGATCGTCGATCCCAGACCTTATCGCTACAGCCGTCTGGTTGACGGCAGCGGCTTAGAAACCCCCGGCATGATGTAAGGAGACCCGATGAGCATAACGCTACGTGCAATGACGCCAGATGACCTCGATAACTGCTACGCGATGACCCAGGCGCTGAAATGGCCGCATCGCCGCGAAGACTGGCAGCTGGCGTTGCAACTAGGTGAGGGCACGGTGATTGAGGAGCAGGGCAAACTGATTGCCAGCGCCGTGCTGTGGCGCTGGGGCGAACAGGCGGCCACCGTCGGTCTGGTGATCGTTGACAATCAGCAGCAGGGACGGGGGCTCGGCAAACAGCTGATGCTGGCGCAACTGGAAAAACTGCCCGGCTACAACGTGCGTCTGCACGCCACGGAAATGGGCAAAGGACTGTATGAAAAACTCGGTTTTGTCAGCTGCGGTGAGATCCGCCAGCATCAGACCCGCGCACTGTTAAGCGTACCGCAGGTCACCGTGCCTGCCGGACTGGAACTGCGCCGCGCCAGCGCAGCCGACAAATCGTCGCTGGTGGCGCTGGATTATCAGGCGCACGGGATGCACCGTCCGGCGCTGTTTGATCATCTGCTCAGCGACACGCAGACCGTACTGTTACAGGATGCCGATCGGCAGATCCACGGTTTCGCCAGCCTGCGCCGCTTTGGTCACGGCTGGGCGATTGGTCCGGTGATTGCCGATGATTTCCCGCTGGCGCAGACGCTGGTCGCCGCGCTGATGCAGGGCGTGCAGGGGGAGTTTCTGCGCATTGATACCGATGCCAGCCTGCCGCTGGCCGCCTGGCTCAGCACTCTGGGAGTGGAACAGGTTGACGCGCCGACCACCATGGTACGCGGCACGCCGTGGACGCCGCAGGGAATGCAGGCGTTTGGCCTGATGACGCAGGCGATGGCCTGATGCAGCTCGTCTATAAATCTGAGCCGGAACGTGGCCGGCTGTGGCAGCGCTGGCTGGCACAACATGCGCCAGACATTACGCTGCATATCTGGCCCGAAACCGGTGAACCGGATCAGGTTGATGCGCTGATCGCCTGGCAGCCACCCGACGATATAGCCGCCTGTTTCCCCAATCTGAAACTGCTGTTTTCAGTTGGCGCAGGGGCCGATCAGTTTGACCTGACCGTCTTGCCGCCCGATTTGCCGGTCATCCGGATGATTGAACCGGGCCTGACGCAGGGCATGGTCGAATATGTCACCTTCTCGGTGCTGGGCCTGCATCGGGATATGCCGCGCTATTTCCAGCAGCAACGCCAGCAACAGTGGCAGGCGCACAGTGCGCTGCCAGCCGCGCAGCGGCGGGTTGGGGTAATGGGAATGGGCGAACTGGGCCAGGCGGCATTGCGACAGTTGGTGGCGCTGGGTTTTGACTGCGCCGGCTGGAGCCGGACCCCACGCCAGTTTAGCGGCGTACGCTGCTGGCACGGCGACGACCAGCTGGCCGAATTTCTGGCACACAGCGATATCCTGGTCTGCCTGCTGCCGCTGACCGCCACGACTCACGGCCTCCTCAATAGCGCGCTGTTTAACCAGCTCCCGCACGGTGCCGCGCTGGTGCAGGCTGGCCGCGGTCCGCAGCTCAATCATGACGATCTGCTGCTGGCACTGGAGAGCGGTCAGCTTCGCGCGGCGGTGATTGATGTCACCGATCCGGAGCCGTTACCGCCGTCGCATCCCTTCTGGCGTCATCCGGCGATCTGGCTGACGCCGCACATCGCCAGCCAGACTCAAAACGAAAGTGCCATTGTCGCCCTGCTGGATAACCTGCGGCGCTATCAGCGCGGGGAGCCGCTGCACGGGCTGATTGACCGCTCGCGAGGATATTAAAATGGACGCTTTAGTCGCACTGCGCCGTGATTTGCACGCTCATCCGGAGATCGGTTTTCAGGAGCAACGCACCAGCGATATCGTGGCCGCCTTTCTTGAGCAGCAGGGTATTGAGGTCTATCGCGGCATCGGTAAAACCGGCGTGGTCGGGGTGCTGAAAAAGGGCACCAGCTCCCGCATGATCGGGCTGCGCGCCGATATGGATGCGCTGCCGATGCAGGATCAGGGGGAGGCGGCGTGGAAAAGTCAGGTGGAGCAGGTCAGTCACGCCTGCGGTCACGATGGTCACACCGTGATGCTGCTGGGGGCCGCGGAGGTGCTGGCACGCGATATCGCCTTTGATGGCAGCGTCTGCTTTATTTTCCAGCCAGCCGAAGAAGGACTGGCCGGGGCGAAGGCGATGATCGACGACGGGCTGTTCAGTCGTTTTCCCTGTGACGCCGTCTATGCCATTCATAACTGGCCGCAACTGCCGCTGGGCACGGTGCAAACCCGGCCCGGGCCGATTATGGCGGCGGCCGATCGCTTTGATATCCGGGTGTTCGGCGGTGGCGGTCATGCAGCACAACCGCACCTGACACGCGATACCCTGCTGGCCACCAGTGAACTGGTGGTGCAGCTCAATACCCTGGTGGCGCGTGCGCTCGATCCCTGCGAAACCGGGTTGTTAACCGTCACCCGGATGCAGGGCGGCTTTTCGCACAATATGATCCCGGCCGAAGCCAGCCTTACCGGCACGGTTCGCACCTTCAACCCGGCGGCACAGGCGACGCTGGAAGCGCGGCTACGCCAGATGGCAGAACACATCACCGCCGCGCACGGCCTGCGTGCCGAGGTCAGCTATCACCGCTATTACCCGGCGACCATCAACAGTGCCGCCGAAGCGCAGTTCTGTCTGCAGGCGCTGAGTCAGGCGGGCATCCCGACTGACGTCGCACCGCAGCCGGCGCTCACTTCCGAAGATTTCGCTTTCATGCTGCAGGCGCGTCCCGGCGCGTATCTGTGGCTGGGATCGGCCCCCAGTAAGCCACTGCATCATGCTGCCTATGACTTTAATGATGCGCTGATTCCGCATGGCATTCAGGTATTTGTCGCGCTGATCCGTCAGGCGCTGGCAGAGAAATTTCCCTGCTGAATGCAGCAGGATTTTGACAGGAAATGCCGCTGCCTGCGGAATTACGGCAGCGTAAGAAACCAACGGGTTGCGATACTTGAGCCAACCGAACGTTACGTGGATGAGGGTTTAAAATGCAGAATGTCATGGCAGAGCAGCAAGCATACTCCGATAACAGCCTGTTACTGGATGCACGCGAGCAGAACGTGCCGCGTGGCGTGGTCACCGCACATCCGTTGGTGATCGAACGAGCCAAAGGCAGCGAAGTGTGGGATGTAGAAGGCAATCGCTATCTCGATTTTGTTGGCGGCATTGGCGTGCTGAATGTCGGTCATAATCACCCGGCGGTGGTCAACGCCGTCACCCGTCAGCTGGGCATGGTGTCCCACGCCTGTTTTCAGGTGGTCGCCTATCCGGGCTACATTACGCTGGCCCAGCGGCTGAACAAGCTGGTGGGCGGTGACGACGCGTACAAAAGCGTCTTTTTCACCAGCGGTGCCGAAGCGGTAGAAAATGCGGTGAAGATCGCCCGTGCGCATACCCAGCGCCCCGGCATCATCGCCTTTGATGGCGCCTTTCACGGCCGCACGCTGCTGGGTGTCACTCTGACCGGCATGTCTGCGCCTTATAAACAGAATTTTGGTCCGTTCCCTGGCGATATCTATCGCCTGCCGTTTCCTAATCCGCTGCATGGCATCAGTGAAGTGGACTGCCTGAAAGCGCTGGATCAGCTGTTTGCGGTACAGATCCTGCCGGAGCGGGTGGCGGCAATTATTATCGAGCCGGTGCAGGGCGACGGCGGCTTCCTGCCGGCCGGTCCGGCGTTTATGCAGGCGCTGCGGCGCATCACCGCTCAGCACGGCATTCTGTTGATTTGTGATGAAGTGCAGACCGGTTTTGGCCGTACCGGCAAGATGTTCGCCTTCCAGCATCTCGACATCAAACCCGATCTGGTTACTCTGGCGAAAAGTCTGGGCGGCGGCCTGCCGATTTCCGGCGTAGTCGGTAAAGCAGAGATCATGGACGCGCCGACTCCCGGCGGGCTGGGCGGCACCTATGGCGGCAATGCGCTGGCCTGTGCCGCGGCGCTGGCGGTACTGGACCTGTTCGAGCAGGACAACCTGCTGCAGCGATCCTGCCAGCTTGGCGAACAGCTCAATGCGCGTCTGCGGCAGCTGGCGGATAAATATGCCTGCATCGGTGACGTGCGTGGCGTCGGCTTTATGCAGGCGGTAGAGATTCTGGATTTTGAGACCGGACGGCCCGACGCGGCACTGACGCAGAAGATCCTGGATAGCGCCTGCCAGGAAGGTTTGCTGCTGATTAAGTGTGGGCTGCATCGTAATACTATTCGCTTTCTGGCGCCGCTGGTCACCACCGACTCGCAACTGGAAGAAGCGTTGCATATCTTCGATATTGCCCTGGCCCGTGCCACGGGACGGTTAGGATAAGTCGAGCTTCCTCATTGATATTGTTAAAGTAATTTGAAAATCTCCCGCTGGTATAACCACTGCTTAGCGCTGGCGCGTTTACCGTAAAGCGTGTTATACCTTCGGGAGGTTCTGCACATTTGATTAAGAGCCTATCCCATTAGGCTATTTCATTTGTCAGTCTGAACCTGGGCAGTGCTCACAATCCTCCCGTACTACCTGGTACGCTCCGGTTGTTCCGCGCTGTTCGTGCCCAGACTGCCTGCAACAATTACGCCTACTGGGATAGGCTCTGACAATGAGGGGTGCTATGAACGGCTTAATGAAACTTGACCGCATCGACATCAATATCCTGGTGCAACTCCAGAAAGATGGCCGTATCAGCAACGTTAACCTCGCCGATGCGGTAGGCCTTTCCCCCAGCCCCTGTCTGCAACGGGTCAAGCGTCTGGAACAGGCGGGCTTTATCACCGGCTATGAAGCGCATATTAACCTGACGCGGATCACCGATTCGGTAACGGTATTTACCGAAGTGACTCTCTCCGGTCATCGTCGCGAAGACTTTATGAAATTCGAAAGTGCGATGCGCGACGTGGATGAACTGATGGAGTGCCATCTGATCACCGGCGGTTACGACTATTTGCTGCGCTTTATTACCCGCAGCATTGAACATTACCAGGAAGTGATTGAGAAGATGCTCGACGCACAGATCGGCATCGATAAGTACTTCAGCTATATCGTTATTAAGTCACCGATCATGAAAAGCAGCGTGCCGTTACGATCGCTGATCGGTAAACAAAATTCGGTCGAGTTTGGTGTGTAGCGGGCGGTCTGTGATCGCTCATCCCCGCTTTCCCTCATCCCAGGGAAGGCGGGGCAGCTGCACTGTCAGTAACGATCCCGCCGCTGGTCATGACTGCGGCTTAACGGCATATTCTCCGCGTTCCTTGTTCAGATTTGCCTTCGCCAACGTGCCTGTTATTTAACCCCGCATTTCCCGTTCTGATTTACCCCCGCCAACGCGTCCGTCATTTTAGCCCTGTTTTCTGCGTCGACGCGCCACAGTGAAACTGATGGCCGGTCATGCCAGCAGCGGGAATCCGGCGCACAGCATAAAATTTCTTTCGCCGCTGAAATTCAGGCGCTACAACACCTTCTGATGCACGCTACGGTCTTAACCGTTTCGCAAACCCTTTTACACTGTTTTCAACCGATACAAGGAGTTGTCATGAGTTCATTAATCATTGCTGACCAGCACTGGCAACGTGATGCGTTCACCGTGTCCACCGCGCGCCAGCAGCTGGACCTTGACTGGATCCATCGCCAGCTGGCTGAAAAGTCCTACTGGGCGCAGGGTCAGCCGCGGGCCAAAACCGAGCGGGCGATTGCCGGATCATTGCCGTTTGGCCTCTATCACCAGCAGGCGCAGATCGGTTTCGCCCGGCTGATTACTGACTACACCCGTTTTGGCTGGCTGTGTGATGTGATGATCGATGAAAACTGGCGTGGGCACGGGCTGGGCAGCTGGCTGGCCGCCTGCGTCCGTGAACATCCCGAACTGCAAACGGTGCACCGCTGGATGCTGTCAACCCGTGATGCCCATCAGGTCTACCAGCGACTTGGCTGGCGTGTGGTGCAAGATCCGCAGACGCTGATGGAATTTCCTCCCTCCTGACTCCGGAGTTACCCTGAGATGCGATACCGCGTTGGCGTGGATATTGGCGGATCCTTTACCGATTTCGCCGTGCTTGATCAGCAAACCAATCAGATTCATACCCTCAAAGTCCTGTCGCGCCCGGATCGGCCGGGCAGCGAAATCGTCAACGGGCTGACGCAGTTTCAGCAGCGTGATGGCATTGAACCGACAGAGATTGGCTATTTTACCCACGGCACCACGGTCGGAATCAACGCGGTGATCCAGCGCCGCGGCGTTCGGCTGGCGCTGTTTGCCACCGAAGGCTTCTGCGATGTGCTGGAGCTGGCACGGCTGAAAATTCCGCATATCCATGACCTCTTCTCGCGGCGTCCCGCACCGCTGATTAGCCGCGATCGGGTGTTTGCTATCCGCGAACGCAGCGACTGTCACGGCAACGTGCTGCAACCGGTCGATCGTCAAAGCGTGCTGGATGCGATCGCGCAGGCGCGGGCGGCGGGCTGTCAGGGCATTGTGGTTTCGCTGCTGCACAGTTACCGCAACCGGCACAATGAAGCTGCCGTTAAAGCGATTATTGACGAAGTGGCACCCGAGCTGCTGACCTCCTGTTCGGCCGATATCTGGCCGATCATTCGTGAATACGAACGCACCATCACCGCCACCATCAACGCCTATGTCCAGCCGATGGTGATCAACTACCTCGAATCGTTTGAGCAGGCGCTGCAGCGTATCGGGGTGAAGCCCCCGCCGCGCATTACCAAATCGAATGGCGGCGTGATGGGCATTGAGCAGGCGAAACGCGAGTGCGTACAGATGGTACTCTCCGGGACCGCATCCGGAGTGATCGGGGCCAGTTATCTCGCCAGCGCCTGCGGTTTCGACAAAATTCTCAGCCTCGATATCGGCGGCACCAGTGCCGACGTGGCGGTGATTGTGGATGGCAAGGTGGCGCAGGGCAACGGCGAAATCATTGGTGATTTCCCGATCTTTATTCCGTCGGTTGCCGTGACCTCGGTCGGGCAGGGCGGCGGTTCACTGGCATGGATCGACGGCCAGGGCGTGCTGCAGATGGGACCGGACAGCGCCGGTTCGCTGCCGGGACCGGTCTGCTTCCAGCGCGGCGGGACGCAGCCTACCGCCACCGATGCCTTTGCCGCCTGTGGCATGATGGGCCACGGCGCGCTCGGCTATAACGCCGTGAGCGTAGATGTAGCCGCCGCCTGCGCGGCCTGGCAGCCACTGGCCGATGCGCTCAAGGTGAAGGTGCATGAAACGGCAGAGACCGCCATCCAGCTGGCGATCTCCAGCATGTACAGCGATACCAGCGGTTTGCTGTCACGGTTTGGCCTCGACCCGCGCGAATTCTGGTTCCTCGCCTTTGGCGGCGCAGGGCCGATGATGGGCTGCTTCCTGGCACGCGAGCTGAACATGAAAGGGGTGATCGTGCCGCCCACGCCTGGTGTCCTTTCGGCGCTCGGCGGGCTGGTGGCCGACATCCGCAATGACTTTATCCGCACTCTTTACAGTGACCTGACGCCAGCGCTGGCCGACACCTTAGCCAGCGAAGCGCAGGCGTTACAGCAACGTGCCTGTGGCTGGCTGGTGCAGGAGCATGGCAGCGAGATGCCGTACCAGCTGCAATTCAGCGCGGATATGCGCTATCGCGGCCAGTCGTTTGAGATTGAAGTGCCGCTGGAGGCGACCTGGCTGACGACGGCTGACGTCACGGCGCTGCATCAGGCGTTTGATCGTCAGCATCAGCAGCTGTTCGGTCACTGTGACGCAGATGCGCCGGTGCAGCTGATCAATCTGCGGCTGGTGATCGCCTCGCCGGTGCCAAAACCAGAAATTAATCGCCTGCCAGCCGCCACCGAACCGGTCGCGGTGCTGAAGCAGGTGACGGCGTGGATTGATGGCGCGTGGCATCAGGTGGATGTGGTGCTGCGGTCGGAACTGCGCGCCGGGCATCGGCTGACCGGTCCGGTGATCGTCGCCCAGGATGATTGCACCACCTGCGTGCCGCCCGGCATGTGGGTCAAAGTCGACCCCTTTGGTAACCTGCTGATCACTGCGAGCGAGGCGTAATATGGCAATTGACGGACGTAACCTGCAAATCCTCGCCAACTACTGCGCGGCCGCCGCCGATGCGATGGCGTTTACCCTGATGCGCACCGCGCACTCGACTTTTGTCAAAGAGACTGAAGATTTCTCCTGCCAGATTGTCAGCCGCACTGGCCTGGCGTTCGCCTCACCGCGCAGCTTTGGCGCACCCTGGTACAGCGGCATCGACTATGCGCCGGTGCTGGCGCTGATTGAGGATTACGCCGAGGGCGACATCTGCATTACCAATGATGCCTACGCCGGTAACGTCGCCACCCATTCGCCCGATATCCATATCTGGAAGCCGGTGTTTCATCAGGGCGAAATTGTCTGCTTCGTGGTTGGCCACATTCATAACACCGATGTCGGAGGGGCAGTACCGGCTTCGCTGTCGCGTTCGCTGACCGATATCGTGCAGGAGGGGATCCGCATTCCGCCGCTGAAAATCGTCAGCAACGGCGAACTGAACGACGATGTGGCCCGCATCATGCGGCTCAACGTGCGGGCACCAGAGCAGAACTGGGGCGACTTCAAAGCGCAGCTGGCGTCGGTTAACGTGGGTGAGCGCAAAATTCACGACATTATTGCCCGTTTTGGCGTAGATGATTTCCTGCAGGGCATTGAAGGGATTCTCGATTATGCCGAAGCACAGGCGCGCAGCATTATCGCCACCATTCCTGACGGCGACTATTTTTATGCCGACTACGCCGATGAAGATGGCGAAGGCGGCTATCCCTGTCGCATCGCCATTACGCTGCGGGTAGAGGGCGATCGGCTGGAGCTGGACTACACCGGCAGCGATCCCCAGTTAGCCTCCTCGCTGAACATGCCGACCGGCGGCCGTGAGCGGCATCCGCTGGCGCTGGTCGGCGTGACCTATGTGCTCTCTACGCTCGATCGTTCGCTGCTGCTCAACGCCGGTACGCTGCGGCCGACCCGGGCGATACTGCCGCCGGGCACGGTGATGAACTGTGAGGCACCGGCGGCGGTGGGCATGCGCTCACTGACCTGCGCGCTGTCGCAGATTGCTACCGTCGGCGTCTTCTCGCTGGCAATGCCGGACCGTCTGCCTGCTAACTCGCCCGGCGGCAACTCGATCATGAATATCCGCACCCAGACTCAAAACCGCAGCGTGGTTGCCTCGCTCGGTCCGGTCGGCGGTGGCGCAGGCGGCACGCCGCGTCATGACGGACCAGACGGCTCGGGTGGCCTCTCCGCCTTCCTGAAAAATACCCCGATTGAGATTAATGAAGCGGAAGTACCGATTCGTTTTCACCGCTATGGACTGGCCCAGGACAGCGCCGGTGCAGGCCAGTATCGCGGCGGATTAGCCACCGAAATGGCATTCGAAGTTTTCTCGCCCAATACCACTATTACCGCACGTAACCGCAACCGGTCGGTATTTGCCTCCGCCGGCGTGGTCGGCGGGCAGAGCGGGGCGCTGTCGCACTTCCGCACTCTGCGTGACGGCAGAGTGATTAACCACGGCAATACCGATGTGATCAGCGCAGAGCCGGGCGACGTGGTGGAAGTGCGCGGGCCGGGCGCAGGCGGTTATGGTTTGCCGTCACAGCGCGACCCGCAAGCGGTGCTACAGGATGTGCGCTGCGGCTTTCTCAGCCTTAACGCGGCCCGGCAACAGTATGGCGTGGCGATAGTGGATGATCAGCTGGATCTGCAGGAGACAGCCCGGTTGCGCGCCGCGATGCCACAGCAAGCGAGCCAGCATTTTGAGCACGGCGCGGCGCGTCAGCGCTTTGAATCGCTCTGGACAGCGCAGCGGTATCACTTGCTTACGGTTTTTCTTGCCGCAGCGCCGGTCAGCTGGCGGCACTTCCTGAAAACCCAGGTATTCCGCGCGGTGGAAGAAATAGGCGAAACGGCGGATATGGCGCAAATATTCAGTGATTTGCGTCAGCGATACCCGGCAATGGCGAACAACTAACGGCAATGCGGCATCGTCTACTACGCTTTAAGTCTGCAAGGACAACCAAGGGAAACGCGACGATGAGCATGAAAACCAGTGATTTTTTTGTCCAGCGCCTGAAAGAATGGGGCGTCACCCGGATTTACGGCTACCCTGGCGACGGTATTAACGGCGTGCTGGGGGCGATTCAGCGCGCCAATGAGAAGGGTGATGGCATCGAATTTATTCAGGTGCGCCACGAGGAAATGGCCGCATTTATGGCGGCCGGTCACGCCAAGTTCACCGGTGAAATGGGTGTTTGCCTGTCAACCGGCGGGCCTGGCGCAACCCATCTGCTGACCGGTCTGTATGACGCCAAAATGGACCATGCGCCGGTGCTGGCGATTGCCGGTCAGGCGGAAGCCACGGCCCGGGGAGCCAGCTATCAGCAGGAGATGAATCTGGATCGCATCTTCTCGGACGTGGCGAATTTCGTCCAGGAAGCGGCCGCGCCGGCTCAGGTTCGTCACCTGATCGATCGCGGTGTGCGTATTGCGAAGGCCCAGAACGGCGTCGCGGTGGTGATCATCCCCAAAGATATCCAGGATGAAGAGTGGCAGGCGCCGCAGCATCTGCACGGCTTCACCCATTCGGGCAGCGGCTATCAGCGGCCAAAAGTGGTTCCGTATGAAGCGGATCTGCAACGGGCTGCCGACATACTGAACGCCGGTAAAAAAGTGGCGATTCTGATTGGCGCCGGCGCGCGTAACGCTGCGGTTGAGGTGGTGCAGGCCGCCAACGTGCTGGGTGCCGGCGTGGCGAAAGCGCTGCTGGGCAAAGATGTGCTGCCGGACGACGCGCCGTTTGTTACCGGATCGATTGGCCTGCTCGGCACCAAACCCTCGTCAGATTTAATGAAAAACTGCGATACCCTGTTGATGATTGGCAGCGGCTTCCCGTGGACCGAATTTTTGCCGGAAGAGGGCAAGGCGCGGGCGGTACAGATCGATATCGATCCGGCGATGCTCGGCCTGCGCTATCCCTGTGAAGTCAACCTGCATGGCGATGCCGCCGAAACCCTGCGCGCGCTGCTGCCGTTGCTGGAGCATAAGCAGGATCGAAGCTGGCAGGAAGATATTGCGGTTCAGGTACGTGACTGGTGGACGCTGATGGAAGAGCGGGCCATGGCACCGGCGAATCCGGTCAATCCGCAGCGCGTCGTGTGGGAGATGTCACCACAGCTGCCGGACAATGCGATTGTCACCTCTGACTCCGGCTCGTGCGCCAACTGGTTTGCCCGCGATTATCGGGTCAAACAGGGACAGCGCGCCTCGCTCTCCGGCGGGCTGGCCTGCATGGGTGCCGCTGTCCCTTACGCCATCGCGGCTAAGTTTGCTCACCCGGAAAAACCGGTGGTGGCGCTGGTCGGTGATGGCGCAATGCAGATGAATAACATGGCGGAGCTGATCACCATTCAGAAATACTGGCAACAGTGGGCCGACCCGCGTCTGATCGTCTGCGTGTTCAACAATCAGGATCTTAATCAGGTGACCTGGGAACAGCGGGTGATGGAAGGCAATCCGCGCTTTGACGCTTCGCAGCAGCTGCCGGATGTAAAATACGCCGGGTTTGCTGAGTCGCTGGGATTAACTGGCATTTTTGTCGACAACCCTGACGATCTGGCTGCCGCCTGGCAGCGTGCGTTGAGCGCCGACCGCCCGGTGTTGCTGGAGGTGAAAACCGATCCGGAAGTCGCTCCGCTGCCGCCGCACATCACCTTTAAGCAGGCAAAAGCCTTTATGGCGTCGATGGCGAAAGGTGACCGTGGCGCGGCGCAAATCATCAGTGATACCGCCAGTCAGCTGTTGCATAAAAAGCATTAAGGGTTAAGCCGGGCCATGTTGCGCCGCTACCCTTACGCTTTTCTCCCCGGGCGCACTCGCGTCCGGGTATTCCCCCTTCTTCAGCATAACTAACGGGAGTCTTACCATGGCTACTGATACAAGCCCTGTCTGGTTTATTTCGGGATGCTCTACCGGTTTTGGTCGCGAACTGGCGCAGCAGACTATCGCGCGCGGTTTCCGGGTGGTGGTCACGGCACGTGACACCGCGAAAGTCGCCGATCTGGTTGAAGGGCATGACAATGCGCTGGCGGTGGCGCTGGATGTCACTCAGCAATCCAGCATCGATCAGGCGGTGCAGGCAGCGCTGAATGCGTTCGGCACCATTGATGTTCTGGTGAATAATGCCGGTTATGGCTACCAGAGTTCGGTGGAAGAGGGTGAGGAGCAGGAGATCCGCGCTCAGTTCGATGCCAACGTATTCGGTCTGTTTGCCCTGACCCGGGCAGTGCTGCCAGCGATGCGTAAGGCGCGCAGCGGGCACATCATTAACATCACCTCAGTGGCGGGCTTTATCGGCTTTGCCAGCTCCGGTTACTACTCGGCCAGCAAGCATGCGGTGGAAGGCTGGTCCGACTCGCTGGCACAGGAAGCGGGTCCGCTGGGTATTCACGTCACCTGCGTCGAGCCGGGTCCATTCCGCACCGACTGGGCCGGCCGCTCGCTGCATCAGACCCCAAGCACCTTGCCGGAATATGCTGATACCGCTGCCGCCCGGATGAAAGCTACCGCCGAATACAGCGGCACTCAGAAAGGCGATCCTGCCCGTGCAGCTCAGGCGATGATTGCGATTACCGAACATGATAATCCGCCACGTCATCTGGTAATGGGCGCATGGGGCTATGAGGCAGTCACCAGTAAGCTCAAAGAACGTCTGGCGCAGATTGAAGCGTGGAAACAGACGTCGGTGGACACCGATTTTCCTGAGTAGGTAGTAGGTGACTGTACTGCGGATGGCGGCAAGTCGTCAGAATGTGGAAATGAATCCGAAGCCGGTACAACAGAAAGGCCCGGATAACGGGCCTTTCACCGCGAAGCGCGAGCCTAAATTTCCTGCGTTTCGCGCACCTGCAGCTCTTGCAACTTGCGGCGCACCAGGGCAGAGGAGGAGCGTTTTTTCGCCTGAGCTAACTGGGCTTTAATGGCGGGCAGATCGGGTCTGGCCATCCACTCAGCAATCAACAGTGCCTTTAACTCCCGGTTCCCGACCTCAGTCGGATCCAAAGCGGTGGTATCATCGTGTTTATCGTAATACGACATAACAAGCTCTCCCTGTAGTCACTATTTTATAAGCCTGGAAAAATTCCGGGATTAAAGGTTGCGGTGCTTTCTTCGGCAACCCTGTTCGGCGATTGTAGCGTAGTTCATTTTTTAACCCAAGCATGGCATCGTAAATCTCCTCCAGGGGTGTCGGACGATTGCGGTCAACGATCTCTCCTGACGCGGCCTGGAAAACAAAACCGCCAATACAGCAGCTTTCATAGTGTGCAATTAACGCCAGTACTACGTTCTTTAAAACGACAGCACTGCCCAATCCGGCAAGGCTAATGTGGCGAAAATCACCCAGGCACTCCAGACCATCGAACACGTCAAAACAGACCTCAGCCAGGCCGTTAACCGGAAAGGAGATGCCTTGTGGCATCCGGTATCCGATACGGGTAAAGATATGTTCATCAATCAGGTTGCCAGCGATAACGGTGTAAGACTTATTACCGGCAACAAACACGTAGCTGTGATGAACCCGCCGGTCGTAAATGAATCTTTTTCGCCTGATGTCGTAGTGTTCGAGAAAAACCTCTTCGTCTATGCGCACTTATCATCCTTGCATGCAGCCTGTAAATCCTTAAGCCGCGATTTTTCAGTAGCTGCCCGGACTCGTCAAACACCCATATGAAAATTAGGGTTATCCATTCCAGAGTGATAGTCGCTGTTGCTGCGCATCGACCTTATTTTGCGACCCTTGCCGCACTTCATCTCAGCAATGCGCCCCGTTATCGCGCATCCGTGCGCTATCGCCGTGCTGAAAAAATCCGCCCCCGCATCCGTTAGTGGTCTCAGGCCATCATAAGAATTCGATCTTGTATCCCAGTCCGTATCCCGTCTGGCATCCCCGTTTCAGACCGGTCCGTTCACCGCTTTCTGGCACGCTTCCTGCACTTACTCATCAGCGATGTTACTGGCGAGGTAGACCATGTTTGACTCCTTATTAGATGAAGATGCGACCACCCTGGCGGCGATGATCCGCAGCGGTGACGTTTCGGCCAGCGAACTGACTCAGGCCGCGCTAGCGCGTATGGCGCGGCGGGAGCCTGACATTCAGGCGTTTTGTACGCCGACGCCGGATCGGGCGCTGGCACAGGCAAAAGCGCTGGATGCCCGCAGGGCACGCGGTGAAACGCTGGGTGCGCTGGCAGGCGTGCCGCTGGCGGTAAAGGATTTGATCTGCACCGCCAGCGTACGTACCACCTCGGGTTCGGCTGCATATCAGGATTTTATTCCTGACGACGACGATATTACGGTCGAGCGACTGCTGGCAGCCGATGCCATTCTGCTGGGCAAAACCACCGCGCCGGAGTTTGGTTATAGCGGCGTCGGACACAATCCTCTGTTCCCGTCGCCCCGCAATCCGTGGGATCTGACGAAGACACCTGGCGGCTCCAGTGCCGGATCGGGCGCGGCAGTGGCGGCGCGGCTCTGTCCGATCGCCCTTGGCAGTGATGGCGGCGGCTCGGTGCGCATTCCGGCGGCTCACTGCGGCATTTACGGGTTCAAAGCCTCAATGGGACGCGTCCCGCTGTGGCCCGGCTGTCGCGATGAACGTTATCCGGGCGTCTCGAGCTGGGAATCGCTGGAGCACATTGGCCCGATGACGCGCACGGTACGCGACGCCGCCTTGATGATGTCGCTGATGGCTGGCCCGGATATGCGCGATCGCCACTCGATTCCCTGTAGCGACGTTGACTGGCTGGGCGCGCCCGATCAGCCGGTCGAAAAACTGCGCATCGCCTTTAGCGCCGATTTTGGCTACGTGGCGGTCGATCCTGAGGTCCGCGCCGTGGTCAGTGGCGCCGCGCAGCGTTTTGCGGCGGAAATCGGCGCAGAGCTGGAGCTGGCCGATCCTGGTTTCAGCGATCCCTCGGCGGCATTTGGTGCGCTGGTGGCGATGGAAAGCGATCTTAGTGGGATGCGCAGGATGATGGAGCAGCAGGGCGATCGGATGTCGCCGCACCTGGTCGCCATGCTACAGCGCGACTGGCGGGCCGAAACCTTTACCGACGCCATCACCACCCGCAAAGCGGTCAGCAATAGCCTGTGGCGTTTTATGCAGCGCTACGATCTGCTGATCACCCCGACGCTGGCGGTGCCGCCGTTCGCGCTCGGTATGCAGGGGCCGGAAATCATCGATGGCCGCATGGTACGCAGCGATCACTGGCTGTCGTTCTGCTTCCCGTTCAACTTCACCGGCCAGCCAGCGGCCTCGGTGCCGGCCGGTTTCACCGCCAGTGGCCTGCCGGTGGGACTGCAAATTGTCGGACGGCATCTTGATGATGCTTTAGTGCTGGCTGCCAGCGCGGCTTTCGAGCGCATTCAGCCGTGGAACCACCTCCAACCTGGAATCGCCCAATGAAAAACGCCTCTGCACCTGCATTAGAACAGGAATTTGAACATCAGCCGGTGCCGCTAACGCACCGCCACTCCACCCGTTCCGTCTCGGCAGTCTGGTTCGGCTTTCCGATGATCCTGACCAATGCGCTATTCGGCGGCATCATCACCTGGCACCTGGGCTTCTGGCCGGCGCTGATCGCCATTCTGCTCGGTAATCTGGTGCTGTTCGCCTACGTCGGCGCGCTGAGCTGGTACGCCGGTAACAGCGGGATGAACTTTGCCTTACAGGCGCGCCGCACTTTTGGCAGTAAAGGTTACATTCTGGTCTCCGGCTTTCTCTCGACCGTGGTGATTGGCTGGTACGCGTTTCAGACCGGGCTGACCGGCACGGTAATTAATCAGACCTTTGGCTGGAATGCGCTGGCGGTTACCGCCTTTGCCATGGTGCTTTATACCGCCATTACCTTTCTCGGGGTGCGTGCGCTGTCGGTACTGGGGATGATCGCCGCGCCGCTGTTTGTGGTGCTGGGCGGGGTGGCGCTCTGGCTGATTAGCCAGCAGCATGATTTCACAACCGTCACCCACTGGCAGGGCAGCGCCAGTGCGGCGGGCGCGATGAGTATGGGCACCGCCGTCACCATGGTGGTAGCTGGCTTTGCCGACTCCGGCACCATGACCGCCGACTTTACCCGCTGGTCGAAAAATGGCCGTTCCGCGGTGATCGCCGCATTCTCAGCCTTTCCGGTGGCGAATGTGATCTCCTATCTGTTTGGGGTGGTGATCGTCGCGGTCGGCGCGGCGGTCGATCCGCTGACCAATGGCGGCAACTTTCTGCCGATGCTGATGGGACACAGCGCCTTTTTATCGGTAGTGGCCTGCCTGTTCGTGTTCATCAACCTCGGCTCGGTCTGCACCCACTGCCTGTATAACGGCGCAGTGGGTTTCAGCCATCTGTTCAGCAGCAAAATGCGCCTCTGGACGCTGATTCTGGGCGCGATTGGCGGGGCGCTGGCGCTGGCCGGCGTCTGGTCTTACTTCCTTGAATGGCTGAGTCTGCTGGGGATTGTGGTGCCGCCGTTTGGCGCAGTGATGATTGTTGATCTGATTTTTATGGCGAAAATCAGCGAGCAGCGACCGTCACAGCGTTTTCGCGCTACCGCCTTTGCGGCCTGGGCGATCGGCAGCCTGTGCGCGGTCATCGCTCATCTGGCCTTTCCGCAATTTGGTGAGGCGGTGATTGGCCTGGTGACCGCCGCCCTCAGTTACAGCCTGATTAGCCGGGCGCGTGCGCCGCAGCCGGTGATGGAGAATAAAAATGCCTGATTACAGCGTCAACTCTGTGCCTTACGCCTGGCCGTTTGACGGCGGTTTCAGCCCGGCCGATACCGCGCTGGTGGTGATTGATATGCAAACTGACTTTTGCGGCGTTGGCGGCTACGTCGATACTATGGGTTACGATGTGGCGCTGACCCGTGCCCCGATTGCGCCGTTGCAGCAGGTGCTGGCGGCGATGCGCGCCCGACAGTTTCCGATCATCCATACCCGCGAAGGGCATCGGCCGGACCTCAGCGATTTGCCGGCCAATAAGCACTGGCGATCGCGACGGATGAAGGCGGGCATCGGTGATGCCGGGCCGTGCGGTCGTATTCTGGTACGAGGCGAACCCGGCTGGGAGATTATCCCGGAACTGGCGCCGCTACCGGGCGAGGTGGTGATTGATAAACCGGGCAAAGGTTCGTTTTACGCCACCGATCTGGAGTTGATCCTGCGCAGCCGCAACATCCGCAATCTGATCCTCAGCGGCATCACCACTGATGTTTGCGTGCACACCACGCTGCGTGAAGCCAACGATCGCGGATTTGAATGTCTGGTGCTGTCTGACTGCTGCGCCGCCACCGAGCGGCGACATCATGAAGCGGCGCTGAGTATGATCCACATGCAGGGCGGGATTTTTGGCGCGGTTGCCAGTTCGGCTGCCTTGCTGGATAGCCTCGGCGGATAACCCACAGCGGCCCGCAGACGGTCAGCTCTGCCGCGCATCGCGCTGTGGGCTGGCCTCAACCAGACTGGCAAGCTGATCGACCGGAACCGCGTGACTGAACAGATAACCCTGTAGCTGATTACAGCCCGCATCTGCCAGCGCTGACATCTGGCCTGGCGTCTCAACGCCTTCGGCGGTCACCATCAGGCCCATCGCATGTCCCAGCTTAACCACTGACTCAATAATGGCGACCGAATTATCCGCTACGCCCAGCGACTGCGTAAACGAGCGGTCAATTTTGATCTTATCGACCGGGAAGTGGCTGAGATAGTTCAGGCTTGAGTAGCCGGTACCAAAATCATCCAGCGCGATGCGGAAACCCGCCTCGCGTAGCGCGATAATGATGGCGCGCGCCTCTTGCTCATCTTCGATCAACACTCCTTCGGTGATCTCCAGCTCAATCCACATCGGATCGCCGCCGTGCTGCCGGACAATTTCAGTCATCCGTTCAACAAAGCCGGTGGCACGAAACTGCACCGGCGAGACGTTGACCGCCACCATCAGGCCGGGAAAACGCTGCTGGGTGGCGCAGGCTTCCGCCAGCACCCACTCTCCGAGCGGAATAATCAGCCCGGTCTCTTCGGCAATCGCAATAAATTCGCCGGGCACCACCAGGCCACGGGTCGGATGATGCCAGCGCAGCAGCGCCTCGACGCCGACCATCTGCTGACCGCCAATGTCCATCAGCGGCTGATACCAGACTTCCAGCCCCTGCTGGCGTTGCAGCGCGCTGCGCAGGTCAGCGGCGATGGTCTGACGGGTACGCACCGACTCATCCATCGCCCGTTCAAACTGTCGATATTTACCGCGTCCGCCGCTTTTGGCTTCGTACAGCGCAATGTCCGCTTTGCGCATTAATTCCAGCCGATCAACGCCATCTTTGGGGGCCAGCGCCAGACCGATGCTGGCACCGCTCCAGACCTCACTGCCAAACAGCGTAAACGGCTGGCTGAGCTGGTCGATGATGCGCTGCGCCAGCCCCTGCGCCTGGGAAAGCGTCTCTACTTCTGGCATCACCACGATAAACTCATCGCCGCCGATCCGCCCGACGGTATCGCTGGCGCGCACCATCCGGCTCAGGTGCTGCGCCACGGCAATGATCAGCTCGTCACCGGCATGATGGCCATGGGTATCGTTGATCGCTTTAAAACGATCCAGATCGATCAGCAGCAGCGCCACCCGCTGATCGTGACGCGTGGCCAGCGCCAGAGCCTGAGTCAGACGATCTTCTACCAGCGCACGATTGGGCAGACCGGTCAGCACATCGTGAAACGCCAGATGCTGCGCCTGCGCCTCAGACGCGCCCAGCTTCAGCATCGACTGCGACAGAGTGATCGACGAGGTCCAGAGGCGACGCACCATATACAGGCAGAGCAGGGAGATCGCCAGCACCGCCAGACCGGTTGACGGGCCGATCGTGCGCAACATCTGCGCGCCGGGACGGGCTGGCACCCAGTTGAGGTAGCCGACCGCATCACCGGATTGCGCAATCAGCAGGTAGCGCGCTTCGGTTCCGGGCTGCGGCGTCCCGTTGGAGAAGTGCAGTCCTTTTAGCTGGTTGCGTTCGGCCAGGCTGGCCAGATAGCCATCGTCGAGGAACTTAAGGCTGACCAGCCGGAAGCGCGGCAGGGCATCACTGTCGCGCTGAATATTACCGACCGCCAGCGCGGCTGCACGACCAGCTAAGCGGGCATAATCGACCTTATCCTCACGGCCCCGACTCTGAACCACCGGGCTTTGCAGGATGTCGTTAATCAGTGTGGCTTCCTGCTTTGGCGCGACCGGCTGGCCATCACGCCATACCCTGACGATCTGGTTTTGCGGGTCCAGCACCAGAATCAGCTGATGGCCAAACATCTCAAACAGCCAGTTGCCAATGTTCTCATCCAGCCAGCCCGGCGCGGTATCCTGATCCAGCAGATACTGCTGAAGCGGCCGCCAGCGCGACAGGCTGCGTAGCTGGCGCAGATGTTCGTCCAGGCTCTGGGAGAAAGAGGCTTCAATCATCCGCTGCTGCTGTTGCCGGGCCTCGGCGTTGGTCAGAGAGGTGCCAATGAACAGCGCTGTGCCCGCGCCGCCAAAGGTCAGCAGCAGAATCGCCACCAGCGGCACCAGCACTTCACGCAGAAAACTGCGGCGGAAATCGCCAGAAAGTTTAAGGCTGTTTATCATTTTTATTTTTTCTCTGCAGCAGGAGTACAGCTTAAAAACTAGCAGACGGTAACGGGTCTTCCACACAAACCTTCACGCACAGTGAAGCCGGCGATGGTTTTTGCGGTGAAGGTGAGGGAAGCAGGAGCAGCTGTGACAGAAAGGAAAAGATGGCTTGAGGGGATTTAATCCAGTCAGGCTTATGGGTGATGGGTTTTTTGATGTGCCCCCATCCCCCAAATTCACCTCTCCTTCACTCCTCCGTCACGGTTCTGTCATCTGATCCGGTCAAGGTAATGCCATCCCGCAGTGACTTTTCGCTGCGTCCCCACTCTGTAACCCGTGAGGATTTCATCGTGATGGAGTTATCCAGACATCCGACCACTGTCTATCAGGCCGTCGCTGCACAACTCGAACAGGCGCTACAGCAACGCTACCGCTGTGGCGACTATCTTCCCTCCGAGCAACAACTGGCCGATCACTATGAAGTTAACCGCCATACCCTGCGCCGGGCGGTGGATGAACTGGTGAACAAAGGGCTGCTGCAACGCCGTCATGGCGTCGGCATTCTGGTGCTGATGCGGCCTTATGACTATCCGCTGCACGCTCAGGCGCGCTTTAGCCAGAACCTGATGGAGCAGGGCAGTCACCCGACCAGCGAGCGGCTGTTGGCGGTGTTGCGTCCGGCCAGCCAGGACGTCGCCAGCGCACTGGGCATCAAAGAGGGCGACAACGTCATTCACCTGCGCACTCTGCGACGTGCCAACGGCGTGCCGTTGTGTGTCATCAACCATTTCCTTGCCGATCTCAGCTGGTGGCCGCAGTTGCAGCATTTTAACAGCGGTTCGCTGCACGATTACCTCGACAAGCACACCGGCAAACAGCTGGTGCGTACCCAGACCCGCATCAGCACCCGGCGAGCGCAGGCGAAAGAGTGCAAGCAGCTGGAAATCGCGCTGCATTCGCCGCTGCTCTGCGTGCGGACGCTGAATAAAACCCGTGACGGTGCGATGGCCGAATACTCGGTCAGCCTGACGCGCGGCGACATGATTGAACTGACTCTGGAGCATTAATGGAACAGCAAACGGCCCGCCAGCGCTGGCTTTCAGTGCTGGCACACAGCAGCGCGGCACAGCTTAACGCGCACTGGCAGGCGCTTAACCTCCAGCCAGCGTTCACCCTGATTCGTCCGGCAGAGATCGGCCTGACCCGGCTGCAGGCGCGGATGGGCGCGACCGGTAAACGCTTTGTGATGGGGGATGCGACGGTGACGCGCGCGGTGGTGCAGCTCAGCGACGGGACGCTGGGCTACAGCTACATCCTGGGACGTGACAAAGCCCATGCCGAGCGCTGCGCCTTACTCGATGCCCTGTTACAGCAGCCGGAAACCCGGACGCTGTTGGAAGAGAAAATTATTACCCCGCTGGCGGCATGGCGTGATGAGCAGCGTCAGCTGCGCGCGCGTGAAATTGCCAGCAGCAAAGTGGACTTCTTTACGCTGGTACGCGGAGATAACTGATGACTTTACTGGCAAGTTTTAACCATCCGGTGGCGGATGCACAGCGCGCATTTCGTCGCATCCTCAAGGCGATGAGCGAACCTGGCGTGATGGTGTCGCTGCCGCTGCAACAGGGCTGGGGCGCACTGTCGCCTGCCGCCACCGCACTGTTACTGACGCTGGTCGATCAGGAAAGCCCGGTCTGGCTGGATGCGCAGATCGATAACGAACAGCTGCGCAATAACCTGCGCTTCCATACCGGCGCGCCGATTACTGCGCAACAGGATGCGCCTTTCGCGCTCAGTCATGCCAGCTCACATCCCGATCCGGCCCATTTTGCCGCCGGTGATAATCTGGCACCGGAAAAGAGCACCACCCTGATTATTGAAGTGCCGTCGCTGAATGGCGGCCTGACGCTGCGCCTCTCCGGACCGGGCCTGCGTGAAACCCGCGCCATTGCGCCGCAGCTGCCGGAAAGCGTGCTGGCCTATCTGCGCAGCCGACCACATCCGTTCCCGCAGGGCGTCGATCTGATTTTTACCTGTGGCGAAGCGATGATGGCGGTGCCGCGCACCACGCTTGTGGAGGTGTGCTGATGTATGTTGCGGTAAAAGGGGGCGAAAAGGCGATTGCCCACGCCCATCAACTGCAGGCCGATCTGCGGCGCGGCGATCGGGATGTCGCCGAACTGGGCTGCGATCAGGTGGCACAGCAGCTCGGTCTGGCGGTCGATCGGGTGATGACTGAAGGTGGAATTTACGATCCGGAACTGGCGGCGCTGGCGATCAAGCAGGCCAGCGGCGATCTGGTGGAGGCGATCTTCCTGCTGCGCGCCTATCGCACCACGCTGCCACGACTGGCGGAGAGCCGACCGCTGGCGACCGGATCGATGCGTATCGAGCGGCGTATCTCGGCGGTCTACAAAGATCTGCCGGGCGGCCAGGTACTGGGACCGACCTATGACTACAGCCACCGTCTGCTCGACTTTACGCTGCTGGCCAACGGTGAAACGCCGGCATCGCCACGTGACGATCGGGCACTGGACGCCGCCTGTCCGCACATGTTCAGCATGATGAGCGATGAAGGGCTGGCGGTGCGTGAAGAGGATGACGGCAGCGAACCGACCGATATCACCCGCGAGCCGATGAGCTTTCCTGCCTCACGCGCCGCCCGGTTACAGCAACTGGTGCGCGGTGATGAAGGTTTTCTGCTGGCGCTCGGTTATTCAACCCAGCGCGGCTATGGTCGCACCCACCCGTTTGCCGGTGAGATCCGTACCGGCTATCTCAGCGTCAGCATCTGCCCGGAAGAGCTGGGGTTTGAGCTGGAGATCGGTGAACTGCTGCTGACCGAGTGCGAAATGGTCAACGGCTTCGCCCACAGCGATGACAGCGCGCCGCATTTCACCCGCGGCTACGGTCTGGTGTTTGGTCGCGCCGAACGCAAAGCGATGGCGATGGCGCTGGTTGACCGGGCGCTGCAGAGCCGTGAGCAGCAGGAACGCATCACCAGCCCGGCGCAGGATGAAGAGTTTGTGCTGTCGCACGCCGATAACGTCGAAGCCGCGGGCTTCGTCTCCCACCTCAAACTGCCGCACTACGTCGATTTCCAGGCCGAGCTGGAACTGCTGAAACGGCTGCGGCAGGATCATCAGGAGCGCAACCATGGCTGAACTCCACGGTTATAACAACGGCTATCTGGATGAGCAGACCAAACGCACCATCCGCCGCGCGATCCTCAAAGCAGTGGCGATCCCTGGCTATCAGGTGCCGTTTGCCGGACGGGAAATGCCGATGCCTTACGGCTGGGGCACCGGCGGCATTCAGATCACCGCCAGCGTGATTGGCGATCAGGATGTGCTGAAGGTGATCGATCAGGGTGCAGATGACACCACCAATGCGGTGTCGATTCGTCGCTTTTTTCAGCGGGTCAGCGGGGCGGCGACCACCGAACGTACCGCCGATGCCACGCTGATCCAGACCCGGCATCGCATTCCGGAAACGCCGCTGGAAGAGGACCAGATTTTGATCTTCCAGGTGCCGATCCCGGAGCCGCTGCGCTTTATCGAGCCGCGTGAAACCGAAACCCGGACCATGCACGCGCTGGAGGAGTACGGCATCATGCAGGTCAAACTGTATGAAGATATTGCCCGCTACGGTCATATCGCCACCACCTATGCCTATCCGGTCAGGGTCAACGATCGTTATGTCATGGACCCATCGCCGATCCCCAAATTCGATAACCCGAAAATGCACATGATGCCGGCCCTGCAACTGTTCGGTGCCGGCCGCGAAAAGCGCATTTACGCCTTACCGCCCTATACCAAAGTAGAAAGTCTCGACTTCGACGACCATCCGTTCACCGTTCAGCAGTGGGATGAACCCTGTGCGCTGTGCGGCTCGCGCCACAGCTATCTCGACGAGGTAGTGATGGACGATCAGGGAACGCGGATGTTTGTCTGCTCCGACACCGACTTTTGCCATCAGCAGCAGGAACAGCAACATGCACAGTGATCAGCCGCTGCTTGCGGTCAGCCAGCTCACCCATCTTTATGCGCCGGGCAAAGGGTTCGAACAGGTCAGTTTTGATCTCTATCCGGGCGAAGTGCTGGGCATTGTCGGCGAGTCCGGCTCCGGCAAAACCACACTGCTGCACAGCCTGTCGGCGCGTCTGACGCCGCAACAGGGCAGCATTCTTTATCAGGGACGCGACCTCTATCAGATGAGCGAAAGCGATCGCCGTCGTCTGCTGCGCACCGAATGGGGCGTGGTGCATCAGCATCCGCTGGACGGATTGCGGCCGCAGGTCAGCGCCGGCGGCAATATCGGCGAACGGCTGATGGCGGTCGGCCAGCGCCACTATGGCGATATCCGTGCCGAAGCCAGCCGCTGGCTGCAGGCGGTAGAGATTGCCGCTAACCGTATCGACGATCTGCCGACCACCTTTTCCGGCGGGATGCAGCAGCGTCTGCAGATTGCCCGCAACCTGGTGACCCAGCCACGCCTGATGTTTATGGATGAGCCGACCGGCGGGCTGGATGTGTCGGTACAGGCGCGACTGCTGGATTTGCTGCGCACGCTGGTGCGGGAACTTAATCTGGCGGTGGTGATTGTCACCCACGATCTCGGGGTGGCGCGACTGCTGGCGCACCGGCTGCTGGTGATGAAGCAGGGGCGGGTGGTGGAGAGCGGATTAACCGATCGGGTGCTTGACGATCCCCATCATCCTTACACGCAATTGCTGGTCTCTTCGGTGCTCAATTAAATGATGACTCACACCCCCATGTTGCAGGTTGAGAATCTGTGTAAAACCTTTGTGCTGCATAACCAGAACGGCGCTGCGCTGCCGGTATTGCAGAACGCCAGCCTGACGGTCAGTCAGGGCGAATGTGTGGTGCTGCAGGGCCACTCCGGCAGCGGTAAATCGACTCTGCTGCGGGCGCTGTACGGCAACTATCAGCCCAACAGCGGCCATATCCGGCTGCAGCATCAGGGCGAATTGATCGATATGGCGCAGGCGACGGCGCGGCAGATCATCGCCATCCGGCGGGATACGGTCGGCTGGGTCAGCCAGTTCCTGCGGGTTATTCCGCGGGTGCCGACGCTGGAGATTGTGATGCAGCCGCTGCTGGAGCGCGGCGTCGAGCGCGCCTTCTGTGAAAAGCGCGCCCGTGAGCTGCTGAGCCGGCTTAACGTGCCGGAGCGTCTCTGGTCGCTGGCCCCGTCGACCTTTTCCGGCGGTGAGCAGCAGCGGGTTAACATCGCGCGCGGTTTTATCGCCGACTATCCGGTGCTGCTGCTGGATGAACCGACTGCCTCACTCGACAGTGTTAACCGTGACGCGGTGGTCGGACTGATTGAACAGGCGCGCGCCCGCGGTGCCGCCATTGTCGGCATTTTCCACGATGAAGCGGTGCGCGACCGGGTGGCCGATCGGCTGCACCTGATGCAACCGATCGCCACAGGAGCACAAGCATGATCATTAATAACGTCCGACTGGTGCTGGAAAACGAGGTGGTCGCCGGATCGCTGGAGTTCCGTGACGACCGCATCAGCAGCTTCAGCGAAACCGCCAGTCAGCAGCGGGGCGCGCTGGACGGCGAGGGCGCCTGGCTGCTGCCGGGGCTGGTGGAGCTGCACACCGATAACCTCGACAAGTTTTTCACTCCCCGGCCCAAAGTGGACTGGCCGGCCCATTCGGCGATGAGCAGCCACGATGCGCTGATGGTTTCCAGCGGGATTACCACCGTGCTGGATGCGATTGGCGTCGGAGACGTGCGCGACGGCGGGCACCGGCTGGAGAATCTCAGCAAGATGATCGACGCCATCCGCGACAGCAATCGTAAAGGGCTGAACCGCGCCGAGCATCTGCTGCACCTGCGCTGTGAGTTGCCGCATCCGACCACCTTGCCGCTGTTTGAGGCGCTGATGGGGACGCCGGAACTGGCGCTGGTATCGCTGATGGATCACTCACCGGGGCAGCGTCAGTACGCCTCGCTGGAAAAATATCGCGAGTACTATCAGGGCAAATATCAGCTCAACGATCAGGAGATGAACCTGTTCGAGCATGACCAGCTCACGCTGGCGGCTGCCTGGTCTCAGCCTAACCGCCAGGCGATTGCTGCGCTGTGCCGTGAGCATGGCATCGCCATCGCCAGCCACGACGATGCCACCGCGGCGCACGTTGAGGAGTCACATGCGGCGGGCAGCCGTATCGCCGAGTTCCCGACCACGCTGGAGGCGGCCCGCGCCTCGCGTTATCGCAATATGCAGGTGCTGATGGGCGCGCCAAACATCGTGCGCGGCGGCTCGCACTCCGGCAACGTCGCCGCCTGGGAGCTGGCGTCACACGGGTTGCTGAATATCCTGTCGTCAGATTACTACCCGGCCAGCCTGCTGGATGCGGCGTTCCGGCTGGCGGCGGATGAGCGCAACAGCCTTGGCATGGCGCAGGCTATCGCGCTGGTGACCTGTAATCCGGCGCGGGCGCTGGGACTGGAAGATCGCGGCGTGATTGCAGAAGGCTGCCGCGCCGATCTGGTGCTGGCGCATACCGCCCACGGTCACCCGCACGTGCGCCACGTCTGGAGCAAAGGCCGGCAGGTCTATTAATGGCGCGCCTTATCTGGTTAATCGGGCCGTCCGGATCGGGCAAGGATAGCCTGCTGAATGCGCTGCGCGATGCCCCGCCGGCACGGCTGCTGATTGCCCATCGCTACATCACCCGCGCCGCCGATGCTGGCGGTGAAAACCATGTGGCGCTGAGTGAGGCGGAGTTCGCCCGGCGTGCCGCGCTGGGGCTGTTCGCGGTCAGCTGGCAGGCGCACGGGTTTCATTACGGCATCGGTACTGAAGTGGAAAGCTGGCTGCAGCGCGGTCAGAACGTGGTGGTTAACGGCTCGCGGCTGCATCTGGCGCAGGCACAGGCGCGATTCGGGTCGCAGCTGCTGCCGCTCTGTCTGCAGGTGACACCGTCGGTGCTGGCGGTGCGGCTGCGTCAGCGGGGACGGGAAGATGACGCGGCGATCGCCCGGCGGCTGGCGCGTGCTGCCCAGCCCCAGCCGGACGGGTGTCTGCTGCTCAATAATGACGGGGCGCTGGACCGCACGGTACAGCAACTTCGACAGCTGCTGGAGACGCATCAATGAAACAGACCTTTGCTGGCAGCGCGGAGACAGTCCGGCATCGACTTCAGCGACCGGAGGCGTATCAATGAAGCTCACTTTTCTGGGGACTGGCGGGGTCACCGCCGCGCCACTGTTTGGCTGCGACTGCCGCGCCTGTCAGCGAGCGCAGCAGGACCGGCGTTATCATCGTGCGCCGTGCAGTGCGCTGATTGAGGCGGGCAACGAGCGCATCCTGCTCGACGCCGGCCTGCCGCTGCTGGCCACGCGTTTCCGGCCCGGTGAGCTGACCCGCATTCTGCTGACGCACTACCATATGGATCACGTGCAGGGGCTGTTTGCGCTGCGCTGGGGCAAGGGTGCCTCTATTCCGGTGTGGGGGCCGCCCGATACGCGCGGCAGCGATGACCTGTTTAAGCATCCCGGCCTGCTCGATTTCCGGCCCTCATTAACCCCGTTTGTTGCCCAGTCGTTTGGTGAACTGCAGGTCACGCCGCTGCCGTTGCAGCATTCACGGCTGACCCATGGCTACCTGTTCGACTGGCAGGGCAGCCGGCTGGCCTGGCTGTGCGATACCTGTGGCCTGCCGCCCGATACCGAAGATTTTCTGCGCGGTCAGCCGCTCGATCGGCTGGTGATCGACTGTAACGATCCGCCGCAGACCGCGCCGCGCAATCACAACGATCTCAACCTGGCGCTGGCGATCATCGACCGGCTTCAGCCGCGTCAGGCCTGGTTAACCCACCTCAGTCACGAGATGGACAACTGGTTAGCCAATCACCCGCTGCCAGAGGCGGTTCAGCCTGCGCGCGATGGTCTGATCCTGTCATCGGGCTCCGGCTGGCCTGTCACAGTTTGATCATCTGACTGTCATGCCGCCTTCATGCCGCCACGCCTTAATAACCGGCAGAACGTAATCAGTGATGACGGAGAACAATATGGCACAGGCACTTCTGAAAACGGTGGTCGATAACGACCTGCCACCGGCCAGTCTCGGCGGACAAAAAGTGTTGTCGGTGCAGAGTCTGAGCAAAGCGTACGGCGACAGCAAGGTGCTGGATAAGGTCAGCTTCGATCTGCACGCCGGGGAACTGGTGGCGGTGATTGGCCGTTCCGGCGCCGGGAAATCGACCCTGCTGCACATGCTCAACGGCACCATTGCCGCCAGCTCCGGCGCGATTATCAGCCTGCATCAGGGCGAAGCGGACCGCAACGTGGTCGCACTCAGCAGCCGCCAGCTGCGGGAATGGCGCAGCCAGTGCGGCATGATCTTTCAGGATTTCTGTCTGGTGCCGCGTCTCGATGTGCTGACCAACGTGCTGCTGGGCCGACTGAGCCAGACCAGTACGCTGAAATCGTTCTTTAAAATTTTTTCTGACCATGACCGCGCCCACGCGATTGAACTGCTGCAGTGGATGAACATGCTGCCGCAGGCGCTGCAACGCGCGGAAAACCTGTCGGGCGGTCAGATGCAGCGCGTGGCGATCTGCCGGGCGCTGATGCAGAACCCCAAAATCCTGCTGGCCGATGAGCCGGTGGCGTCACTCGACCCGAAAAACACCAAACGCATCATGGATGTGCTGCGTCAGGTGAGCGAGCAGGGCATCAGCGTGATGGTGAACCTGCACTCAATCGAACTGGTAAAAAGTTACTGCACCCGGGTGATTGGTATTCAGCGCGGGGTGGTGCTGTTCGATGGCCATCCGTCGCAGCTTACCGACAGCCTGCTGCATCAGTTGTACGGCGATGAACTTAATCAGATCCACTAACTTCCACGGCAAGAGAACAACCTCGAATGAAACTGACTTCTTTAGCGCTACTGACGGGTGTAATGGCTTTTGGTGTTAACGCAGCGGATGCGCCGAAACAACTCAACCTCGGCATTCTGGGCGGACAAAACGCCACCCAGCAGATTGGTGATAACCAGTGTGTGAAGACTTTCTTTGATAAAGAGCTGGGCGTGGATACGCAGATGCGTAACGCCTCTGACTACTCCGGGGTGATCCAGGGATTGCTGGGCGGCAAAATTGATATGGTGCTGAGCATGTCACCGGCCTCGTTTGCCTCGGTTTACCTGCAGGACCCGAAAGCGGTCGATGTGGTCGGCATTGTGGTGGATGACAAAGATCAGTCACGCGGCTATCACTCGGTGGTGATCGTCAAAGCGGACAGCCCGTATAAAAAACTGGAAGACCTGAAAGGCAAATCGTTTGGCATGGCCGATCCCGATTCGACCTCCGGCTTTCTGATGCCTAACCAGACCTTTAAGAAACAGTTTGGCGGCACGGTAGACGATAAATACAACAATACCTTCTCCAGCGTGACCTTCTCCGGCGGCCATGAGCAGGACATTCTCGGCGTGCTGAACAACCAGTTCGACGGCGCAGTGACCTGGACCTCACTGGTCGGCGATTACAACAGCGGCTATACCTCCGGCGCATTTGGCCGTCTGATCCGTATGGACCATCCGGATCTGATGAAGCAGATCCGCATTATCTGGCAGTCGCCGCTGATCCCCAACGGTCCGGTGCTGGTCAGCAACAAACTGCCGGCGGATTTTAAAGCCAAAGTGGTGGCGGCGATTAAGAAGCTGGATAAAGAAGATCACGCCTGTTTCGTCAAAGCGGTTGGCGGTGAGCAGCATATCGGTAATGCCACCGTGGCAGATTATCAGAACATCATTGATATGAAGCGCGACCTGATGAAAGGCAGCCGCGGCTAACGCGGCGGCGGCAATCTCATTACCTCCTTCCCTGACTATCCGGGGAAGGGGGACGCGGCAAACCGGCCGGCGTCCCGCTGCTTCAGCTCCGGAGATCCCCCTCTTGACCGAATTCGAACGTTACTACCAACGCATCCGACACCAGCAGAAGCGCGACACGCTGCTCTGGTCACTGCTGCTGGTCGCCCTCTATCTGGCGGCGGGCAACGTGGCGGAGTTCAATCTGCTGACCGTCTGGCAGTCGCTGCCACACTTCTTCGACTATCTGCATGAAATTATGCCGGTGCTGCATCTGCCGCTGCTGTTCGCGGATGGCAAAACCGAAGGGTCGCTGGCTTACTGGGGCTACCGTCTGCCGATCCAGCTGCCGCTGATCTGGGAAACGCTGCAGCTGGCGCTGGCCTCCACTCTGCTGGCAGTGGCGCTGGCGGCAATGCTGGCCTTTTTTGCCGCTGACAATACCCGTACGCCCGCCAGCCTGCGACTGGCTATCCGCGCCTTTGTCGCCTTTCTGCGCACCATGCCGGAGCTGGCGTGGGCGGTGATGTTCGTGATGGCGTTTGGCATCGGCGCAATCCCCGGCTTTCTGGCGCTGGCGCTGCACACGATAGGTAGCCTGACCAAACTGTTTTACGAGGCGATTGAATCGGCGTCTGACAAGCCGGTGCGCGGCCTGGCGGCCTGTGGTGCCACCACCCTGCAGCGGATGCGCTTCGCCTTCTGGCCGCAGGTAAAACCGATCTTTCTCTCCTACAGCTTTATGCGGCTGGAGATCAACTTCCGCTCCTCAACCATCCTCGGGCTGGTGGGCGCGGGCGGCATCGGCCAGGAGCTGATGACCAATATCAAACTCGATCGCTACGACCAGGTGAGCATGACCTTGCTGCTGATCCTGATTGTAGTGTCGCTGCTGGATACGCTCTCCGGCCAGTTGCGCCGTCGCGTCGTAGGAGAAACCGCATGATCAGCGTCGTACCGGATATCACGCATCTCAGAGCGCAGCATCGCGCGCTGTTTGCCGCGCAACCGCGCTACCTGCGCCGCCTTGGCCTGCTGGCGCTGGCGCTGCTGCTCTACTATCTGTTCTTCTTTTCGTTTTATGGCATTGAGTGGTCGCGCCTGCTGAACGGCTGTCAGCAACTGGGGCGCTACTTTCTGCGGATGTTTGTCTGGCAGGATTTTGCCAACTGGCCGTTTGGCTACTACTTCTCGCAGGTCGGGATTACGCTGGGCATCGTGTTTGCCGGCACCCTGACCGCCACGCTGCTGGCGCTGCCGCTGTCATTTCTGGCGGCGCGCAACGTGATGCACAGCCGGGCGACCCGACCGGTTGCCTTTGTGATGCGCCGGCTGTTTGACCTGCTGCGCGGCATCGACATGGCGATCTGGGGATTGATTTTTGTCCGGGCAGTCGGCATGGGGCCACTGGCCGGGGTACTGGCGATTATCCTGCAGGATGTCGGGCTGCTGGGCAAACTGTATGCCGAAGGGCACGAATCGGTTGAGCGCTCGCCGAGCCGCGGCTTGGGTGCCGTCGGTGCCAACAGTCTGCAGAAGCACCGTTTCGGCATTTTTACCCAGTCGTTCCCGCAGTTTCTGGCGCTCAGCCTCTATCAGATTGAGTCCAATACCCGCTCAGCGGCGGTGCTGGGCTTCGTCGGCGCCGGTGGCGTCGGCCTGGTGTATGCCGAGAATATGCGGCTGTGGAACTGGGACGTGGTGATGTTCCTGACGCTGATCCTGGTGGTGGTGGTGATGGCGATGGATGCGCTCTCCAGTCGTCTGCGCAAGCGCTATATCAGCGGGACACCGGTGCCGCTGTGGCAGCCTGCTGGGCGCGATTAAGCCGTTCGCTGCGTTGCCAGGCGCGCTGCAGCGCCTGCACCAGCTGCGCCTGCTGCCAGGGCTTCGCCAGCCGTTCGCACAGCGGTAAGGTGACCGGCTGGTGGCGCAGGTCCTGACCACTGATCAACAGGGTCGCCAGCTGCGGCCAGTTCTGCTGCGCCTGGCGGATCATCTCAGCGCCGTTGATCTCGCCCGGCAGCATCAGATCGCTGATCAGCAGATCGATATCGGGCGTCTGACGCAGCAGCGCCAGCGCCTGTTCACCGTCGCCGCACTCCAGCGTCAGGTAGCCTAGCTGGTGCAGATGCTCACACAGCGTCTGGCGCACCGCCGGTTCATCATCCAGCACCAGCACCAGCCGATCGTTGGCCGCGTCGGGTGGCGTCGGCTGGACCGGCGGGAGCGGGGCGGTGGCCGGCATCTCTGGCGCGCGCGGCAACAGCAGCCGCACCGTGGTTCCCTGTCCCGGTGCCGTCTCCAGTTCAATCTGACCGCCGGACTGGCGGACAAAGCCATACACCATCGACAGCCCCAGCCCGCTGCCACTGCCGGTGGCTTTGGTGGTGAAGAACGGCTCAAATACCTGCTCGCGCACCGCGGCCGACATGCCGCAACCGTGGTCAATTACCTCAATTGTGACACGGTCACGTTTCTCCTCCTGCTCCAGTCGCCGCTGGTTCCAGATGCGGATGCGGATTTCTCCGCTCTGCTGCTGCATCGCATCCCGGGCGTTGACCACCAGATTCATCAGCGCGTTTTCCAGCTGGCTGGCATCGATCCAGGCGGGCCAGCCGGGACGCTGCGCATCAATAACCAGTTGCTGACCGGGCAGCAGCGAGTGCTGCAACAGCCCCTGCAGATTATCCACCAGCGTCACCACCGAGACCGCGCGTGGAAACAGCGCCTGTTTACGTGAGAAGGCCAGCAAACGCTGGGTCAGCTGGGCAGCGCGATCGGCTGCCTGGCGCGCCCGCTCAATCCGGCTGGCGAGTGGGCCAGGCGTCAGCTGGCCTTCGGTCAGCGCCAGGCTACCGATGATCACCGCCAGCAGATTATTAAAGTCGTGCGCCAGGCCGCCGGTCAGCTGACCGACCGCTTTCATCTTCTGGCTGTGCAGCAACGCCTCTTCCAGCGCTTTGCGGGTGGTGCGTTCCAGCACCGTATTGACCATGCCGCGCCGGGGGATCGGGCTGAAGCGCAGTTCCAGCGTCCGCCCATCGGCCAGCCGGATCTCCTGCGGTTCACCGGGTCCATGCAGATCAACCGCCAGCGGTTGCAGCAGCTGCTGCCACGGCACGCCCCGGTGCAGTTCACGCGGCGGAATGCCCAGCAGCTCGGCATACTGCGCATTCCACACCACCAGCTGACCGTCGTTATCAAACAGCGCAAACCCGTCGCGCATCGCCAGAAAAGTGGATTCCAGCTGGTTGCTCTTCTCTTTCAGCAGGCGTGAAGTGTGGGCCAGCGAGGCGGTATTGCGGGCGAAGACGTTGAAGGCGCGCGCCAGCTCGCCCAGCTCATCCCGCCGTTGCAGCCCCGGCACGCTGACGTTTTGTTCACCCTGCGCCAGCCGGGTCATCGCCCCGGCAATCGCCGTCAGGCTGGAACCGAGATTGCGGTAGATATAGATGCCGGCGTAACCGGTGATCGCCAGCGCCAGCAGCGCAAACAGCGTAATAAAGCCGATTATCGAATCCAGCTCGCGGTGGGTGGCGAGGGTCCGCGCCTCACTCTGCAACGCCACCTGCTGCACCGAGGCACTGATGTCCTCATTGAGCATCGCCACCAGCGCTTTGATGCGATAGGTGGCGTAGGCAATCGCCAGATCGCTCTGTTCCAGCGCATCGGCCAGCGGCAGCAGGCGCTGCTGAGTCGCCAGCAGGCGCTGCACTTTCTCGCCGGTGACGCCCTGCAACGGCACCGCGCGCCACTGCATCATCACCTGCTGTAACTGATCGATCACCGCGACGGGCGAGGGAGTACGAATGGCGATCCCGATCAGCCGCTCGGTCTGCTGGCGCAGCGCGGCGTCTGGCTGAGTCTGCTGTTCACGTCGCACCAGCTGGTCGATATGGCTGAGCAACAGCTGCGCCTGCCACAGGTCGCTCAGCATGGTGTTACGTTGCAGGTGGCGCTGATGGCCGGTCAGCAGTAACTGGTTGATGGTCTGTTCCAGCATCAGGCTGCGGGCGCGAATGCGGGCGATGCGTTCCGGCTGGCGCGCTGCCAGCGGCGCACTGGCCAGCAGCGTCAGTGAATGCTGCAGCGCCTGCTGATTCTGTTTCAGGCGTTGTGATTCGCTCTGGTACTCCAGCGCCCCGACCACCTGCGACAGCCGCACCGCCGCCGTGGCCACGTTGGCGGTATCGCGCGCCAGCGCCAGACTGCCGTTCATGTCGGCCAGCGTCTGCGCCTGGGCCTGTTCCTGAATCGCGCCAGCATGACGAAAGCCAAAGATCGCCACCACGCTCACCATCAGCGTGACCAGCACCACCAGCAGATTGAACAGTAACAGGCGGCCGCGCGCCCCGGCCTGCCACGGATAACTGCGCTGCATCCCACGACCTCATCATCACTGCAACGATGGGCCGAGTATAGGAGCGCACAGGCGGACGAATATGACAAATATGAACGGGCCCTGACATTTTCCGTTTATCTGGCGTTGCTTAACTGGCGGCTCTTCATAATCAGCAGGAGCCGGCCGATGACAGCCACACCGATACTGGAAATGCGGGAGATCACCCGGCGCTTCGGCAGTTTTTATGCCCTGAAAGGGGTCGATCTCACCGTCTATCCCGGCGAAGTTCACGCCCTGATGGGCGAGAACGGCGCCGGTAAAAGTACGCTGATGAAGATTCTGGCCGGTGCCTATACCGCCAGCAGCGGGGAAATTTTAATCGAAGGTAAACCCTATGCGCTGAAGGGGCCCAAAGAGGCGCTGGCCGCCGGGATTACCCTGATCTATCAGGAGATCAATCTGGCGCCCAATCTGACAGTGGCGGAGAACATCTTCCTCGGCAGCGAAATTGCGCCCGGTGGGCTGGTGAAGCGGCGGCAGATGGCGGAGCAGGCGCAGCGGGTTATCGACCGGCTGGGCGCGCAGTTCAGCGCCTGGGATTTGGTCAGCCGGCTGAGCATTGCCGAGCAGCAACAGGTAGAAATTGCCCGTGCGCTGCAACGTAACAGCCGCATTCTGGTGATGGATGAGCCAACCGCGGCGCTATCCAACCGTGAGACCGAACAGCTGTTTGCGCTGATTAAACGGCTGCGCAGCGAAGGGATGGCGATCATCTACATCAGTCATCGAATGGCCGAAGTCTATGAGCTGTCCGACCGGGTCAGCGTGCTGCGCGACGGCCAGTATGTCGGCAGTCTGACCCGCGAACAGCTCAACGCCAGCGAACTGGTGCGGATGATGGTCGGGCGGCCGCTCAGCGATCTGTTCAATAAGGACCGTACTATTCCGCTCGGCGATATCCGGCTGGCGGTGAATCACCTCACCGACGGCGGCAAAATTCATCCCAGCAGTCTGGCGGTGCGGGCCGGTGAAATCGTGGCGCTGGCCGGGCTGGTGGGTGCGGGGCGCAGCGAACTGGCGCAGCTGATATTTGGCGTACACCCACCGAAAGACGGCGAGATCTGGATCGACGGCGAGAAGGTCACGATTCGCTCACCCCGTGAGGCGATTGCGCGCGGGATCGGTTTTCTGACCGAGAACCGCAAAGAGCAGGGGCTGTTTCTGGAGATGGCGGCGCAGGAAAACATCGTGATGGCCACGCTGGAACGTGATGCCAGCTACGGCATGCTAGACCGTCGCAAAGGACAGTCGATTGCCAATGAGGCGATCGCTTCACTCAATATCCGGGTGCCGCATGCCCAGGTCCGGGCTGGCGGACTCTCCGGCGGTAATCAGCAGAAGCTGCTGATATCGCGCTGGGTGGCGATTGGCCCGCGCATTCTGATCCTCGACGAGCCGACGCGTGGCGTCGATGTCGGCGCGAAGAGCGAAATTTATCGCATGATGCAGCAGATGGCGCGGCAGGGCGTGGCGATTTTAATGATCTCCAGCGAACTGCCGGAGGTGGTCGGGATGAGCGACCGCGTTTACGTGATGCACGAAGGCACCATCGTGGGTGAGCTGGAAGGCAGCAACATCAGTCAGGAAAATATTATGACGCTGGCAACCGGTGCGCACAGCGCGTCACCGCTCGAGGTATAAGGATACCATCATGACACAACTGGCCCGGACCAAAGCCCCGACGCTGAAACGCGCGCTGATGGGCGATCTGCTGCAAACCGTCGGTATCCTGCCGATTCTGATCCTGATCGTGGCGGTGTTTGGCTTTGTTACGCCGAACTTCTTTACCGAAGCGAACCTGCTGAACATTACCCGCCAGGCCTCAATCAATATCGTGCTGGCGGCGGGCATGACCTTTGTCATCCTGACCGGCGGCATCGATTTGTCGGTCGGATCAATGCTGGGCACTACCGCAGTGGTGGCGCTGGTGGCGTCGCTCGATCCAATGCTGGCCTCAATGACCATTCCGATGGCGCTGGGTGCCGGACTGGTGATGGGGCTGTTCAACGGTGTGCTGGTGGCGTGGGCAGGGCTGCCGCCGTTTATCGTCACGCTTGGCACCTATACCGCGCTGCGCGGAGCGGCCTATCTGCTGGCGGACGGCACCACGGTAATCAACTCCGATATCAATTTTGAATGGATCGGCAACGGCTATCTCGGCCCGGTGCCGTGGCTGATTGTGATCGCATTCGCTGTCATCGCTATCTGCTGGTTTATCCTGCGCCGCACCACGCTTGGGGTACATATCTACGCGGTGGGCGGCAACATGCAGGCTGCCCGCCTGACCGGCATCAAGGTCAGCATGGTGCTGATTTTTGTCTACGGCATGAGCGGCCTGCTGTCGGGGCTGGGCGGACTGATGAGCGCCTCACGGCTCTACAGCGCCAACGGTAACCTCGGCGTCGGCTATGAGCTGGATGCAATCGCTGCGGTGATCCTCGGCGGCACCAGTTTCGTCGGCGGCATCGGCACCATTACCGGTACGCTGATTGGCGCGCTGATTATCGCCACCCTGAATAACGGCATGACGCTGATGGGCGTCTCCTATTTCTGGCAGCTGGTGATCAAGGGCGCGGTGATCATTATTGCGGTGCTGATCGACAAATATCGCACCCGCCATCACGTGAGTTAAGGCTGGAAAGGGGGATGCGCAGCCGCGCGTCCGCCGCCATAAAAACGCCATTTAGTCGTTGGCACTTTGATAACCGCAGGAGAAGGTCTATGCGTTTTAATCCGATTGTAACCGGACTGCTGGCGGCGACGCTGTTCAGTACCGGCATGGCTCAGGCAAAAGAACTCAAATCTATCGGCGTGACGGTCGGCGATCTGGCTAACCCGTTTTTCGTGCAGATCACCAAAGGTGCGGAGATGAAAGCGCGGGAACTGGCGGGGGATAAGGTCAACGTGACGCTGGTCTCCAGCGGTTACGATCTCGGTCAGCAGGTCGGCCAGATCGATAACTTTATCGCGGCGAAAGTCGATATGATCATCCTCAACGCTGCCGACTCCAAAGGCATCGCCCCGGCGGTGAAACGGGCGCGGGACGCCGGCATCGTGGTGGTGGCGGTTGACGTGGCGGCCGATGGTGCCAACGCCACCATCACCTCCGATAACACCGAGGCCGGGGTGATGGCGTGTAAATATATTTCTGACCGTCTGAAAGCCAAAGGCAACGTGGTGATCATCAACGGGCCGCCGGTTTCGGCGGTACAGAACCGCGTTGAGGGCTGTATGACCGAGCTGAAGCGCCATCCGGATATCAAGCTGCTCTCTTACAACCAGAACGCCAAAGGCAGCCGCGAAGGCGGGCTGGAAGTGATGACCGGTCTGCTGTCGGCGAATCCGAAGATCGATGCGGTATTCGCCATCAACGATCCGACGGCGATTGGTGCCGATCTGGCGGCCAAACAGGCGCAACGTAACGAATTCTTTATTGTCGGCGTCGATGGATCGCCGGACGGTGAAGAGGCGCTGAAACGTAAGAACTCGCTGTTCGTCGCTACACCGGCGCAGGACCCGCAGGTGATGGCGGCCAAAGCGGTGGAGATCGGCTATGACATTCTGCAGGGCAAACCGGCACCCGATAAGCCGGTGCTGATTCCGGTGAAGCTGATCGATCGTAACAACATCGGCAGCTATCAGGGCTGGACGGTGAAATAAGCCACCGGCGGCACCGTCGGGTGCCGCCCACAGGAGGCCACAATGCAGCGATCACAGGTGAATCACTATCTGCAACTGACCCGCGAGTTTCTGATGCGTCAGGATGTGCATCTGCCGCCGTGGGCCGATTTCAGCCTCAGCCAGTGGCGCGCTCAGGATCGTCAGCAGGCGCAGGAGATTCTGGCGCTGCGGCTGGGCTGGGATCTGACCAGCTTTGGCGCGGCTGACTTTCTGCACACCGGTCTGACGCTGTTCACTCTGCGTAACGGTTCACCGGGTGGGCATCCGTGGCACAAACCCTATGCCGAAAAGGTGATGCACGTGCGTGAGGGCCAGCGGACGCCGATGCACTATCATCCGCAGAAAATGGAAGACATTATCAATCGCGGCGGCGGCAATCTGATTATCGAAATACATAACCGCGACGGCGACGGACTGGCACATTCGGCGGTCGCGGTGACGCTCGACGGCATGCGTCAGTCGCACGTTGCCGGCTCGCAACTGCGGCTGTCACCGGGTGAAAGCGTGACGCTGGAAGCGGGCATCTGGCACAGTTTCTGGGGCGAGAACGGCTTCGGGGACGTGCTGGTGGGTGAGGTGTCGATGCCGAATGATGACGAAAATGACAACGTGTTTCTGACGCCGCTGGCACGTTTCAATCCACTGCTGGAGGATGAGACGCCGCGCTGGCTGCTGTGCAACGATTATGCGCACTGGCTACCGTGAGCAGGGCAGGCGCGGCGCGGTCAGTCAGGCAATCTGGCTGGTGCGCGCCAGCGTATCGGGTTTGACCACATCAGCGGAAAAAACATAGCCGAGGCCGCGAATGGTGCGGATCAGGTTAGGCTGATGTGGATTGGTTTCGATCTTACGCCGCAGCCGCATGATCAGTACGTCGATGGTGCGATCAAATACGTCGAGCGTTTCGCTGTGGGTCAGCTCCAGCAGCTGATCGCGGGTCAGCACCTTGCGGGCATGACGCACCAGCGCACGCAACAGGCTATATTCGCCCTGCGTCAGCGGCACCAGTTCACGTTGCGGATTAAATAACTGGCAGCGGCTCTCGTCGAGTTGCCAGCCGTTAAAGCGCCAGCCTTCCTGTTCCTGTTCGGCCGGCAGCAGGCGTCCTCCCCGGCGCAGGGCCGCCCGCGCGCGTGCCACTACCACCCGTGGATTAAACGGTTTGGCAATATAATCATCCGCGCCCATCTCCAGCCCGACCACCATTTCCGCTTCCGATCCCATTCCGGTCAGCATAATCACCAGCACATCGGGCCGCTGGCGCTGTAACTGCTGTAACACCAGCAGGCCATTGGTATCCGGCAGCATCATATCCAGCATCACCAGCCCAATCTCCGGGTGCTGATGGAGCATCGTCAGGGCCTCTTTGCCCTGATGACAGCTGTAGACATTGAACACATGTTCACTTAGCGCGTCCTGCAACACGTCGCAGACGGCAAGATCATCATCCACCACCAAAATCGCTGGCTTCATTGCGCGGCCCCAATGTTACGAAAGAGTTAATTCTGGAGTGTACACAGGCTAACAACGGTTGCTGTATGAGCCTGCTGAAACGTGACCAGCTTCGCCTGGCAGAGTGCGGAATCGTGCGCTGGCGCAGAGTTTTTCAGGCGGTCAATGTCGCCGCAGGAAAACGATTGCGCACAATCAGTGCATTGCACCATAATCGCGCCTTGTTTTGGTTCGGAATTGTCTTAGCCCTTCTGTAGCGCGCCAGGTAATCGATTGCGTCGGCTTATGGCATGGCAATTGCTTTGGGCTGTGGGTCAATAAACGTTTTTTCACCGAATTCAGGCTAGCGAGTATGCAGCAGCCCGTTTCGCTGTACCGGAAACAGAATAATCAGCATGCAAACCCCTTTGGCAAGTGAGAACGCACATTCGTGACGTCTCCTGTATCGAGAGATGATGATGTTAGAAAAATTATTCAAACTCAAAGCACACAACACTACGGTTCGCACCGAGATTATCGCCGGCATCACCACCTTCCTGGCGATGGCTTACATTCTGTTTGTGAACCCGAGCATTCTGGGTGCCACCGGCATGGATAAAGGCGCGGTATTTGTGGCCACCTGTCTGGCGGCGGCGATTGGCTGCGTTCTGATGGGGCTGATCGCTAACTACCCGATTGCACTGGCACCGGGCATGGGATTGAACGCCTTCTTTACCTACACCGTGGTGCTGCACATGGGCTACACCTGGCAGGTGGCGCTGGGTGCGGTATTCCTGTCGGCGGTAATCTTCTTTGCGCTGTCGATTTTTAAAATCCGCGAATGGATCATTGCCAGCATTCCGCTGCCGCTGCGCGCCGGTATTGGTGCCGGTATCGGGCTGTTCCTGGCGCTGATTGCGCTGGAAGGGGCGGGCATTGTGGTCGATAACCCCGCTACGCTGGTGGGGATTGGCGATCTGACTAAGCCTGGGCCGCTGCTGGCCATGCTGGGGTTTATCGTGATTGTGGTGCTGGAAGCGCGTCGTGTAACCGGCGCAGTGCTGATCGGTATCTTACTGGTGACCTTTATTTCGATGGGTATCGGCCTGTCACCTTTTGCCGGCGTGTTCTCTGCACCGCCGTCGATCGCGCCGACCTTTATGCAACTGGACATTGCCGGTGCCTTTAACGTCGGGCTGGTAAGCGTGATTTTCGCCTTCCTGTTTGTTGATGTGTTCGACAATACCGGGACGCTGCTGGGCGTGACCAAACGTGCCGGTCTGGCGGATGAGCAGGGTAACGTGCCGAAGATGGGCCGGGCGCTGATCGCTGACAGTGCGGCCGCCCTGTTTGGTTCGCTGCTGGGTACTTCGACCACCACCAGCTATGTGGAATCTGCGGCTGGCGTCAGTGCGGGCGGCCGTACCGGTCTGACGGCAATTGTGGTCGCTGTCCTGTTCCTGCTGGCGCTGTTCTTCTCACCGCTGGCCTCCAGCGTACCGGTCTATGCAACTGCGCCTGCCTTACTGTTTGTCGCCGTGCTGATGGCCTCGGGTCTGGCGGAGATTGACTGGAAAGATATCACCACTGCCGCACCGGTAACCGTCACGGCGCTGGCGATGCCTCTGACCTATTCGATCGCCAACGGTATCGCGTTTGGTTTTATTACCTGGACGCTGGTGAAGCTGCTGAGTGGCCGCACCAAAGAGGTCAACGCGGCGCTGGTGATCCTGTCGATTCTGTTTGTGATTAAGTTGGGGTGGCTGAGCGCCTGAATGCGCAGGAGCCGGCTGGCAGTGGTTTAACGCTGTGCAGCGGGCTGTCATTCAGCAGGTTACGTATCGCTGCGGGCTGGCATAGAGTAAGGTTACGCCCGCCGGGCAGTGGGGAGTTTCAGATTGCCTGAGCAGGCGGACGCGTCAAGGGGCGGACGCCCGCCCCTTAACAATCCCGGCGTCCGGCGGCCTGCGCGCCACGCTGCGCGCGGTTCCTTCGTCACTCCCTGCGGCCGACGGACCGGCCGGACGCGCCATCCGTGGCGCGATCCGTCCTTTTGCCGACTTCCTGTCGGCTCTCCTGGCCTCCGTTCACTTCTCAGCGCTGCGGACGCCTCTCACAAACCTCCGCCTGTAATTATTTTTTTCATTTCGCTGTTGCCGTGCTGTCTGATGGCCCGTTGCAAAGACAAACCTCAATATTTACCGGGATGACGAACCCAACTTGAAAAAGACGAAACAACCGCTGCGATTTACAAAGCCGCGCTGTCTGCCGACCCGATAGAAAAGACAATCCCAAAAATCCACAGCGATAAAATACCCAACATAAAAAGAATAGATAACAGCGGGTGGGTTGAATAACATTCTGTCTGCTGAGCCGAAAGCCAGAGGCAATCCCAAAAACCGACAGCGATAAAGTACCCGACATAAAAAAAGAAATAACAGCGAGAAGTTAGGAGGCCGTCAGAACCGCTGAGCCGATGAGAGATTTCAGGACGAGCGACAGGGAGGTCGCGAAGAGTCGGGGTCGTGCCAGGGATGGCGCGTCCCGACGGTCCGTGAGAAATCCGGAAGAGGCGAAGGGACCGCGAAGCGGCGGTGAAGCAGGCCGGAGCCCGGGGTCAAGGGGGCGCGGCGACTGGCGCCCCCTTGTCGGTCGCCGGCAGCGGCGAAGCTGAAACTGCCACAGCCAGCCGGCGAACGAAACCCTCTCAGCCCCGTTCGCACAGCGAACCCCCAAACCTCACCAGCCGGCGAACGAAACCCTCTCAGCCCCGTTCGCGCAGCGAACCGCCAAACCTCACCGGCTGGCGAACGAAACCCTCTCAGCCCCGTTCGCGCAGCGAACCCCAGCCCGTGGCCACCATGTGAACGAAACCCTCTCAGCCCCGTTCGCACAGCGAACACGCAGCTCCTTACCCGATTGTCATCAGACTGGCATTCCCACCGGCTGCGGCGGTATTCACACTCAGCGAACGCTCAATCAGCAACCGTTCCAGCAGCAGATTGGTCTCACCGCGGGCGAAGCCCTGCACCGAAACAATCGCGCCTTCGCGTGCGGCAATTTGCTCACACAGGGTGCGCAGCTGATCGGCATCACCGTGATAAATCACCGCATCAAATTCTGCCGCTAACGGATCACGCGCCAGGGTAATACGCGCTTTCACCGCGTCTGGCAGGGAAGTCAGCAGGCGACGATGCAACTCATCATCCTGCCACAGCGCCTTGCTGCCCACGCTGGTGACGGCGGCCAGTTGCACTAACGCATCCTGCTCGTTGTCGGCAAGACAGAGCACCTGATCACGCGGCAACAGCGAGAACGTGTTGCGCTCGCCGGTCGGACCGGGCAGTAACCGTACTACGCCCGCCTGCGCCAGATCGGCATAGTGCTGGCACAACGCCGCCAGTTCAGGCTTCTCTTTAGCCCAACCCGTCAGCGCCTGATGAGGTGCCAGCAACGCCTGACGCAGGGTGCTGTCGGCAGGGCGCTCGGCATCCTGACGATCAAACGTCAGTCGCAGCGCGCCGTCCGGACGATGCGCCAGCAGACGATAGAGATAGAGCGGTCCGCCGGCTTTCGGGCCGGTACCGGATAATCCTTCGCCACCAAACGGCTGCACGCCAACCACCGCGCCCACCATATTCCGGTTGACGTAGAGGTTGCCGACTCTGGCATTCGCCGTCACCTGAGCAATAGTCTCGTCGATGCGGGTATGTACACCCAGCGTCAGGCCATAACCCGAGGCGTTAATCTGTTCAATTAACTGCGGCAGATTATTGCGGGTGAAACGCACCACGTGCAGTACCGGGCCGAACACCTCTTTATCCAGATCTTTAACCTGATCCAGTTCAATCAGGGTCGGCTTGATGAAGGTGCCGCTGCTCCACTCTTTGCTATCGTGTGGATTCTCCTGCACCGCCTGATAGACCGTGAAGCCTTTATTGCGCATCGCCTGAATGTGACGCTCAATATTGGCTTTGGCTTCAGCATCGATCACCGGACCAATATCGGTCGACAGGCGCTCCGGATTACCCATCCGGCATTCCGCCATCGCACCGCGCAACATCTTCAGGGTGTGGTCGGCAACATCTTCCTGAATGCACAGCAGACGCAGGGCAGAACAACGTTGACCGGCGCTGTCGAAGGCAGACGCGACGATATCAATCACCACCTGCTCAGTCAGCGCGGAGGAGTCGACGATCATCGCATTCATTCCGCCGGTTTCAGCAATCAGCGGTGTCGGGCGACCCTGCGGATCGAGACGACCGGCCAGATTACGTTGCAGCAGCGTCGCAACCGCGGTTGAACCGGTGAACATGACGCCGCGAACCCGATCGTCGCCGGTCAGCTGCGCGCCAACCGTTTCACCCAGACCCGGCAGCAGTTGCAGCACGCCAGCTGGCACGCCCGCATCCAGCAGAATCTGTACCGCCTGCGCCGCAATCAGCGGTGTCTGCTCCGCCGGTTTGGCCAGCACGCTGTTACCCGCAGCCAGCGCCGCAGCAATCTGACCGGTAAAGATCGCCAGCGGGAAGTTCCACGGGCTGATACAGACCACCGGACCCAGTGGGCGATGGGTTTCGTTATCGAAATCATCCCGCACCATACCGGCATAGTAATAGAGGAAATCGACCGCTTCGCGCACTTCAGCGATGGCGTTGTTGTAGGTCTTACCGGCTTCACGCACCAGAATGCCAATCAGCTGCTGCATCTGGCCTTCCATGATCTGTGCCGCGCGTTCCAGAATTGCAGCACGCTCCTGAGGCGGAGTGGCGAACCAGATCGGGCCGCTGTTGACCGCCGCGTCCAGCGCCTGAGAGACTTCCTGCTCAGTCGCTTCGCGTACCTGTCCGACAATATCGTTCGGCGCAGCGGGGTTAACAATAGTGCGGCTTTCACCTTCACCCAGCTCACCTTCAATCATCGGCTGAGCCAGCCACGGCTGCGCGGCACTGCTCAGCAGGGCGCTGGACAGTGAGGCCAGACGGTGTTCATTGGCCATATCCAGACCGGCCGAGTTGACGCGGTTAGCCCCATACAAATCGCGCGGCAGAGGAATCTTCGGATGCGGCAGGCCAATCGCCCCTTCGCTGGCACCCAGCTTCTCCACCGCCGTCACCGGATCGGCGACCAGCTCATCAATCGGCAGTGAGGTATCGGCGATACGGTTAACGAAGGAGGTGTTGGCACCGTTTTCCAGCAGGCGACGCACCAGATAAGCCAGCAGCGTTTCGTGCGTACCGACCGGCGCATAAATACGGCAGGGACGGTTAAGTTTGCCGTCCGCCACTTTGCCTACCACCTGCTCATACAGCGGTTCGCCCATGCCGTGCAGGCACTGGAACTCATACTGACCCGGATAGTAGTTGTTGCCAGCCAGCTGATAAATCGCCGCCAGCGTATGGGCATTGTGGGTGGCAAACTGCGGGTAGATCAGGTTCGGCACCGCCAGCAGTTTACGGGCGCAGGCCAGATAAGAGATGTCGGTGTAGACCTTGCGGGTATAGACCGAATAGCCCTCCAGCCCCTCCATCTGGGCGCGTTTGATTTCGCTGTCCCAGTAGGCACCTTTAACCAGACGGATCATCAGGCGACGGCGGCTCCGTTGTGCCAGGTCGATCAGCTCGTCAATCACGAACGGACAGCGCTTCATGTAGGCCTGGATGACAAAGCCGATGCCGTTCCAGCCTTCCAGTTCCGGCTCGAAACAGAGTTTTTCCAGCAGGTCGAGCGACAGCTCCAGCCGGTCAGCTTCTTCGGCATCAATGTTGATGCCGATGTCATAGGAGCGAGCCAGTAGCGTCAGCGATTTCAGAATAGGGTAGAGCTCCTCCATCACCCGCTCATACTGAGCGCGGCTGTAGCGCGGATGCAGCGCCGACAGCTTGATCGAAATGCCCGGGCCTTCATAAATGCCGCGGCCATTGGACGCTTTGCCAATGGCGTGAATCGCCTGCTGGTAGGAGACCAGATAGGCTTTGGCATCGCTGGCGGTCAGCGCCGCTTCACCCAGCATGTCGTAAGAGTAACGGAACCCTTTCTCTTCCAGCTTGCGGGCGTTAGCCAGCGCTTCAGCAATGGTTTCGCCGGTGACGAACTGCTCACCCATCAGACGCATCGCCATATCCACGCCTTTACGGATCAGCGGCTCGCCGCTCTTGCCAATAATGCGGTTCAGCGATCGCGACAGATTGGCTTCGTTATGGGTTGAGACCAGACGGCCGGTGAACAGCAGGCCCCAGGTGGCGGCGTTAACGAACAGCGACGGGCTGCGACCGAGATGCGACTGCCAGTTGCCGTTGCTGATCTTATCGCGGATCAGCGCATCGCGGGTCGGCTTGTCAGGGATACGCAATAACGCTTCGGCGAGGCACATCAGCGCCACGCCTTCCTGCGAGGATAAAGAGAACTCCTGCAGCAGGCTTTGCACCATGCCAGCGCGTCCGGTTGCTCCTTTTTGGTGCCGCAGCTTGTCGGCCAGCTGGTAAGCCAGCTGATGGGTTTTCTCCGCCAGCGCCGCAGGCAGACGTGCCTGCTCCAGCAGCATCGGCACCGCGTCGGTCTCCGGGCGACGCCAGGCGGCGGTCACGGTCGAACGGTTCACCGACTGCGGCAAAATCTGCTCTGCGAAGTCAAGGAACGGCTGATGCGTCTCGTCGGTCAGCGCCTCATCAGCCTCCACTGTCGCCAGGCTGGATAACGGGATTTCAGGCAGCGAATCGCCCGACTCAAGCTGGCCGAGGTAGTTAAAGATCGCCTGTTTAATCAGCCAGTGTGGCGTGCGATCGATACGCTGCGCAGCCAGTTTGATGCGCTCACGTGTCGCGTCATCCAGTTTTACCCCCATGGTGGTTGTACCCATGACTCCAGTGCTCCTTATAGTGGTTCGATACGGCGTGGCTGCACTATCACTTAAGTTGCAACTTTGTGCAACCGTGTTAAATGTGAGCCAGTTAACACCCTTTTAACGCCGTCAATTGTTAATTTTTGCAATGCGGCACGGATATTGCTGCAAGATCCTCGCCAACCTGACGGGCCTGGCAACGCGCGGTTTATGTGAGGTTGCGCCGGGTTGCAACCGACGTTATGTGAGCGAGTGCAACCTCTGAACACTTTTTCGCAATCGGTTAGTGAAATCGCTGTAACGCCTGTGTTAAATCCATTGTGCGCCGAACGCCTTTCCGGCAGGATACCGCGCCGCAGGGAAATGGCTAACGCCCTGACGAGGATAATCGGTCCGTTTTGCCCCGTTCCGGCAAGCAGGCAGCTGGCGATTTCTCTGGGATATCAAATAATAAGTGGAGAGACAGATGAGTCTAAGTACACCGATGCTGGTGACCTTTGTAGTTTATATTCTTGGGATGGTGCTGATTGGTTTTGTGGCATACCGCTCAACCAAAAACTTTGATGACTATATCCTCGGCGGCCGCAGTCTCGGCAGCGTGGTTACGGCGCTGTCTGCCGGTGCGTCAGACATGAGCGGCTGGCTGCTGATGGGATTACCCGGTGCCATTTTCATCTCCGGCATCTCCGAGAGCTGGATTGCCATCGGCCTGACGATTGGTGCCTGGCTGAACTGGAAAATTGTTGCCGGTCGCCTGCGGGTACAGACTGAGCATCACAATAACGCGCTGACGCTGCCGGACTTTTTCACCAGCCGCTTTGAAGATCACAGTAAAATCCTGCGCATCATTTCTGCCATCGTGATCCTGGTGTTCTTCACCATCTATTGTGCTTCTGGCGTGGTGGCTGGCGCACGTTTGTTCGAAAGCACCTTTGGGATGAGTTACCAGACGGCGCTGTGGGCGGGCGCAGCCGCGACCATCCTCTACACCCTGGTTGGCGGTTTCCTCGCGGTGAGCTGGACTGACACGGTGCAGGCCAGCCTGATGATTTTTGCGCTGATTCTGACGCCGGTGTTTGTCATCATCGCGGTCGGCGGCTGGTCTGACTCCATGGCCGTGATTGAAGCGAAAAGCCTCGAAAACCTCGACATGCTGAAAGGTCTGAACTTTGTCGCGGTGATTTCACTGCTTGGCTGGGGACTGGGCTATTTTGGTCAGCCGCATATCCTGGCGCGCTTTATGGCGGCCGACTCCCACCGTTCAATCCGCACCGCACGCCGTATCGGTATGACCTGGATGATCCTCTGCCTGGCCGGTGCGGTCGGCGTGGGCTTCTTCGGTATCGCTTATTTCCAGAACAACCCGACCCTGGCGGCGGGCGTCAATGACAACGCGGAGCGGGTGTTTATCGAACTGGCGCGTATCCTGTTTAACCCGTGGGTAGCCGGTATTCTGCTGTCAGCGATTCTGGCGGCGGTGATGTCGACCCTGAGCTGCCAACTGCTGGTCTGCTCCAGCGCCCTGACTGAAGATCTGTATAAAGGTTTGCTGCGAAAAAACGCCAGCCAGAAAGAGCTGGTGTGGGTCGGACGTCTGATGGTGCTGCTGGTGGCGTTAATCGCTATCGCGCTGGCGTCTAATCCGGAGAACCGGGTGCTGGGCCTGGTAAGCTACGCCTGGGCGGGCTTTGGGGCAGCGTTTGGTCCGGTGGTGCTGTTCGGGGTGTGCTGGAAGCGCATGAACCGCAACGGCGCGCTGGCGGGCATGATCATCGGCGCGTTAACCGTGCTGGTGTGGAAGCAATATGGCTGGCTCGGCCTGTATGAAATCATCCCGGGCTTCCTGTTCGCCAGTATCGCCATTGTGGTGTTCAGCCTGATGGGACGTGAACCTTCAGCCGAAGCGCAGCAGCGTTTTGCCGCCGCGGAAGCGGAGTTCCAGACTAAATAACGCGCGCAGAGCGTAAAAAAGCCCGCCGGTTAATCGTGGCGGGCTTTTTTTTGTTACAAAGATAAACCACTCAAATGCGAAATTATCTCATCCGGCAACTTGTTTTTTTCGTGGCGATAATGATAATCGGTATCGTTTACATTTTACCTGATTTTACTTTTATTGACGCTGCTTAACATTCAAGAGGTTGGCGATGTTTGTTCCGTTTCTCATCATGCTGCGCGAAGGCTTAGAAGCCGCACTGATTGTCAGCCTGATAGCCAGCTACCTGAAGCGCACCCAGCGCACCCAATGGTTTCCTGCCATGTGGGCTGGGGTAGTAATCGCTGCGGCGCTCTGCCTCGGGCTCGGGCTGTTCATCAACGCCACCACCGGCGAGTTTCCGCAGAAACAGCAGGAACTGTTTGAAGGGCTGGTTGCGCTGGTCGCGGTGGTTATCCTCACCTCGATGGTGTTCTGGATGCGCAAAGTGGCGCGCAATATCAAAGTGGAGCTGGAGCAGGCGGTGGACCAGGCGCTGCAACGCTCAGGGCGCGGCGGACTGGCACTGGTGCTGATGGTGTTTCTGGCAGTGGCGCGCGAAGGGCTGGAGTCGGTGTTCTTCCTGCTGGCGGCCTTTACCCAGGATGTTGGCTACGCGCCGCCGATTGGTGCGGTGCTGGGGCTGGCGACCGCGGTGGTACTGGGCATGCTGCTTTACTGGGGCGGTATTCGCCTTAACATGGCCCATTTTTTCCGCTGGACCAGCATCTTTATCCTGTTTGTCGCGGCGGGGCTGGCGGCCGGGGCGATTCGGGCTTTCCATGAAGCAGGACTATGGAATCGCTTTCAGGATGTGGCGTTTGATCTCAGCAACACCTTATCGACCCATTCGCTGTTCGGTACGCTGCTGGAAGGGGTACTTGGCTATCAGGAAGCCCCCAGCGTCAGCGAAGTGGTGGTCTGGGGCCTCTATCTGATCCCCGCTCTGATTCTGTTTTTTATGCCCGCGCGTCCTGCCGCGTCGGCCACTGTGCGCTAAGCCATTTATCGGGCGTGCCTGCCGCGCTCAACAACGTGATAGGGAAATAAACATGACAATGCGTTTCCGCCGCAAGGCACTGCTGGTTCCTTTGCTGGCGATCTCCGCCTCCGCTGCCGCCGCGGTGCCTCAGGTGACCGTCAGCGTTAACGACAAGCAGTGTGAACCGATGACCTTAACCGTTAAGGCCGGTAAAACTCAGTTCCTGATCAAGAACAACAGTCAGAAAGCGCTGGAGTGGGAGATCCTGAAAGGGGTGATGGTGGTTGAAGAGCGCGAGAACATCGCACCCGGATTCAGCCAGAAGCTGACCGCCAATCTGCAGCCAGGCGAATATGAGATGACCTGTGGCCTGCTGAGTAATCCGAAAGGCAAGCTGGTGGTTGAGGCCGGTGACGCCGCAGCGAAAAGCGCGCCGTCCGAGCGGATGCAGCTGGTCGGCCCGATCAGCGCCTACAAAGCCTATGTCACTGAGCAGGTGAATCAGCTGGTGAATGGAACTCAGGCCTTTACCGATGCGGTTAAAGCTGGCGATGTTGAAAAAGCCAAAGCGCTGTTTGCCCCGACGCGTCAGTATTATGAGCGTATTGAGCCGATTGCTGAGCTGTTCTCCGATCTCGACGGCAGCATTGACGCCCGCGAAGATGATTATGAGAAGAAAGCGGAAGATCCAAAATTCACCGGTTTCCACCGGCTGGAAAAAGCGCTGTTTGCCGATCACAGCACCGAAGGGATGGCGGGTTACGCGGATCAGCTGAACAAAGACGTTAAAGATTTACAGACCCGCATCAGCGAACTGGCTTTCCCGCCAGCCAAAGTGGTCGGTGGTGCGGCTGGGCTGATTGAAGAGGTCGCCTCCAGCAAAATTTCAGGTGAAGAAGATCGCTACAGCCGTACCGACCTGTGGGACTTCCAGGCCAACGTTGATGGTGCCCAGAAAATTGTTGAACTGCTGCGGCCGATGGTCAGTCAGGCTAACCCGCAGTTACTGGCAAAAATCGACGGCAACTTTAAGAAAGTGGATGCGATCCTGAGCAAATATCGCACCAAAACCGGTTTCGAATCGTATGAGAAACTGACCAGCGCCGATCGTAATGCGCTGAAAGGACCGATTACCGCCCTGGCGGAAGATCTTTCATTACTGCGTGGCACCCTGGGTCTGGATTAATCATGAGTCGTCAGGAAGATGACGCGCAGCCCGCGCGTCGTCGTTTATTAAAAGGTCTGGGCCTGCTGGGTGGGGCGGCCGCACTGGGTGGCGGTTGTCCGTTTCATGCGGCGGCCGCCGACAGCTTTTCACCGGGCACGGTAACGCCGCAGGCGCGGCAACAGGCGCAGCCATTTTATGGTCCGCATCAGGCGGGCATCGTGACGCCACAGCAGGCATCAATGATGCTGGTGGCGTTTGATCTGCTGAGCAGTGACAAAGCAGAGCTGGAGCGGCTGTTTCGTCTGCTGACCCAGCGCATCGCTTTTCTGACCGCTGGCGGTCCTGCGCCGCAGGTGACCAATCCGCGTCTGCCGCCGATGGACTCCGGCATTCTGGGTGCCACTATCGCCCCGGATAACCTGACAATTACCGTGTCAGTGGGGGATTCGCTGTTCGATGAACGTTTTGGTCTGGCACCGCATAAGCCGAAAAAACTGCAGCGGATGACCCGTTTTCCCAACGATTCACTGGATGCTGCCGAGTGCCATGGTGACCTGCTGTTGCAGCTGTGCGCCAACACCCAGGATACGGTGATTCATGCCCTGCGTGACATCATCAAGCATACGCCCGATCTGCTGGGCGTACGCTGGCGGCGAGAAGGGTTTATTTCCGATCACGCGGCGCGCAGTCAGGGGGCGGAGACGCCGATCAACCTGCTGGGATTCAAAGATGGCACCGCCAATCCGGATACTCACGATCGTGCCCTGATGAATCAGCTGTTATGGGTGACGGACGATCAGGATGAACCGGTCTGGGCACGTAACGGCAGCTATCAGGCGGTGCGCCTGATCCGTTTTCACGTTGAGATGTGGGACCGCACGCCGCTGGGCGAGCAGCAAACCATTTTTGGCCGCGATAAGCTGAGCGGGGCGCCGCTGGGGATGCAGCATGAACGCGACATTCCGGATTACCACAACGATCCGGATGGTGAGTTGATTGCGCTGGATTCGCATATTCGTCTCGCCAACCCGCGAACCCCGGAAACCGCCAGCAGCCTGATGCTGCGTCGCGGCTACAGCTATTCGGCAGGGATTTCCGCTTCAGGGCAGCTGGAGATGGGGCTGCTGTTTGTCTGTTATCAGCACGATCTGGAAAAGGGCTTTCTTACCGTCCAGCAGCGTCTGAATGGCGAAGCGCTGGAAGAATATATCCGGCCGTTTGGCGGTGGATACTTTTTTGTTCTGCCCGGCGTCGCCGATGCCAGCCATTATTTAGCCCAGCCGTTACTTGAAGCCTGATTAAATTTCATCCATCCTGCTCTGCCTGGCCACCGGCGGAGCATTTTTTTGTCTGATAACCCGCCCAGACGCTTTTTTTGCTCAGTTTTAGCTGAAATTTTAACGCGATTTTGAGTGTGACAAAATAAAATAAAGCATTGAAAATAAAAGAATATGCTGTATTTGACTGCTAAAGTGTTAACACCCGATTCGCAATTACTTTGCCATGAAGTAAAATTACTGTTGCAAAGCGCCAATAAAATGGTGCACTTTATTCAGTAAGCGTAATCAGACGTGTTGATGTATCACACTGGAGTTCGCGCATGGGTCGATTCTTTTATGGAAAGTCTGTATCAGTAATTAGATTGCGCTTAACCGCGAGGGCTATTCTGCCTCGTAACATCCTCCTCTCTCCAACGTTCTCTCTTGTCATTTCGCATCCTTTTTTTACCGGTATACAGCAACGCTGTACTGCTGCTGCATGCCTGAATTCATGGCCTGTCACGGCTCTAAAGGAAGCCAACTGAAACCTCTAAAGCGTTCACGTAATCGCAACGGGCTACTGGCCTGACGCGGGAAATGAAACCAACTGTAAGGTGCCACTATGGGAAGACAGAAAGCAGTGATCAAAGCGCGTCGGGAAGCAAGACGAGTGCTTCGCAATGACTCCCGGAGTCATCGTCAGCGTGAAGAAGAATCGGTCACTTCGCTGGTGCAAATGGGTGGGCTGGACTCAATTGGCATGGCGCGCGATGTGCGCGACCGGGGACCGATAGAAGCCCGTAATGAAGCTCAGGCACACTATCTCAACGCCATAGAATCGAAACAGCTGATCTTCGCTACCGGTGAAGCCGGTTGCGGCAAAACCTGGATCAGCGCTGCGAAAGCGGCAGAGGCCCTGATTCATAAGGATATTGACAGGATTATCGTTACGCGCCCGGTATTACAGGCCGATGAGGATCTGGGATTCCTGCCCGGCGATATCTCCGAGAAATTCGCCCCTTATTTCCGACCGGTGTACGACATTCTGGTTAAACGTCTTGGCGCATCCTTTATGCAGTACTGTCTGCGTCCGGAAATCGCCAAGGTCGAGATTGCCCCGTTCGCCTATATGCGCGGCCGGACTTTTGAAAATGCCGTGGTTATTCTGGATGAGGCGCAAAACGTGACCGCCGCCCAGATGAAAATGTTCCTGACCCGCCTGGGCGAAAACGTCACGGTCATTGTGAATGGTGATATTACCCAGTGCGACTTGCCCGCTGGGGTGCCTTCCGGTCTCGCAGACGCGCTGGCGCGTTTCGAAGAGGACGAGATGGTTGGCATCGTACGTTTCGGCAAAGAGGATTGTGTGCGTTCTGCGCTGTGTCAGCGCACCCTGCACGCGTATAGCTAGCGTTTGATTGAGTAGCAGTGTAGCGCCCAAACCCGGCTTCGGCCGGGTTTTCTTATGGTGGGGCGGGGCTTCTTACCGTCGCTGAACAGCGCATAGAATTGCGCATAAAAAAGAGCCTGAACTTTCGTTCAGGCTCTTCTTTGAATGTGGCGGTGAGAGGGGGATGAACTCGCTGCGCTCGCCCTGCGGGCAGCGTCGCAGGCTCCGCTGTTCAACTGGCTGCGCCAGTTGTCGAACCCCGGCGGGGCTTCTCACCCCCTCTCTGAACTTTGCACAAAACTACGCATAAAAAAAAGCCTGAACTTTCGTTCAGGCTCTTCTTTGAATGTGGCGGTGAGAGGGGGATTCGAACCCCCGATACGTTGCCGTATACACACTTTCCAGGCGTGCTCCTTCAGCCACTCGGACACCTCACCACATTTTTTCCATTGACCGCGCCGGGTCAACGGGGCGCTACTATAGGGAGTCGGCTGAAAAGGGTCAAGCACTATTTTTCTCTTTTGTTCTATTCGCTTAAGCTCTGAACGAATCGATTTAGCGTTACGCACTCCGCCGGTTTTGTCATCAAATTGAAATCCCAGTGACACAAAAATATCACCCGATCGTCGCAAAATTACCGCCTGAAATCATTGGTATTTTTTGCTTACAAGGATCGAATAATGAAAAAGCTTCCTCTGTTTACCCTCTCTCTGCTCGCTTCAGCGATCGCGACTTCGGCCATAGCGGATACCGACCTCGTTTCCCGAGCGGCGCAGGGCGATCTCAGCCAGCATGGTGGGGCTCGTCGGCTGACCGGTGACCAGACTGAGGCGTTAAAAGCCTCGCTACGCAATAGCACCGCCAAAAACGTCATCCTGCTGATTGGCGATGGCATGGGTGACTCTGAAATCACCGCGGCGCGTAATCTGGCAGAAGGCGCAGGCGGCTTTTTTAAAGGTATCGATGCGCTGCCGCTGACCGGCCAGTACACCCATTATTCGTTAGATAAGAAAACCCACAAACCTAATTACGTCACCGACTCGGCCGCGTCAGCCACGGCCTGGGCAACCGGCACCAAAAGTTATAACGGTGCCATCAGCGTCGATGTTAATGGTCAGGATCAGATGACGCTGCTGGAGCTGGCGAAAGCAGCGGGCAAAGCCACCGGCGATGTCTCGACCGCCGAACTGCAGGATGCGACGCCCGCGGTGCTGTTCTCGCACGTGACCTCACGTAAATGTTACGGACCGGAGAAGACCAGCGAACTCTGTCCGACCAACGCCGCAGAGCAGGGCGGTAAGGGATCGATTAGCGAACAGTTACTGAAAACCCGTCCCGACGTAACCTTAGGAGGCGGGGCAAAATCGTTCGCCGAGGTAGCGAAAGCCGGCGAATATCAGGGTAAAACGCTGAATGAGCAGGCGCAGGCACTGGGCTATCAGCTGGTCAGCGACTGGCAGGGGCTTAACGCCGTCACCGTGGCCGATCAGCAAAAACCGCTGCTGGGTCTGTTCTCTGCAGGCAATATGCCGGTGCGCTGGCAGGGGCCGAAAGCCAGCTATCACGGCAATATTGATAAGCCGGTGGTGACCTGTGAAGTCAATAAGGACCGCCCGCTGTCAACGCCTACGCTGGCGCAGATGACCGCCAAAGCGATCGACCTGCTGCGTAACAATCCGAATGGTTTCTTCCTGCAGGTTGAAGGCGCATCAATTGATAAGCAGGATCACGCGGCCAATCCTTGTGGTCAGATTGGTGAAACGGTGGACCTGGATGAAGCGGTCCAGCAGGCGCTGGCATTTGCCCGTGAAGAAGGCAATACCCTGGTGGTGGTGACGGCGGATCATGCCCATAGCAGTCAGATCGTTGAGAACGGCACTAAAGCACCGGGACTGACCCAGGCGCTGAACACCAAAGACGGTGCGGTGATGACCATCAGTTATGGCAATTCAGAAGAGGATTCGCAGGAACATACCGGATCGCAGTTGCGGATTGCGGCCTATGGCCCGCATGCGGGTAACGTGGTGGGGCTGACCGACCAAACCGATCTGTTCTATACCTTAGGAAATGCAATGGGGCTGAAGCTGCCTGGCCAGTAAAAGCCGATGCGGGGCGGTTTACGCCACCCCGCATCCAACCTTAGCTCTTCACTTTATTAGCGAAGCTTTTACGCAGCTTCTGCAACTTCGGTGGGATCACCGCCAGGCAGTAACCGTTACGCTGACCGGCACCGTCCCAGTAATCCTGATGATAGGCTTCGGCCGGATACCACTCTTTCAGCGGCTCGATAGTGGTTACTACCGGCACGTCGTGATCGGCCTGGGCACGTTCAATCGCCGCACGGGCTTCTGCTTCCTGTTCGGCATTAGCCGGGAAAATCGCTGAGCGATACTGGGTGCCAATATCGTTGCCCTGACGATTAAGCTGGGTCGGATCGTGGGTCACAAAGCTGATATCCAGTAAATCGCCATAGCTGACTTTCTCCGGATCAAAGCCGATGCGGATCGCTTCTGCGTGGCCGGTGGCACCGCTGCAGACCTGTTCGTAGGTTGGGTTGGGACGGGCACCGCCGGTATAACCGCTCTCTACCGACTCCACGCCGATCACATCCTTAAATACCGCCTCGGTGCACCAGAAACAGCCACCCGCGATCACTGCATATTCGATTGCCATAATGATTTACTCCTGTCAGGTCGAAAGAGGAGAATGGGGACGAGAGGATCCACTTTCAACTAAATCAGCATCTCTGGTTTAAAATCTTTGCTTTTATCCAGCAGCTTATCGCTCATCACGCTGAAGCGGCCTTCACCGGTGTAGTGCAGCGTAGAGGGATATTCCGGCTGTTCGGCGACGTGCGCTTTAACAATTTCAAAGATAAACAGGTTGTAGTTATCAACCATCGAATCGTCATACAGCTGACATTCGAAACTGGCAAAACATTCGGCGATCATCGGTGCGCGGACCACCTGCGCCGGCTCAGCCGTCAGGCCAAAGGCGTCGAACTTATCCAACTGGTCACCGTGACTGTTACCAATCGCCACCACCTGATCAATCAGCGACGCCGAAGGCACATTCAGCACGCACTGTCCGCTGTTGCGGATCAGTTCGTGACTGTAGTTCATGCCGGCAATCATACAGCCGACCAGTGAAGGGGAGAATTCAAGTACGGTGTGCCAGCCGAGGGTCATGATGTCGTGCTGATCCTCAAACTGCGAGCTGAGCAACAGCACCGGACCCGGCTCGAGATATTTACGCGCTTTGCTGACCGGAAAAGCGTATTTGTGCATGCGTTGACTCATGGCGGAACTCCCTGAACGGAACATAGCCATTAAGTGTAGAGCACCACGCCAGCGCAGCGCTGGCGTCAGCCCGCAGAATCAGCAAAAGTGCGGCCGGGCACCATTCAGCACCCGGCAACGTCCGGTCTTAGCGGCCAACCCGAGCCTGTAGTGCCGCAGGATAGCGGTCGCCTTGTACCTCGACAGCAGCCAGCGCCTGATTAATGCGCTGCAGGTCTTCGGTGCTAAGGTGCAGCTCCGCAGCCTGCAGGTTTTCCTTCAGGCGGTGCAGTTTGGTGGTGCCGGGAATCGGAACAATCCACGGTTTTTGCGCCAGCAGCCAGGCGAGCGCGATCTGTGCCGGGGTGACGGCTTTATCCTGAGCGATAGTGCCGAGCAGATCGATCAGAGCCTGATTGGCGGCTAGCGCCTCGGGAGAAAAGCGCGGAACCTGGCTGCGGAAATCGTCACTGCCAAAGGTACTGTCAGGCTGAATCGCGCCGGTCAGGTAGCCTTTTCCCAGCGGGCTGAACGGCACAAAGCCGATACCCAACGACTCCAGCGTCGGGATCATCTCTGCTTCCGGCTCACGCCACCACATCGAATATTCGCTTTGTAACGCGGTAACCGGCTGGACCGCATGAGCACGTCGCACGGTCTGCACACCGGCTTCGGATAAGCCAAAATGTTTGACCTTGCCTTCAGCGATCAGATCCCGGATGGTGCCAGCGACATCTTCAATCGGCACCTCAGGATCAACCCGGTGCTGATAATAGAGATCGATCACCTCGGTTTTCAATCGGCGTAACGATCCTTCAATTGCCCGGCGAATCTGCTCTGGCCGGCTGTTAAGGATCTGCTGTCTGTTATCCTCGCCAAAGGTGAAGCCAAACTTAGTGGCGATGACCACCCGATCGCGAACCGGAGCCAGCGCCTCGCCGACCACCTCTTCATTCAGCCACGGTCCATAAACCTCAGCGGTATCGAAAAAAGTAACCCCCTGATCGACGGCGGCGCGGATGAGCGCAATCGCCTGCTGTTTATCGGTTGCCGGACCATAACCGTGGCTCAGTCCCATGCAGCCGAGACCAAGGCTGGAAACCTCAAGACCGGACTGACCTAATTTGCGGGTTTGCACTGTTACTCTCCTCTGAAAACGTTGCGGGGAATGCCTGAGAATAGAGCACGGCGGGCGGGCTGATTAGGGGGTTAAAAAGAGATGGGTTTATGAGCGCTGCTCATAAATAGCCGGGGAGAGGGCGTTTATCTGATGCGATCAAGGCGAGCTTAAGGTTTCCTTAATGTGGCGCGAGGATACTCCGGGTACAACATGAGGAGAATGCCATGAAATCTGCTACCACTGCGGTAATTGCTGCACCCGCCCGACCTTTCAGTGAATATGCCGCGCTGCTGATCGCCGCAACCACGGTGATCCTGTTTCTGGCGGCATGGTTTAGCGCCTGAGTCGGCAGCCATCAGAATTTAATGACCGCCCGACAGCCACTACGGTCGCGGCGGTTCTCTAAAAAGAACTGAAAGCGATGCAGCTGCACAATGCGGCTGACAATGCTTAACCCCAGCCCAATCCCGCCATAACGACTGTCCATCCGGATAAATGCTTTACTCAGTTCACCACTTTTACTTTCGTCAATCCCCGGTCCCTCATCTTCCACCGTCAGGGTCGGCTGTTCGCCCGATGCCAGCCGCAGAGTGATTGCGCTTTTTTTGGGGCTGTAACGATGGGCGTTCTCGACCAGGTTACGCAGCAACATTTTTAGCAGCGTCGCGTCGCCGCGCACAAAGATATCCTGCGGCAGATCGAGCGTCAGGGTCTGCTGGTGCGCATCCAGCATGGTGCTCAGCTCCGCCTCCATCGGCAGAATCACATCTTCAATCAGCGCCACGTTCTGGTAAGTACCAGAGGTAAAAGACTGACCGGCGCGCGCCAGCTGTAGCAGCTGCGACACGCTGTTGGTCATCTGATCGAGCCGCTGCAGTAACGGCTGCACGTTAACGTCGCTGTTGCGTTCAATCAGTTCCAGATGCAGCCGCAGGCCCGCCAGCGGCGTACGCAGTTCATGCGCCACATCGGCGGTAAACAGCCGTTCGCGCTCCAGACTGTTATTCAGCCGCGCCACCAGCTGGTTAATCGCCTGGGTCACCGCATCAATCTCCTGCACCGGACTGTGGCAGGCGATGGGGTCGAGATTTTCTTCGCTGCGGTTTTCCAGCTCACGCTGCAGCTGATACAGCGGCCGGGTAATCCATTTTACCGCCTGATAGCAGAGCAGCAGCGTCAGGCTGATCATCACCAGACTGGGCACCGCCAGGCTGGCAACGGCTTCATGCACCTCGCGTTCGACGTGCCGATCCATGTTGCGCTTTTGCAGCTGCGCTTCGACCAGAAACTGAATCTGCTCTTTGCTCTCATGCCACAGCCAGGCGACGCTGATCACCTGGAAAACCAGCAGAATCAGGCCAATGGTCAGGATCAGGCGAAAGCGCATACTGCGATGGTCAATCCGGGGTTTCATGGTGCCTCGCGAATCACGTCAGCCGTCACCAGCGCGTAGCCAAAACCGCGCACCGTGCGGATGGCGCTTTTGCCAATTTTGTCACGCAGGTTGTGAATATGAACCTCCAGCGTATTAGTAGACGGCTCGGTTTCCCAGTTATAGATATCCTGATAGAGGATTTCGCGGTGAACCGGATTGCCCGCTTTCAGCATCAGACGGGAGAGGATGGCATACTCTTTCGGCGTCAGATCCAGCAGCGTGCCGCCGAGCGTTATCTGGCGATGCGTCATGTCCAGCGCCAGCGCGCCGACCATCAGCTGGCTGTCGCCCTGGTTCACGTGACGGCGAATCAGGGCGCGAATGCGCGCCAGCAGTTCATCCAGCGAGAAAGGCTTGATCAGGTAATCGTCGGCACCGGCGTCCAGCCCGGCGATACGTTCGCTGATGGTATCGCGTGCGGTAAGGATCAGCACCGGCGTCATTTTCTTCTGCCGCCGCAGGCGCAGCAGAAAATGCAGCCCGTCTTCATCCGGCAACCCCAGGTCCAGCACCACCAGGCTATACAGGCCAGTGGAAAAATGCGCTTCGGCATCCCGCACCGTGGTGACGCCATCACAGACGTATCCTTCGCCCTCCAGCGCCAGCATCAGGCCCTGCAATAACAGCGCATCATCTTCTACGATCAGAATTTTCATTGTGGTCGGCTCCGACACATCGTCAAAATGTCATCCGCGGGTAGATATTCGTGGGTCGCGGTGCCGGTTAAACCCAGCATGGTGGAAAACAGATTATCCTGTGAGAAATCGTCTGTCGCCGCCAGTTTAGTCAGACAACCACGATTCACCGCATAACGCTGCTGATAATCATCGGACAGCCAGATCAGCATAGGCACATGTTTCTGGGTATCGGGGGCGATAGCGTAGGGCAGACCGTGCAGGTATGCGCCATTTTCGCCCAGCGATTCGCCATGATCGGACAGATAGACCAGGCTGGTGGTAAAACGATCCTGATGGGCACGCAGCACGCCAATTGCCTTGTCGACGATGTGATCAACATTTAATAGCGTGTTGTCGTAGGTGTTGACCAGCTGCTGCTGTGAACAATCCTGGATCTGATTGGTATCGCAGGTCGGGACGAACTGGCGCAGCTGCGGCGGATAGCGGTGACTGTAGGTCGGACCGTGGCTGCCGATGGTGTGCAGCACGATCACCGCGTTGCCCTTGAGCTGGTTAATGTAGTCATCCAGGCCGTGAAACAGCACATCGTCGTAACACTCACCGTTAATGCACATGCCGGGCAGGTTCAGGCTGGTCATATCCTGGTGCGGCACGCGGTCGCAGGCACCCTTACAGCCGCCATCATTTTCATTCCATAACACGCTGATGCCGGCGCGCTGAATAATATCCAGCAATCCTTCCTGATGGGCGGCCAGCACGTCGTCGTAATGGGCGCGCGGCATATTCGAAAACATGCAGGGGACTGACACTGCCGTCGCCGTGCCGCACGAGACAGTATGCGGGAAATAGATCACATTATCTTTGGCCAGCAGCGGATTGGTCTGGCGCGCATAGCCGCCCAGCGAGAAATTCTGCGCCCGCGACGTTTCGCCGACGATCAGGATAGTCAGATTCTGTTTACCGCCGTTAAGCCGGTCAGGCTGCTGATGCGCATCTTCGCCGATCCGCACCAGCGGCAGGTTCTCCAGCTGCTGATGCTTATACCATGACAGGCTGGCGGCGATGCTGTTGGACGGGCTAAGCGCCTTCACCAGTTCGCGGTTATTGCGGAACAGCGAGGCGTAATCTTTATAAAACAGCAGGGCGACCAACAGGATGATTGCCGCTGAGATCAGGATGCTGAGCAAACGCTGCACCACACCGCGCCAGTTTTGCTTTTTCAGCCGTGGCCAGAATACCAGCAGCGCCATCAGAACGCCGGAGGTCAGCAGGGTAAACAGCAGCTGCGGCGTGATCAGGGCAAACGATTCAGAGGCGGTGGTGTCCATCATATTGGTGATCATCGAGCGATCGACCACGATGTTATAGGTCTGAATAAAAAACTGAGCGGTGGCTGAGATCAGAATAAACAGCGCCATCAGTACCCGATCGAGCCAGAGAAACGAGGCGAGGGTGATCACAATGTTGATCACGCTGAACGCCACTAGCGGCATCGACAGGAAGACCAGCGTAGCGTGCAGGCTGGTCAGCGGCATCAGGGCCAGCACCTGACGGTAATAGGCCAGATTAAGGAAAACCGCGATATAAACCGCAGCAAGGATCAGCAGAGTAAGGCGGCTGATGACCGGCCTGTTCAGTGAAAATGCCATGATCAAAAAAGTCCGAATATCAAAAGTGTGCTGAGATTGCACTTTCAATATTAGGAATACCTTAAGAAGCTTAAGCTTTCTCCGGTTTTACCGGTTCAGTCGAGATGACCTCGCCTGGCTCCAGCCGCTGCTGGTGCGAAATCAGCGCAGCCACTGCAAAGGCAACCCCGGCCGATTGGGCAGCTTGTGCTTAGTTAACCGCAGCGGCTGGCATGAAACATGCATCTTTCTGGCATAACCCCTGTTTCCGTCTACACTTAATCGGTAGATGTTCTCAGTCAGCCAGTATTGTCAGTAATGAGCTTGTAAGTTTGAGGAGAGTGACCTATCAAATCGCCCTGTTTTACCCCTCAATCACCGCGTTATCAGAATTTCCCTCTTGCTGACCCTACTGCGTCAGGACATCCTCGATTTGAACTCAAATTTCCAAATTCAGGAGAAGTGACGTGACCCAAGCGGTAAATACCTCTGACACGTTCCCGACACTGGAGGGCGGCCGTTACGCCTTCTTTTTTGATGTCGATGGCACGCTGGCAGCGATACAGTCCCGTCCCGAAGCGGTGTTTATTCCTGAACAGGTTGTCACGCAGCTGCAACAACTCTCTGCGCTCAGTCAGGGCGCGCTGGCACTGGTTTCCGGCCGGCCGATTGAGCAGCTCGACGCACTGGCTGCGCCGTGGCGCGGTCCTGCCGCCGGTGTTCACGGTGCAGAGCGTCGTGATGCCGACGGGGAGATGCAGCGCATCAGCCTGCCGGTCGAGGTTGAACAGCAACTCAGGACGGAACTGCAAAACGCGATGGCGTTATGGCCTGGCACTCAGCTGGAGATCAAAGGCATGGCCTTTGCGCTTCACTATCGTCAGGCAATGCAGCATGAACAGGATGTATTACGACTGGCTGAACAGTCGGTGAAACGATTTCCGGGGCTGGCGCTTCAGCCGGGCAAATGTGTGGTGGAGATTAAACCCTTAGGTATTGATAAGGGCGCCGCCATTCGCGATTTTATGCAACAAGCGCCTTTTGCCGGACGCATTCCGGTATTTATTGGAGACGACCTGACAGACGAGAAAGGTTTTGCCGTGGTCAACGCCATGCAGGGCATTTCGATTAAGGTCGGCGAAGGTTCCAGTCAGGCACCGTTTCGGCTGAATGATGTCGATGCAGTGTATAGCTGGCTGGAACGAACATTATTACGATTAAAGCAAGACAACGTCGGTAAGGAGTTTAGGTTATGAGTCGTTTAGTGGTTGTATCTAACCGTATCGCCATTCCAAATGGGGCTAAAACCAGCGCAGGCGGCCTGGCCGTCGGCATTCTGGACGCGTTGAAAAGCACTGGCGGATTGTGGTTTGGCTGGAACGGTGAAATCAGCGAGTTCTCCGGTGAAGAAGAGGATGATGTGTCGGTCCAGCAGCATGAGGGCATTGAGTACGCCTCCTTCCCGTTAAGCCAGAACGAATACGATCTCTACTACTGCCAGTTCTCAAATACGGTTATCTGGCCCGCCTTCCATTATCGTCTTGATCTGGTGAAGTTCCAGCGCGAAGCGTGGGAAGGTTACTGCGAAGTGAATGATGCGGTGGCTCAGCGGTTAAAACCGTTGATTAAGCCGGATGATATTCTGTGGATCCACGATTATCACTTCCTGCCATTTGCGGCGGCACTGCGTCGCGCCGGCATTAATAACCGCATTGGTTTCTTCCTGCATATTCCGTTCCCGACGCCTGAAATCTTCAACGCCTTGCCTCCGCATCAGGAACTGCTGGAAATGCTGTGTGAATATGACCTGCTGGGCTTCCAGACCGAGTCGGATCGGGTCGCCTTCCTCGACAGCGTCAGCCAGCTTACGCAGTTGCAGAATAAAGGTGATAAAAAACACCGCGCCTTCGGCAATACCTTTATGACTGAGGTTTACCCTATCGGGATTGAACCTGACAGCATTAAAGAGATGGCGGAAGGTCCGTTGCCACCGAAGATGGCGGCGATGAAGAAAGAACTGGGTGACGCGCGCAATATTATTGCCTGTGAGCGTCTCGACTATTCTAAAGGGCTGCCGGAACGTTTCCTGGCCTACGAGGCGCTGCTTGAGAACTTCCCGCAGCACCGCGGTAAAATCCGCTATTCGCAGATTGCCCCGACCTCACGTAGCGATGTGCAGGCCTATCAGGATATCCGTCACCAGCTGGAAACCGAAGCAGGGCGCATCAACGGTAAATACGGCACGCTGGGCTGGACGCCGCTCTACTACCTTAACCAGCATTTTGATCGCCGGCTGCTGATGAAAATCTTCCGCCTGACCGATGTCGGTCTGGTGACGCCGCTGCGCGACGGGATGAACCTGGTGGCGAAAGAGTACGTGGCGGCGCAGGACCCGGACGATCCGGGTGTACTGGTGCTGTCGCGCTTTGCCGGTGCGGCCAATGAGCTGACCTCGGCGCTGATCGTTAACCCGTATGACCGCGACGAAGTTGCGGCGGCGCTCGATAAAGCGATCACCATGCCGCGTACCGAAAGGATTTCACGCTACAACGACATGATGGCGGTCCTGCGTAAAAACGACATCACCGCCTGGCGCGAGAACTTCCTGAAAGACCTGGAACGCATTGCGCCGCGCAGTGCCGACCACGGCACGGTAAATAAAGTCGCGACCTTTCCAAAACTGGCCTGATTAGGCGCTGACGGGCCACGATATCTGCGGATGTCGTGGCCTTTTTTACAACCAGCGCGCGCTGTATCCTCCTGTTACATTCCGACACGTTCCCTGCCGTTACCGTTACCCCACGCGGGGTTTGCCTGATGCCACAACTGTGGGCAGATCGGCCAAAAAAAATCAAATGCGCGAAAAAACGACTGATAAGAGGCTCAGCCCGCTTTCTTTAACTTCTTAACTCAAGTTTTTCCGCTGGCTGCCGATACTTATCAGGCCTGATTAAAACTCCCCTCGATTCATTCGTCTTGCTTATGTAACCCATTGTTACATCTGGTGTCGTATACTAAACACACGACTGCAACTGTTAACGTTAAGTTGCCAGTCAGTGCCAATACTGCCGTAAAAACCTTAACGCTTTCATTACTCACTCCCTGCGATACTTACCCTAAGTTATTAATTTGAAAGCGATTGATCACCCCGTTGAACAGCATAATATTCTGTTATGTCTGTTTTAAATGGTTCTAAATAGGGTGTTAAATCGATTAACACCAACATTAGATCAGCCTGCTGTCAAACCGTGGAATAGAGCCTGTTTTACCCCCTATTAAACCTTTCTCAGGACCAATTCGACTTAAAATCGCCTTTTTTCGCTTAAAAAACGAGCAACAGACAAAGGATCGTAAAGGGTTGCTGAAGAAATTTGCGTTAAAAGTGTGATCTGCGTCACACTTTATCTAAAATTTCACATTACTGTCGTTGTATGTGGAAATCAGACGATATAGATTTGCCTTGTTTTCGGATTAGTCTTAAAAAATGTAAGGAGACGTCACGGAAGATGGTTACAACTCGAAAATAAAATGGCCTGGATTTTTGACTTTCGGCGGACCTGAAACCCGCACATAAGATGAAGGCGAAGAGCAGTGACATTTGCACGACAAACAATTTTTTTTGCCATCTTTAGATTTACCAATCAGCAGCTCGATACGCAGAAAATAATCTGTGGTGAAGTTACGTCGCATCTCTCAGGATGGAAAAATGGGTACATCTGAATTACTAAAACATATTTACGATCTCAATTTGTCATATTTACTGCTTGCGCAGCGATTAATTAACCAGGAAAAAGCATCTGCAATGTTTCGCCTCGGTATTGACGAGAAAATGGCGGATGCATTATCTGAATTAACTCTGCCTGAAATGGTAAAAATGGCGGAAACCAATCAATTGGTTTGCCAGTTTCGTTTTACCGACAGCAGCACAATTAATCGCCTGACGCAGGAATCACGCGTGGATGATTTACAACAAATCCACACCGGCATTTTATTATCCAGCCGTTTACTGCGTAACGCGTCTAAAGATGACGCGCCTGCTAAAAAGAGGGCGATGTGATGACTGAGAAAAGTATTGTTCAGGAAGCGCGTGATATTCAGCTCGCGATGGAGCTGATTACCCTTGGCGCGCGCTTACAGATGTTAGAAAGCGAAACCCAGCTGAGCCGTGGCCGTCTGATTAAGCTGTATAAAGAGTTGCGTGGCAGCCCGCCACCTAAAGGCATGCTGCCTTTTTCGACCGACTGGTTTATGACCTGGGAGCAGAACATTCATGCTTCCATGTTCTGTAACGCCTGGAAATTTTTACTGAAAACCGGACTGTGCAGCGGCGTTGAGGCCGTGATCAAAGCCTACCGGTTATATCTCGAACAGTGTCCGCAATCGGACGAGGGCCCGCTGTTGGCGCTAACGCGTGCATGGACCCTGGTGCGATTCGTTGAAAGTGGCATGCTGGAACTGGCCGATTGCAAAAGCTGTAATGGCAGCTTTATTAATCATGCCCATCAGCCGGTAGGCAGCTTTGTCTGCAGCCTGTGCCAGCCGCCATCACGTGCCGTAAAAAGACGTAAACTTTCTGCAGATTCTGCCGATATGTTTCCACAACTGCTGGATGAACAGGTTAAACGCGCCGTTTAAGTTTGTTCGCACTGTGGAAGCCATCCAGCAGCGGTTAATACCGCTGCTTTTTTTTTGCTTCCGTTTTACGAATAACACCTGCGGCTCTCTGGCTTAACTTCCACCAACACGTTACGGACGTAAGGATTTCTTGTGCTAATAATTGTAGGTTATTTGATTGTTTTAGGCTCCGTGTTGGGCGGATATGCGCTGGTGGGCGGTCATCTTGGCGCGCTGTATCAGCCAGCCGAATTATTAATGATCGGCGGGGCCGGTGCCGGCGCATTTTTAGTGGGTAACAACGGAAAGTCGATTAAAAAAACGCTGAAAGCGTTACCTTTGTTATTTCGCGGATCAAAATATAACAAAGCTGTTTACATGGACTTAATGGCGCTGCTTTATCGCCTGATGGCCAAATCACGTCAGCAGGGGATGTTATCGCTGGAACGCGATATTGAAGATCCCAGCCAGAGCGAAATTTTTGCTAATTATCCGCGTATTCTTGCCGATAAGCAGTTAGTGGATTTTATTACCGATTATTTACGTCTGATGGTCAGCGGCAACATGAACGCCTTCGAGATTGAAGCGTTGATGGATGAAGAAATTGAGACCTACGAACACGAGTGTGACGTACCGGCGCAAAGTATAGCGGCGGTGGGTGATGGCCTGCCAGCTTTCGGTATCGTGGCGGCAGTAATGGGGGTGGTGCACGCACTGGCCTCGGCCGATCGCCCGGCGGCGGAACTGGGTGCGCTGGTCGCCCATGCGATGGTCGGTACCTTCCTCGGTATTCTGCTGGCGTATGGCTTTATCTCACCGCTGGCGTCAGTGCTGCGCCAGAAGTGTGCTGAAACCACCAAGATGATGCAGTGCATCAAGGTGACGTTGCTCTCCAGCCTCAATGGCTATGCACCGCAGATTGCAGTGGAATTTGGTCGTAAAACGCTCTACTCGGCTGAACGTCCTTCCTTCAGCGAACTGGAAGAGCACGTACGTAACGCGAAAAACCCGGCTAAACAGACTTCGGACGAGACCTCATGAAGCACGGCAATCGCCCAATTGTGCTGATTAAAAAGCGCAAACATAAAGGACATGAAGGCAGCCACGGCTCGTGGAAAATCGCCTATGCCGACTTTATGACGGCGATGATGGCGTTTTTTATGGTGATGTGGCTGCTCTCTATCGCTAACCCGCAGCAGCTGGTGCAGATCGCTGACTACTTCAAAACGCCGCTTAAAGTGGCGATAACCGGTGGACAGCGCAGCAGCGACAGTGAAAGCCCGATCCCTGGCGGCGGTGACGATCCGACGCAAAAGATTGGTGAAGTAAAGAAAGTGGTCGATATGGATGAGCAGAAACGCAAGCTGGACGAGATTCGTCTTAACCGGCTGCGGGAAAAGCTCGATCAGCTGATTGAAGCCGATCCGCGTCTGAAAGCGCTGCGCCCGCATCTGATCATCAACATGGTGGAAGAGGGGCTGCGTATCCAGATTATCGACAGCCAGAATCGCCCGATGTTTAAGACCGGCAGAGCCGAAGTCGAGCCTTATATGCGCGACATTCTGCGCGCCATTGCGCCGATTCTGAATGACATCCCTAACCGCATCAGCCTGGCGGGTCATACCGATGACTTCCAGTATGCCAGCGGTGAAAAAGGGTACAGCAACTGGGAGTTATCGGCCGATCGTGCCAACGCCTCGCGGCGTGAACTGGTCATTGGCGGGTTAGACAGCGGCAAAATTTTGCGGGTGTTAGGCATGGCCGACACCATGCGCCTGAAAAATCGCGGCGGGAATGATGCGGTTAACCGCCGTATCAGCCTGCTGGTGTTGAACCACGACACCGAAGCGGCAATAGAAAAAGAGAACGCAGAAAGTGATGCCGTCCAGATCAGCGATCCGGCGGCGATTGAACAGATTACCGCACCTGCATCACCAGGCAGCGCGGTGAATACAGCAGCCCCCTCACAGCCGAGGTGATCCCCGTGAGTATGGACATCAGCGATTTTTACCAGACGTTTTTTGATGAAGCCGATGAGCTGTTAGCGGATATGGAACAACACCTGTTGGGTCTCGACCCGCAGGAACCAGACTCTGAACAGCTTAACGCCATCTTCCGCGCCGCCCACTCGATTAAAGGTGGAGCCGGAACCTTTGGTTTTACGGTATTACAGGAAACCACTCACATCCTGGAAAACATTCTGGATGGTGCTCGTCGCGGCGAGATGCAGCTCAGCACCGACATCATCAACCTGTTTTTGGAAACCAAAGATATTATGCAGGAACAGCTCGATGCTTATAAAACCGCGCAAGAGCCGAACGCGGAGAGCTTTAAATATATCTGTGAAGCGCTGCGTCAGCTGGCGTTAGAGGCTAAAGGCCTGCCGGTTGAAGCGCCAGCCAGTGCTGCGCCATCTGCCAGCGCGCCCGCGACCAGCAGCAGTGCGCTGCGGGTACAGCTGATCGACCTGAAAGAGAAAGAAGTCGATCTGATGCTGGAAGAGATGGGCAATCTCGGCACCCTGACCAACGTGCAGAAGGGCAGCAACATGCTGGACGTCTGCATTGATGGCGTCGGTAAAGATGACATCGTTGCGGTGCTCTGCTTCGTGATTGATGAAGCCCAGATTCGCTTCCCGCAGCCTGAAGAGAACGCACCGGTCGCGGCGGTTGTGGCGCCAGAAGTGCCAGCGGCAGCGGTGGCTGCTGAAGTGCAGACGGCCAGCGTTACCGAACTGCCGGTTGCTGCCGTGAAACGCGAAAGCAAGCGCGTGGCGGCCCCGGCCAAGTCAAACGAATCAACCAGCATCCGCGTCGCGGTGGAAAAGGTCGATCAGCTGATCAACCTGGTTGGCGAACTGGTGATCACCCAGTCGATGCTGGCCCAGCGTTCCGGCGAACTCGATCCGGTAGCCCACGGCGACCTGCTTAACAGCATGGGTCAGCTGGAGCGTAACGCCCGCGATCTGCAGGAATCGGTGATGTCGATTCGTATGATGCCAATGGAATATGTCTTCAGCCGCTTCCCGCGTCTGGTGCGTGACCTGGCGAGCAAGCTCGGCAAAGAGGTGGAACTGACCCTGCTGGGCAGCTCAACCGAACTCGATAAGAGCCTGATTGAACGCATCATCGATCCGTTAACTCACCTGGTGCGTAACAGCCTCGACCACGGTATCGAATCGCCGGATAAACGTCTGGCAGCCGGTAAAGTGGCGACCGGTAACCTGACGCTGTCAGCGGAACATCAGGGCGGCAACATCTGCATCGAAGTATCCGATGACGGTGCCGGCCTGAACCGTGAGCGTATCCTGGCGAAAGCGCTGTCATCCGGCCTGCCGGTCAGCGAAAACATGAGCGACGAAGATGTCGGCATGCTGATTTTCGCGCCTGGCTTCTCAACCGCCGAGCAGGTGACCGATGTCTCCGGACGCGGCGTTGGCATGGACGTGGTGAAACGAAACATCCAGGAGATGGGCGGTCACGTCGAAATTTCGTCTAAGCAGGGCAAGGGTACGACCATCCGTATCCTGCTGCCACTGACGCTGGCGATCCTCGACGGCATGTCGGTACGCGTTGCCGATGAAGTGTTTATCCTGCCGCTGAATGCGGTGATGGAATCACTGCAACCGCGCGCCGAAGAGCTGAAACCGCTGGCCGGTGGCGAGTGCGTTCTCGAAGTGCGCGGAGAATATCTGCCGCTGGTCGAGCTGTGGAATGTCTTTGATGTGCAGGGGGCGAAAACCGAGGCCACCCAAGGCATCGTCGTCATTCTGCAAAGCGCGGGCAAGCGTTACGCGCTGCTGGTCGATCAGCTGATTGGTCAACATCAGGTGGTGGTGAAGAACCTGGAAAGTAACTATCGCAAAGTGCCGGGCATCTCAGCCGCCACCATTCTTGGCGATGGTAGCGTAGCGCTGATTGTCGATGTATCAGCACTGCAATCACTTAACCGTGAAAAACGTGTGGCCGGCGCTGCCGCCTGATTGATAACGAAAGGGTAAATAACATGAATGGAATGGCAACCGTGACAAAAATCGCTGGCGAAACTGTGGGTCAGGAGTTTCTGGTCTTCACGCTGGGCGACGAAGAGTACGGCATCGATATTCTCAAAGTTCAGGAAATTCGCGGTTACGATCAGGTAACGCGTATCGCCAATACGCCTGAATTTATTCGCGGCGTCACCAACCTGCGTGGCGTGATCGTGCCGATTATCGACCTGCGGGTGAAGTTTTCTCAGCCCGATGTTGAATACAACGACAACACCGTGGTGATCGTACTGAATCTCGAAAACCGCGTGGTCGGTATCGTGGTGGATGGCGTCTCTGATGTGCTGTCGCTGACTCAGGATCAGATCCGTCCTTCACCGGAGTTCGCGGTCACTATGTCGACCGAGTACCTGACCGGGCTGGGCGCACTCGGCGAGCGGATGCTGATTCTGGTGGACATTGAGAAGCTGCTGAGCAGCGATGAAATGGCGCTGGTGGATAATCTGCGTAGCGCATAATCCCACCGTCACAGGCCGGATATGCCCGGCCTGTGACAGTTTTGCTGCTGAATAATTTCTTTATTTTTCAATTAATAAAAATTCTTTCTGGCCTAATTTCCCGCTATCGCCTGCCGATAATCATCTTGCTGCTTTATCACTTACATTTTTCAGGGTTAATCATGTTAACGAAAATCCGCGTAGTTACCAGTTTGCTGCTGGTATTGCTGATGTTTGGGCTGTTACAGGCCTTTTCCGGCTCCGTTTTTTATTCCGCCCTCAGCCACGACAAGCAAAGTTTTGCCGTTTCGCAGCTGGCGATGCAGAACACCCAGGCGCTCAATGATGCCTATATGAGTCTTAACCAGAGCCGGGTGTTACTGACCCGCATTCAGCTGCGTTTCGCCACCAGTAAACTGGAAGGGAAACCGGCGGACGTAGCCGGCCTGTTTGACGACAGCAAAGGCTTTCAGCAGGCGGCGGCCGGTTTTTACAAAGTGTTCAAAGAGACGCCCGATACGCCGGGACAAAATCTGCAGCTTAACGAGCAGCTGGATCAGCGCTACAGCGCCTACGCCGATGCGCTGAATGCGCTGCAGGTCGCGTTGCAGTCTGACGATCTGGTAGCGGCCGGCAAAGCCCCGGTGGCGCCCAGCCAGAGTGCGTTTCTGAAGCTGTATACCGACTGGCGTACCGATCAGAACCGCCTGACCACCATCGGTGTTGACGAGAACAGTTCTGCCTACAGCCGGATGCTGTGGATACTGGGTACCATCATGGCGGTGGTGGCAGCAGTGATCGTGCTGTGCTGGTTCGGTCTGCGTAAGGTATTAATTACTCCGCTGAACACCAACATTACTCATATTCAGCACATCGCTCAGGGCGACCTGACCCAGCCGATCGCGGTTGAAGGCCGTAATGAGATGACCCAGCTGGCGGCCAGCCTGCACGATATGCAGCAGTCGCTGGTGCGCACCGTGAGCAACGTGCGTGAAGGTTCAGATGCCATTTTCACCGGAGCCAGCGAAATTTCTGCCGGTAACAATGACCTCTCGGCCCGTACTGAACAGCAGGCGGCTTCGCTGGAGCAGACCGCTGCCAGCATGGAACAGCTGACCGCCACGGTGAAACAGAACGCCGAGAACGCGCGTCAGGCGTCGCAGCTGGCGTTAAGCGCATCAGAAACGGCGCAGAAAGGCGGCAATGTGGTCGATGGCGTGGTGAAAACCATGCGCGACATCGCCGGCAGCTCGAAAAAGATTGCCGATATCACCAGCGTGATTGACGGCATCGCCTTCCAGACCAACATTCTGGCGCTCAACGCCGCGGTGGAAGCCGCTCGCGCCGGTGAACAGGGTCGCGGTTTTGCGGTGGTGGCCGGTGAAGTGCGTAATCTGGCCCAGCGCAGCGCGCAGGCAGCCAAAGAGATTAAAGGGCTGATTGAGGATTCGGTTAACCGGGTGAACACCGGTTCTCAGCTGGTCGGCACCGCCGGTGAAACCATGAGCGATATCGTCAATGCGGTGACCCGCGTAACCGACATCATGGGTGAGATTGCCTCGGCGTCGGATGAGCAGAGTCGCGGTATCGACCAGGTCGGCCAGGCGGTTACCGAAATGGATCGCGTGACTCAGCAGAACGCCTCGCTGGTGGAAGAGTCCGCTGCTGCCGCGGCCTCACTGGAAGATCAGGCCAGTCGCCTCAGCCAGTCGGTTGCGGTGTTTAAGATTAAGCGTGCAGCCGTGGGCCAGGCGTTGACTAAACATCTGCCGATTGCCGCACCAGCGACGGCGCTGGCACCGCGTAAAGCGTTGACCGCACCGGTCAGCGATACCCACTGGGAAACCTTCTGATCGATCGCGCGCCCCGTCTGCATAGCCGGGGTGCGCACCTGCACCTGACCTCTCGCCAGCCTGACTAAAGCCAAACCCACCGTCCTGCCGCGATATTATTAATTACAAAAGCCGATTGTCGCTGAAAAGCGGTGAAAAGCGTTAACACATCGCGACTGGCCGCCGATATAGCCGCTGCACCTTAATCAACCTGCAGGGGAACAAGATGTTAAAAAGAATAAAAGTGGTGACCAGTCTGATCGCGGTACTGGTGATCTTTGGCGCGCTCCAGCTGCTGTCTGGCAGCCTGTTCTGGTCAGCGCTGAACACCGACAAAGCGGCGTTTGCCCTGTCGCAAGTCGCCAATCGTAACGTCACGGCGATGACCGACGCCTATATTTCGTTAAACAACAGCCGGACCACGCTGAACCGCGCCATGCTGCGACTGCAAACCAGCATGGCTTCACAGATGAACGGCGGTCAGCTCGACGATCTGATGAACAAAGCTAACGCACAGTTAGCCGAAGCCGATCGTCACTTCCAGGTTTATTACAATCTGCCGGGCACCGCAGGCATGGAGGTGTCGCTGCGTGACCGGCTGGAAGCTGATTACGCCCGCTACGACAGCGGCCTGAAAGAGATGATTAAAAGTCTGCAGGCGCGCGATCTGGAAGGGATGTTCAAACAGAATATTGAACAGAAACAGGTAGCGATGCAGGGCAGCTACGGTGAGTGGCGCGCCCGTCAGACCGCACTGGCTGAGCAGGGAATCGAACAGAACCAGCAGGCCTTTACCCAGATGATGTGGCTGCTGGGCGTAATTGCCGTATCGGTGCTGGTGGTGATCGTCGCCTGCTGGTTTGGCCTGCGTCAGGTGCTGATTCAGCCGCTGCAACAGCTGCTGGCGCAGATCCGCGCGATCGCTTCTGGCGATTTGACGCAGCCGATCGTGGTGGAAGGACGCAATGAAATGAGCCAGCTGGCGGCCGGCATTCAGGAAATGCAGCAGTCGCTGGTGATGACCGTCAGCAACGTGCGTGACGGATCTGACGCCATCTTTACCGGTGCCAGTGAGATCGCCGCCGGCAATAACGATCTCTCCGCCCGTACCGAAGAGCAGGCCGCCTCACTGGAGCAGACCGCCGCCAGCATGGAGCAGCTGACCGCCACGGTGAAACAGAACGCAGACAATGCACGTCAGGCGTCACAGCTGGCGCTGACCGCGTCAGAAACCGCTCAGCAGGGTGGCAAAGTGGTTGATGGCGTGGTCAGCACCATGAAAGAGATCGCCGGCAGTTCGAAGAAGATTGCCGACATCATCAGCGTGATTGACGGCATCGCCTTCCAGACCAACATCTTGGCGCTCAACGCCGCGGTGGAAGCCGCCCGGGCCGGTGAGCAGGGTCGCGGTTTTGCGGTGGTGGCCGGTGAAGTGCGTAACCTGGCGCAGCGCAGTGCTCAGGCAGCTAAAGAGATCAAAGGGTTGATCGAAGATTCGGTGGCGCGCGTCAACAGCGGCTCATTGCAGGTTGAAAGCGCCGGCAGCACCATGAACGATATCGTCGGGGCGGTAACCCGCGTGACCGACATCATGGGCGAGATCGCCTCGGCGTCTGATGAGCAGAGCCGTGGCATTGAGCAGGTCGGCCAGGCGGTTACCGAGATGGATCGCGTCACCCAGCAGAACGCCTCACTGGTTGAACAATCCGCCGCGGCTGCTGCTGCACTGGAGCAGCAGGCCAGCGTGCTGACCCAGGCCGTCTCCGTATTTAAAGTCTCCCGCGCGTAATTTCTCTCCTCTCCTCACGGCGGCTGCGGTAAAGCCGCCGCCGTGCATAAAGTTCCCCTCCGATGCGCCGATAAATAGAAGCGAATCGCCAACCAATGAGGTGTGTATGTTTAGTCGTGTACGTGTTGTGACCGGTCTGCTGTGCGTGCTGGCGCTGTTTGCGCTGCTGCAGCTGTTTTCCGGCGGAATGTTTTTCAAAACCGTTAGTTCAGATAAAGAAAATTTTGCTTATAACCAGCGTTTGAACACGCTGCAGCAGGCGATGGGCACCTCATGGGTTTCGCTGGTTCAGGCGCGTAACACCCTTAACCGCGCCGGTATTCGCTTCCTGCAGGATGCGCAGATGTCGGGATCGGGTGCCACGGTCAAAGAGCTGGTGGCGCTGGCGGGTGAGGAGCTGAAACAGGCCGAACTGGGCTATCAACAGTTCAATGCCAACCTGTCGGAAAAAGGCAAAAATGCCGATAACGTCAAGGCGCTGCAGGCCAACTACCAGGCGTACCACGACGCGCTGGCAGAGCTGATGGTGTTTTTCAACAGCGGCAACTTCAAGGGCTTTGTCGATCAGCCGACCCAGAGTTATCAGGACAAATTTCAGAAAGATTACAACGCCTGGCTGGAGTACAACCTGGTGCTGTCGAAGCAGGGCGTTCAGGCCAATGAACAGGCCTACAGCCGCTCAATCACCATCGTGATCGCGACGCTGGCCGTCACTCTGCTGATGATTATCCTGGTGTGGAACGTAATGCGCAGCGTACTGATCCGTCCTCTGCGTCAGAGCATTGAGCATATCCAGCATATTGCGCGCGGCGATTTGACTCAGCCGATTGATCTTTCAGTGCGTAACGAAATTGGCGAGTTGCTGACCTCATTACAGTACATGCAGCAGGAGCTGGTGCGCACCGTGCGTACCGTGCGCGACGGGTCTGACGCCATTTATACCGGTGCCAGCGAAATCGCCATCGGCAATAACGATCTCTCATCGCGTACCGAACAGCAGGCCGCCTCGCTGGAGCAGACCGCTGCCAGCATGGAGCAGCTGACCGCAACCGTGAAGCAGAACGCCGAAAACGCCCGTCAGGCGTCGCAGCTGGCGCTCAACGCCTCAGAAACGGCCCAGCAGGGTGGCAAAGTGGTGGATGGCGTCGTGACCACCATGAAAGAGATTGCCGGTAGCTCGAAGAAGATTGCTGATATCACCAGCGTGATCGACGGCATCGCCTTCCAGACCAACATCCTGGCGCTCAACGCCGCGGTGGAAGCTGCCCGTGCCGGTGAACAGGGTCGCGGTTTTGCGGTGGTGGCGGGCGAGGTGCGCAGCCTGGCACAGCGCAGCGCGCAGGCCGCTAAAGAGATCAAAGGTCTGATTGAAGATTCGGTCAGCCGCGTCAATACAGGCTCGGTGCTGGTAGAGAGCGCCGGCGACACCATGAGCAACATCGTCAGTGCGGTGACGCGCGTCACCGACATCATGGGCGAAATCGCCTCGGCGTCGGATGAGCAGAGCCGCGGGATCGATCAGGTCGGTCTGGCCGTAACCGAGATGGATCGGGTTACGCAACAGAACGCCTCACTGGTGGAAGAGTCGGCTGCGGCGGCGGCGGCACTGGAAGATCAGGCCAGCCACTTAAAACAAGCGGTCTCAGTGTTCAATATTGGTAAAGAATTTGTCGCCCAGGCCGTTAACAAGACAACGGCGACAAAAAGCCTCCAGCTGGATGCGCCGTTAACCGTTGCCCGTCAGTCTGCCTCTCGCGGCGACGACAACTGGGAAACCTTTTAATCGCCTGGAAGGCCCGACCACCCTGTGGCAGTCGGGCATCGCAGCAGAAAATTAATGTGTTTTAGTTCAGGCCAGGTGCAGAAATGAAAAAATCGACATTCGAGCAAAATGAGACGACAACGCTGCTGTCGCAAATGGTGCAGCGCTTACCGCTCTCGGATACGCATTTCCGTCGCATCAGCCAGCTGATCTATCAGCGTGCCGGTATCGTGCTGGCCGATCACAAGCGCGAGATGGTTTACAACCGTCTGGTTCGTCGTCTGCGTACGCTGAATATTGATGATTTCGGTCGTTACCTGGCGCTGCTGGAACACGATCCTAACAGCGCAGAGTGGCAGGCGTTTATCAATGCCCTGACCACCAACCTGACGGCGTTTTTCCGCGAGGCGCATCACTTTCCAATTCTCGCGGAGCATGCCCGTAAGCGTCAGGGAACTTTCAGCGTCTGGAGTACCGCCGCGTCAACCGGTGAAGAGCCTTACTCGATTGCCATGACGCTGGCCGAAACGCTGGGTACCGGACCGGGTAAGTTCCAGGTCCACGCCAGCGATATCGACACCCAGGTGCTGGAGAAAGCGGTGGCCGGCGTCTATCGCCAGGAGGAATTGCGCACGCTGTCACCGGCGCAGCTGCAACGCTTCTTCCTGCGCGGCACCGGTCCTCACGCCGGGATGGTGCGGGTGCGTTCTGAACTGGCCAGCATGGTCAGCTTTGCCCAGCTCAATCTGCTGGCCAATGACTGGGCGCTGCCGGGCCAGTTCGACGCCATTTTCTGCCGCAATGTGATGATCTATTTCGATAAAGAGACGCAGGAGAAAATTCTGCGTCGGTTTGTTCCGCTGCTCAAGCCCGGCGGCATCCTGTTTGCCGGTCACTCAGAGAACTTCAGTCAGATCAGTAAAGAGTTCTGGCTGCGCGGACAAACCGTCTATGGACTGACGAAGGAAAGATGATGAGCAAAATCACCGTGATGTGCGTAGATGACTCTGCGCTGATGCGGCAACTGATGACGGAAATCATCAATAGCCATCCGGATATGGAGATGGTCGCTACGGCGCCCGATCCATTAGTCGCCCGCGATCTGATTAAGCAGTTTAATCCGCAGGTGCTGACGCTGGATGTGGAAATGCCGCGCATGGATGGCCTCGACTTCCTCGAAAAACTGATGCGTTTACGGCCGATGCCGGTAGTGATGGTCTCTTCGCTGACCGGCAAAGGCTCGGAAATTACCCTGCGGGCGCTGGAGCTGGGGGCGGTGGACTTCGTCACCAAGCCGCAGCTCGGCATCCGTGAAGGGATGCTGGCGTACAGCCAGATGATTGGCGACAAAATTCGTGCGGCGGCGCGCGCCCGACTGCACAACCGGGCGGCGATGCCGGTGCCGGTCGCGCTGAAGGCGGGTCCGCTGCTGAGTAGCGAGAAGTTGATTGCGATTGGCTCCTCTACCGGCGGCACCGAGGCGATTCGCCATGTGCTGCAGCCGCTGCCTGCCACCAGTCCGGCGCTGCTGATTACCCAGCATATGCCGCCAGGTTTTACCCGCTCCTTCGCCGAGCGTCTGAACAAACTGTGTCAGATCACGGTGAAAGAAGCGGAAGACGGTGAACGTATTCTGCCGGGACACGCTTACATCGCGCCAGGTGCGATGCACATGGAGCTGGGCCGTAGCGGGGCCAACTATGTGGTGAAACTGAATGAAGGGCCACCGGTTAACCGGCATAAGCCTTCAGTGGATGTGCTGTTCAAATCGGTAGCGATCAACGCCGGACGAAATGCGGTCGGTGTGATCCTCACCGGCATGGGCAACGACGGCGCGGCCGGGATGCTGGAAATGCATCGGGCCGGCGCCTGGACGATTGCCCAGAACGAAGCCAGCTGTGTGGTATTTGGCATGCCGCGTGAGGCGATTGCCACAGGCGGCGTGAGCGAAGTGGTGGATTTAAGCAACATCAGCCAGCACATGCTGGCGAAAATTAGCGCCGGACAGGCATTGCGTATTTAACAGGCCCGTCCTGCCGGGCGAGATAACACAGGAGTAGATATGGCTGATAAAAACATGCGCTTTTTGGTAGTAGACGACTTCAATACGATGCGTCGTATTGTACGTAACCTGCTGAAAGAGCTGGGCTTCAATAACGTAGAAGAAGCAGAAGACGGCGTGGACGCGCTGTCAAAGCTGAAAGCAGGTGGTTTTGACTTCGTCATTTCCGACTGGAACATGCCGAACATGGATGGCCTGCAGCTGCTGCAAACCATCCGTGCCGATGCTGCGATGAGCAGCCTGCCGGTATTGATGGTGACCGCGGAAGCGAAAAAAGAAAACATTATTGCTGCCGCTCAGGCCGGCGCCAGTGGATACGTAGTGAAGCCATTTACTGCCGCCACGCTGGAAGAAAAACTGGGCAAAATTTTCGAAAAACTGGGCATGTAAGGAGATGTGATGAGCGACCTTCCGAAACCAACTGAGGATGCCTCGGCACACGACATCATTACCCGCATCGGCTCTCTGACGCGTATGCTGCGCGATAGCCTGCGTGAGCTGGGGCTGGATAAAGCCATTGCCGATGCGGCTGAAGCCATTCCCGATGCCCGCGATCGTCTGGATTATGTGGTGCAGATGACGGCGCAGGCCGCCGACCGTGCGTTGAACTGCGTTGAAGCGGCACAACCGCATCAGGATAAGATGGAAGCCGGGGCAACCCAGCTGAAAGGGCGTTGGGACCAATGGTTTGAAAACCCAATTGAACTGGCCGATGCGCGTGAGTTGGTGACGGATACTCGCGAATACCTTGCTGCCGTGCCGGATCATACGTCCTTTACCAACAAGCAGTTGCTTGAAATCATGATGGCGCAGGATTTCCAGGACCTGACCGGTCAGGTGATCAAACGCATGATGGATGTTATCCAGGAAATTGAGCGCCAGCTGTTAATGGTGCTGCTGGAAAACATGCCGGAAGTCAGTGCCGAGAAGCGTCAGGAAGGCACCAGCCTGCTGAACGGTCCGCAGATCCACACCGATGCACCGGGCGTGGTAGCGAACCAGGATCAGGTTGATGACCTGCTGGATAGCTTAGGGTTTTAATCGCGACCGTCAGCCTGCGGGCTGGCGGGCTGCGTTGCCGTCCCTTTCTCTCACCGGGCCACCAGACGGTGGGCCCGCTCTGCTTTATTAAACTCATCCGCCAAAGAACGCCTGTTTTTCCCGTCTTATCTGCGCTTTAACCCCAGCCAGTTTTGGCATTCTATGCTCAGAATTCTTGCCAACCGAGGTTTGTCGTGGCTGAAGAAAGTGACGAGGACAAAACAGAATCGCCCACCGCGCACCGACTTGAAAAGGCGCGGGAAGATGGGCAGATCCCGCGTTCGCGCGAACTGACCTCATTACTGATGCTGCTGGCCGGCATCATGATCCTGTGGATGGGCGGCACCATGATGGCGCACCGTCTGGCGGGCATGGTGGCCACCGGTCTGCGTTTCGATCACGGCATGGTGACCGATGATAAAATCATCATCAGCCATATCGGCAGCCTGATCGGCCAGGCGTTAATGGCGCTGCTGCCGCTGATGGGCGGACTGGTGCTGGTGGCGATTGCTGCGCCGATGCTGCTGGGCGGTATTGTGATCAGCGGCAAGTCGATCAAAGTCGATTTTACCAAGCTCAGCCCGCTGGCCGGTTTCAAGCGAATGTTTGCCGCCCAGGCCTGGACGGAGCTGTTCAAAGGCATCCTCAAGACCGTGCTGGTGGGCTGCGTTGCCTGCTGGTACATCTGGGTCCACTGGCCGGAGATGCTGCGGTTGATCAGCGAATCTCCGATCAACGCGCTGGTGCACGGCATGGATATGATTGCCATCTGCTGCACCCTGGTGATGCTGGGGCTGGTGCCGATGGTCGGTTACGACGTTTTCTGGCAGCTCTACAGCTATTACAAAAAGCTGCGTATGTCGCGTCAGGAAATCCGCGACGAACACAAACAGCAGGAGGGCGACCCGCACGTCAAAGGGCGTATCCGCCAGCAGATGCGCGCCGCGGCCCGCCGCCGGATGATGGCCGACGTGCCGAAAGCCGACGTGATCGTCACTAACCCGACGCACTATTCAGTGGCGCTGCAGTACAACGAGAAGAAGATGAGCGCACCGAAGGTGATTGCCAAGGGCGCGGGCGAAATCGCCCTGAGAATTCGTGAACTGGGTGCGGAACACCGCATTCCGGTTCTGGAAGCACCGCCGCTGGCGCGTGCGCTATACCGACACACTGAAATTGGACAGCACATTCCGGGCGCGCTCTATGCGGCCGTGGCGGAAGTGCTGGCCTGGGTCTGGCAGTCGCGCCGCTGGAAGCGCGAAGGCGGCCTGATCCCAGCCAAACCGAAAAACCTGCCGGTCCCGGCAGAGATGGACTTTGCAGGAGAGAGCAAAAACGATGGCTAATAACCTGGCCGCAAAACTACGTTTACCGGGCAACTTTAAAGATATGCAGTGGCAGGTGCTGGCGGGTCCGGTACTGATCCTGATGATCCTGTCGATGATGGTGCTGCCGTTACCGCCGTTCATCCTCGATCTGCTGTTCACCTTTAACATTGCGCTGTCGATCATGGTGCTGCTGGTGGCGATGTTCACCCAGCGTACCCTGGAGTTTGCGGCATTCCCGACCATTCTGCTGTTCTCCACCTTGCTGCGTCTGGCGCTGAACGTCGCCTCGACCCGTATTATTCTGATGGAAGGGCATACCGGCGCGGCAGCAGCAGGTCAGGTGGTTGAGGCCTTTGGCCACTTCCTGGTCGGCGGCAACTTCGCTATCGGTATCGTGGTGTTCATCATCCTGGTCATCATCAACTTTATGGTTATCACCAAGGGTGCTGGCCGTATCGCCGAAGTGGGCGCGCGCTTTGTGCTTGACGGGATGCCCGGCAAGCAGATGGCGATCGACGCCGACCTTAACGCCGGTTTAATCGGCGAAGATGAAGCCAAACGTCGCCGTTCAGAAGTGACCCAGGAAGCGGACTTCTACGGCTCAATGGACGGTGCCAGTAAGTTCGTCCGCGGCGATGCCATCGCCGGTATCATGATCATGGTGATCAACGTCATCGGCGGCCTGCTGGTCGGCGTGGTGCAGCACGGTATGGACGTGGGGCACGCGGCGGAAACCTATACCCTGCTGACCATCGGTGATGGTCTGGTGGCGCAGATCCCGGCGCTGGTGATCTCCACCGCCGCGGGCGTAATCGTTACGCGTGTGGCGACCGATCAGGACGTGGGCGAGCAGATGGTAACCCAGCTGTTCAAAGATCCGCGCGTGCTGATGCTGAGTGCCGGCGTCATCGGCCTGCTCGGGCTGGTACCCGGCATGCCAAACTTCGTCTTCCTGCTGTTTACCGCCGCCTTACTCGGCCTGGCCTGGTGGCTGCGCGGTCGGGAAATGCAGCCGAACAAGAAGATGGAAGCGACGCCGGGCAGCCTGACTAAAACCCCGGAAACACCGGCTAGCGCAGAAGCCTCCTGGACCGATGTGCAACTGGAAGATACGCTGGGGATGGAAGTAGGTTACCGCCTGATTCCGATGGTCGATCATCTGCAAAATGGTGAGCTGCTGGGCCGTATCCGCAGTATCCGTAAAAAGGTGGCGCAGGATGTCGGCTTCCTGCCGCCGGTGGTGCATATCCGTGACAACATGGAACTGCCGCCGGCGCGCTACCGTATTCTGATGAAAGGAGTCGAAATCGGCAGCGGCGATGCCTACCCGGGCCGCTGGATGGCGATTAACCCGGGCACCGCAGCGGGCAGTCTGCCGGGTGAAGCAACCGTCGATCCGGCGTTCGGGCTGGCGGCCGTCTGGATTGACAGCGCGCTCAAAGAGCAGGCGCAAATCCAGGGCTTTACCGTGGTTGAAGCCAGTACCGTGGTGGCAACGCACCTGAATCACCTGATTGGACAATACGCCAGCGAGCTGTTTGGCCGTCAGGAAGCGCAGCAATTGCTGGATCGCGTGACCCAGGAGATGCCGAAGCTGACCGAAGATCTGGTGCCGGGCGTGATCAGCCTGACCACGCTGCACAAGGTGCTGCAAAACCTGCTGGTGGAGCGGGTGTCGATTCGCGATATGCGCACCATCATCGAAACTCTGGCCGAGCATGCGCCGGTACAAAGCGATCCGCAGGAGCTGACCAGCGTGGTGCGCGTGGCGCTGGGTCGCGCCATTACTCAGCAGTGGTTCCCCGGCAATGATGAAGTGCAGGTGATCGGACTGGATGCCACGCTGGAACGCTTGCTGCTGCAGGCGTTGCAGGGCGGTGGTGGACTGGAGCCAGGTCTGGCCGATCGGCTGTTAAGCCAGGCGCAGGCGGCGTTGCAGCGTCAGGAAATGCTCGGCGCACCGCCGGTGCTGCTGGTCAATCATCCGCTACGCGCCTTGCTGGCCCGCTTCCTGCGTCGCAATCTGCCGCAGCTGGTGGTGCTGTCTAACCTCGAACTGAGCGACAACCGTCAGATTCGCATGACCGCCACCATCGGAGGCAAATAATGCGCTGGATGATGGCGTTGGGATTAATGCTGCCGCTGCTGGCTCAGGCGGCCGGTGGTGCGTGGCAGGCCAGCGCCAGTGGTCCGCTGCTGGCCAACCGCGGCAGCTGGCAGCGCAGCCAGCCGCTGACGGCACCGGCTAACCTTAGCGGCGAGATCAGCGTGGTTAACTGGCGTTATCAACTGAGCAAACCGGCCCCGTCCGGGCTGGAAGTGCGGCTGTGCGGCGCGCAACGCTGCACTACGCTGGAAGGCGCCAGCGGCACCACCCGTGGCCTGGCACATCTCAGCGCCGATGAAACGCTGCATATGGTGTTTGGTTTTGCCGGCAGCGGCGCGCTGCCGCCGGGCTTGCGGGTCGTCAGCAGCGAAGTGATGGTGAATTACCAGTAGCGGCGGGATGAGGCGTATCAGGCATTGACGCCTTTCATCCCTTCGGCCGAATACCTGCCGCCTTTAATCTCCACCTGCTGATGAATCTGGTTCAGTAACGCGACATCAGCCGCCTCCAGTACCACTTCACTGGCCTGCGCATTTTCCGTCAGATAAGCCAGCCGTTTGGTGCCAGGAATCGGCACAATTCTTTGATACTGCGCCAGCAGCCACGCCAGCGCAATCTGACCCACCGTACATTGATACTTCTGGCTTAGCGGCCGCACAACCTCCAGCAACTGCGCGTTATGATCGAGGCTGGCCTGCTGGAAGCGGTCATTATTTTTACGGAAGTCGTCTGCGGCAAAGTCGCTGTTGTTAAGGTATTTGCCGGTCAGAAAACCGCGGCCGAGCGGAGAGTAGGGCACCAGTCCGATGTCGAGTTTTTTCACCATCGGCAGGATCTCCGCTTCAATATCCCGGGTCCATAAAGAATATTCTGTCTGCAACACGGCGACCGGATGAACCGCATGTGCTCGCTGTAGGGTGGCTGCTGACACTTCACACAGACCGACATGTCGAATCTTCCCTTGCTTAACCAGCTGGCTGAGACAGTCCATGCTGTGCTCAATGGGCGTGGACTCGCTGACGCGATGAAGGTAAAACAGATCGATCTGCTCGACGCCCAGCCTTTTCAGCGAAGCGTTGCAGCACTGAATGAGGTAATCGGGCTGATTATTGATGACGCGGGCATAGGCCTGATCGGCAGCACGCTCAATACCGCATTTGGTGGCGACCTTTATCTGCTGCCGGCTGCGCGTATCCAGCCGGGCAAGAAACTCGCCGATTAGCTGCTCATTGTGGCCGCGGCCATACAGGTCTGCGGTGTCGATAAAATTGATATCCAGATCGATGAGAGAATTAAGCAGTTGCAGCGCGCTGCTGTCGTCGGTCTTGCCATAAAATTCACTCAGTCCCATTGCACCATAGCCAATTGCACTGACGTTCAAATCCTGCGTGAGAGTTCGGGTTTTCATCATGCCTCCTGATAAGTTGACCCGATTATTCCACCGCGCTTTCCGTTAATGAATTCGCATTTTGGTTATTCAGTAAAGGTATCATCCAGCTGGCAACAGCGTTAGGGACAGGTGGGATTGATTGCGTAGCAGGGCAGATTTACGTGGCGTAATAGTTTGAAAAGTAAGCGAAAGCGGCATCATTCTGGCCAGGTTTATCGGCCGCAGTGATGCTTTATGGCAGCCAGCGATGACTTATTCCGGTTGCAGCGGGCGACACAATAAGGCCTGGGCGTCCCGCACGGCCTGGCGCGTTTCATCCGCGCGGATTACTGCATACAGATCGATATTTAACTGCTGGGCGGCAGAATCGGTCAGTTCCCGATAACAGAGGCCTTGCTGATTGAAGGTGCATTTTGACTGGGGCAGCAACGCGAAGCCTTTGCCCCGGGCGATGTGTGACAGCATCACCAGCGAATCGTCAGGCTCTTTGACCCGTTTCAACGTGACCCGCAACTGCGAAAAGTAGCGTTCACACTTATCGTAAAACAGCGGATTGGCACTACGCGGGAACCAGAATAGCGGCAGGTCAGCCAGATCGTCCAGCGCAACCTGTGATTGCAGGCTGGCCGGGTGCAGCGCTGGCAGCGCCACCCGCAGCGGTTCGCGACAGATCCACCCATAGTTTGCCGACTGGTCTGCATCCGGCCCTTTCTCGCCGGTGATAATCAGATCCAGCCGGTTTTTTGCCAGGCACTGCAGCAGTTGCGCCGAGCTCAGATCGGGCGTTTCGATCTCATCCTCAATCTTCAGTTGGCTGAGCTGAGCCCTGACTGCCTCGATAAAGTCGAAATTAAGCGTCCGCGTCAGGCCAATGCGTAAACGGCCCGGCGTCATGGCGGCCTCGGTTTTCAGTTCGCTGAGTTGTCTGAGGATAGCGTCAGCCTTCACCATAAGGTTACGTCCGGCATCGGTCAGGCTGACATCGTGGGTGGTTCGGTGAAATAACTGTTGTTCCAGCACCGCTTCGAGACACTGGATCTGCCGGGTTAATGGCGGCTGGGTCATCCGCAGGCGTTCTGCCGCCCGGCGAAAGTTAAGTTCATGGGCCACCGCGAGGAAACATTGCAGTTGCTTAATGCTGGGGAGATGGGTGTTGATAAGGTGCGCGGGCATACTCATTGCGTCATCCTGCCGATCGGCGGCAGCGTCCTGAATCGCCGGGAAAGGACGCTGTCAGGCTGGCGCACGGCGCTGAGGCAACGGTTATCGTCTGCCGCAGCGCCGCAGGCGGTTTACATGCGTTCGACGGTATCGATACCCAGCGTATCCAGACCCTGTTTCAGCGTCTTCGCGGTCAGCGCCGCCAGCTGCAGTCGGCTCAGGCGGGTAGCGTCCGATTCGGCGGTCAGGATCGGGCAGTGCTCGTAGAAACCGGAGAACAGACCCGCCAGATCGTACAGATAGGCGCACATCACGTGTGGCGTGCCGTCACGCGCAACCTGGGTGATCACCTCTTCGAACTGCAACAGGCGGGTTGCCAGTTGCGCTTCACGCTCTTCGCTGATCACAATCTCTGCGTCCAGCGCTGCGGCATCAATGCCCGCTTTACGGAATACCGACAGCACACGGGTGTAAGCGTACTGCATGTAAGGCGCGGTATTGCCTTCAAATGCCAGCATGTTATCCCAGTCAAAGATGTAATCGGTGGTGCGGCTTTTTGACAGGTCAGCGTACTTCACGGCACTGATGCCGACGACTTCCGCCAGCGTTTTCACTTCCTCTTCACTCATCTCCGGGTTCTTTTCACGAACCAGGTTATAGGCGCGCTGATAGGCTTCATCAAGCAGATCGGCCAGCTTGATGGTGCCGCCGCTGCGGGTTTTGAAAGGACGACCATCTTTGCCCAGCATCATGCCGAAGGCGTGGTGCTCCAGCGGTACTGACTCCGGAACATAACCGGCTTTGCGCACGATGGTCCAGGCCTGCATCAGATGCTGATGCTGACGTGAATCGATGTAGTAGAGCACCCGATCGGCTTTCAGGGTTTCATAGCGGTATTTGGCACAGGCGATGTCGGTGGTGGTATAGAGATAGCCGCCATCCTTTTTCTGGATGATCACGCCCATCGGTTCGCCTTCTTTGTTCTGGAACTCATCCAGGAACACCACGGTAGCGCCTTCACTTTCTACCGCTAACCCTTTTTGCTTCAGGTCAGCGACAATGCCTGGCAGCATATCGTTGTAGAGGCTTTCACCCATCACATCTTTACGCGTCAGGGTGACATTCATGCGGTCATAAATTTTCTGGTTCTGACTCATGGTGATGTCGACCAGCTTTTTCCACATCTGACGGCAATATTCGTCGCCGCCCTGCAGTTTGACCACGTAGCTGCGTGCGCGCTCGGCAAACGCCGGGTCTTCATCGTAGGTACGCTTGGCTTCGCGGTAGAACGCTTCCAGATCGGCCAGCGCCATTTCAGCGTGATGCTCGTTCTGCTGCTTCTCAAGGAAGGCGATCAGCATACCAAACTGTGTGCCCCAGTCGCCGACGTGGTTGGCGCGAATCACCCGATGGCCGAGAAACTCCAGCGTCCGGACCGCGGCATCGCCAATAATGGTGGAGCGCACGTGGCCGACGTGCATCTCTTTGGCCACGTTGGGTGCAGAGTAATCGACCACGATGGTCTGCGGTTCAACCTGCTGTACACCGAGGCGCGGCAGGCTCAGCGCTTCACGCGCATGGGTCGCCAGCCACTGGTGATCGAGGAAAATGTTAATGAAGCCCGGTCCGGCAATTTCAACTTTACTGGCGATGCCGGTCAGGTCGAGATGCTGGATCACTGCTTCCGCTAATTGTCGCGGTGCTTGCCCCAGCTTTTTCGCCACGGCCATAATACCGTTGGCCTGATAATCACCAAACTGGACCCTGGCGGACTGACGAACCTGCGGTTCGCAATCGGCGGGAGCGCCGGCTAAAACCATTGCCTGACTGACTTTTGCGGAAAGAAGAGACTGAATATTCACCGGGTTACCTTCATGTGCTGAACAACGCCCGAATCACTGGATCCGAGCCGTCATCATCTTGCCTGGCAGCACTGCGCAATGGCGCGACAGCAGTGGAGGGCGCAGACAAAATGGAAAAAAATGAGGGGAAAAGTATACGTGAAATGTCAGTGGGCGTCAGCAGTTGGATGAAGCGGGGAAACAGAGCCGAAGATGTTTCCCTGTGGCGTTAACGACGTCGCAGGTGACGGCGAGGGTTCTTGACGCTTTTATCTTCACGCACCTTCCAATGGCGGGAAATTGCAAATCCCATCAGTGCGATCAGGACAGCGACAACGATGAGCATAGACATAGAGCCATTCCTTTTGGTTGTGTTAGGTCAAATTTATAAGAAACAGGGGGTGGCTGCAATTGTTTCACTGTCAAATAAGAGTTATCTTATTGTATTAAAGAAGGTGATTAAAATCATATGTTTAGGTCACTTTCATCAATTAACTCATGGACCTAAAGAGGGGATTAATCCGAATTGAAAGCTGTTCTTATACGCTTTTGCCGGAAATAATGGGCTAAATAAGATGAATCTGATCATTTTGTGGCGCTCAGGGCAGAGCAGGCAACAGGTTCTAATGTTAAAAAAGATTAAACAAATCGAGAGGATTTACCGTTGTGACCAGACCTTTTCCCGCTGAATTGGACGATTTAAAGACAGATTTGCAACGTTTTGAAGAATCGTTGCAAAATTTTGCCCAGCGACTGGGTTTATGCCTTAACGATCTTGAAGCCGATCACATTGCAGTGCGTTGTCATCAGGACGCGACCGCAGTGCGCTGGCAGCAAGGGCTGCAGCAGATTGGTACCCAGTTTTCTCAGGCGATGATTAATGGCCGGCCAATTTGCCTGTTTAAACTGCATCAACCGTTGCAGGTGGCGGGCTGGGCGCTGGATGTGGTCGAACTGCCGTGGCCGGGCGAGAAGCGTTACCGTCATGAGGGATGGGAGCATGTCGAGGTGGTGTTGCGCGGCGATCATCAGACGCTGGGCGTGCGTGCCATGGCGTTATTATCGGATGAGGCGCTGACGCAGCCGGGGATTTCGTTCAAGACCAGCTCGCCACAGGGCGAAAATGAGCGTCTGCCCAATCCGACCCTGGCGGTGACGGATGGGCAGACAACGATTAAATTTCATCCATGGCGACTGGAAGAGATTGTCGCCAGCGAGCAGGATTAAGGCCGGGCGGCAACGGCGCGCTGCAGTCGGGCGACCGCTTCATCCAGCAGGGCGCGGGTACAGCCAAAGTTAAGACGGACAAACTGGTCATTGCCAAATTCGCGTCCTGCTGACAGTCCCAGCCCATGTTTTTCAAAGTAGAGCGCCGGACTGGCTACCCCGAGACCGCGCGCATCGATCCAGGCGAGGTAGCTCGCCTCCGGTGCGATCAGGGATAAGCCGGGCAGCTTGTTGACCTGCGACACCAGCCAGTCACGGTTGCTGCGCAGGTAGGCATTCTGCGCGCTGAGCCAGGCGCTGCCGTCGCGCCAGGCGGCTTCTGCCGCCGCTAAGGCCAGAATATCGACATCGGGCACAATGCCCCGTCTCATCTTATTAAAGCGGGCGCGCAGTTCAGCGTTGGGGATGATCGCCATCGAGGCACCCAGACCGGCGATGTTAAAGCTCTTGGATGGCGACATCAGCGTAACAGAGCGCTGGGCGGCCTCTTCGCTCAGGCTGGCAAACGGAATATGCTGTACGCCGGGCTCCAGCAGCAAATCACTGTGGATTTCATCGGAACAGACAATCAGGTCATGCTGCCGGGCAAATTCCAGCTGCGCCTGCAGTTCGTCATGGCGGTAGACCGTTCCGCCCGGATTCTGTGGGTTACACAGCATCAGCAGCCGCTCTTTACCGGTCATCTGACCGTCGGCCGCCGCCAGATCCAGCAGCCAGCGTCCCTGTTGCAGGCTCAGCGGCAGATTCAGTTGCCCGCGCTCCGCCAGTTTTGCCGCGCTACGGAAGGGCGGATAGATTGGCGTGGGGGCGATGGTCAGTTGATCCGGCGCGGTGAATGCCCGTACTGCCAGATTTAACCCGCACACCACGCCCGGCAGTACCACAATCCACTCGGGATTAACGTGCCAGTTATAGCGCGAGGCCAGCCACTCCACGGCGCTGTCGATAAAACCAGTGGGCTTATCGCCATAACCAAAAATGCCATGTTCGGCACGGGCTTTTATCGCTTCGATGACACAATCAGGCGATCGAAAATCGGTATCTGCCACCCACAACGGCAGAATGTCCTGGTCCGCATATTTGTTCCATTTAAGGCTATCGCTGTGACGACGGTCTATCCGTTGGTCGAAATTGAATGCCATAGTTAACTTTCCCGGTAAACTCATTCCAGCAGCCAGACTAACTGATGAATCTGCCTTGAACCAGAGTCATGTAAAGGAGAAGAGAATGACCACACTGGAAATTTGCTGCTATGGCGTGGATTGCGCAGTGACCGCGCAGCAGGCCGGCGCCGATCGGGTTGAACTCTGTGCCGCGCCACGTGAAGGGGGCTTAACCCCGTCCGCCGGCATGCTGAATGCTGCCCGGCGTGAAGTTTCAATTCCGGTTCATCCCATCGTCCGGCCGCGCGGCGGCGACTTTTGCTATACCGCACGTGAATTCGAGGCGATGAAATCTGACGTAGCCCTGATTCGCGAACTCGGCTTTCCGGGCCTGGTGCTCGGCATGCTCGACGAAGATGCGCACGTCCATCGTGGGCAGATGCGGCAAATCATGGCGCTGTGCGATGGCCTGGCGGTGACCTTCCACCGAGCCTTCGACCTCTGCCATAGTCCGAAACGCACGCTGGAGGAGTTGACCGATCTTGGCGTAGCCCGCATTCTGACTTCAGGGCAGCAGCAGAGCGCGGAGAATGGAATTGCACTGCTGAAGGAACTTAATGAAGTGAGCACGGGTCCTATCATTATGGCAGGTGCCGGTGTTCGTCTGAGTAACCTGCAAAAGTTCCTCGACATGGGAATACGTGAAGTCCATAGCTCGGCAAGCCGATTGATCGCTTCGCCGATGCGCTACCGCAAAGCGGGTGTTTCCATGTGTTCTGAAGCCGAAACCGATGAGTTCAGCCGCTATTGCGTTGATGGCGATGTGGTGGAGGCGATGAAAAGCGTGATGCAGATGAGCACCGTCCGGGTGGCCTGAATCACTTCCGATTTTGCCGCGCAGCACGCCGATCATTGACGTGATGTTTGCAAGTACCAAACCCCAGTATGCTTGCTGGGGTTCTTTTTGCCTGCAGTTCCTCTTTTTTCCTTTATTCACCGGCTTCTATTCACCGGCTTCGCGCGGATGCTCCTTCTGATGCGGGTGGTAGATTTTCTCCACCCCGAGCCGCTTCACGGCCTGACGCCACGCCCGCTGGCCGCAGTAGTCACACTGCTGGTCAGGCTGCTGCTCACTCTGCACCACGTAACCGCAGTGACCACAGGCGAAACAGCCATCCACCGCTATATGCTGGTTGAAGGTCTCATTCTGTTCAGGCAGCAGCCACAGTCCGCTACGCGGCTGTTGATAGAGCAACAGGCTGACCCGGCCAGACGGTTCCAGCCAGGCGCGCCGGACCTCACCCAAATGCTGAACGCCCATTGAACGCAGTTCCGAGAATGCCCGATCGCGCGAAAATTCAGCGTGGTGCAGATGCTCCAGCGCCAGTCGTCCATCCATCACCAGCAACGTGGCATCGCCCTGGGTCAGCACTTCGAGCCGATGCGAGAAAAAGGTGCTCCAGGAGAGCAGGCGAAAACAGCCAAGCAGCGTAATCAGCAACACGATGGTGGTCAGAATGCCCTTTTCAGGCGTCTGCAAGGGCGCACCAATCGCGGCACCCAACATGATCATTATCGCCAGATCGATAATGCTTAACTGACCGGCAAAGCGACGGCCCATCAGCCGCAGCACCAGCAGTAAAACCAGATAGATGAACAAAAAACGCAGCAGCACCTCACCGGCAAAGGTCCAGGGCGCTTCACCGATTAGCCAGCGGTGCATAAGGTCACGCATTGTTAGTCCTCCAGCGAGGTTGAGGCGGGGAGCCAGTGGTGCGCGTGGCAACAGTGGCAGGCGCTATCGGCGGGCGTATTGCGGTCCGCCAGGTTACCGCAGGAAAAGCAGACCTGATGCTCATCGGTTTCCATCGCCGCAATCAGGGCGTCATCGCCGCGGGGCGCAATCGCCAGACCGGGACGCGGGGTATCGCTCCACGCCAGGGTTAATGCACCGGAAGGCTCAATGTATACCCGGCTGAGTTGCCCCAGATGCTGAACGCCACGACCGCGCAGCAGTGAGAACAGTTTTTCGCGCGACAGCACGGTGGCGCGCAGCGTCTCCAGCTTCAGTCGACCTTCATCCAGCACCACCCGTTCGCTACCCGCCAGCAGACGATCGAACCGGCGGGAGCGCATGCTGAGATGGCCGGCAAGATGCTGCAACGCCAGCAGGCTGGCAATGATCACCAATGGCGGCAACAGCCCGCGCTTGTCATCCAGCAACGGGACGCCCATGGTCCCCGCCAGAGTGACCACCGCTGACAGTTCGAACAGCGTATATTGCGAGGCGACGCGACGACCCAGCAGACGCAATGCGATAATAATCAGGACAAAGCAGATCACTGCGCGCCCAATCACCTCCAGCAGAAACGTGGGAGGATTCTGACCAAAAACCAGACGTGCAATATCGGACAACACGATTTCATCCTGCTTCATGACTCACCGTACCCCTATTGACGAATAGCAGAGTGAAAAAGTATATCGTGTGAAATCTATTCTGCCGCACGGTCAACCGGCCTGCAGCCCTTGTGCCGTCTGGCTTAAGCCTCAAAAAGCCCGGTGTCTTCAGCGTTCTGCACCCACAGCAGAAACTGCTTCACAGCGAAATAACCGGCGCGGGCGGCCAACTGAAATTTTTGCCTTAGGCCGCCATTCGCCGCCGCAGCGTTTACACTTAACCCAACGTTGTCTGGAACTTACCTTATGAAATGCGAACCGATTGTTGCTGTAAGCCTGTTACTGGCTGGTCTGAGCACTCCGCTGGTTGCGGCCAGTCAGTGCGGCCCGCACAGTGGTGCTATTGCCAGCAGTAATAACTGGATCCTGCTGGGCGGCAGCGCAAAGGGTGCCGTTAAGCAGGTGATTGCCGGAGAATTTGGCAAAGATGTGAATTCGCAAAAGCGCGTGCTGGGTCAGTTCGATGCCTGCGGCGATCTGCTGGTGGCCGATGTCACTTACGACAAGAATGAACGCAACGTGATCCTCAGTATGGAGCAGCACATCGCCCGGGTGCAGGGTGGCTGGGTGGCGGAGTATGCCTATCTGGTGAAGGTGCTGAAAGAGGGAAAAGAGGTGGTGGTCGATAACCGGCAGGGGACGATCAACTGGCAGAAGGGGAAAAACGGCAACATCACCAGCGCCTCGGATAAATTTACCAGCATGGGCACCAGTGGCTTTACGGACACCACCTATCGTTACGATCCGCAGTTCCGGCTGCAAAAAAGCGTGGCGCGTGGCAGCGATCAGCTGACCAACGGAGAGTATCACTACCGCTGGAATCCGCAGGGGCTGGTGACCCGCACCACCTCAACCCGCAGCACCGATAGCTACACCTACGATAACCAGTGGCGGGAACTGCGCCTGAACGGCACCGCGACCACGCCGCTGAGTACCATCCGCACCGTCGATGAGTGTCAGTCGTGGGATCAGGTCGGGAATTGTACCCTGAGCTACCTGCACGAAACCGAAGTGTTTACCCGCGGCACCATCGAACGTCATCTCAGCTCCGCCTATAAATATGAGTACTGGGGCCAGCCTGCGGCAGAAGAGTAGCGGGCGATCGCACTATCCATCGCCCGCGAGGCGTTATTCCACCGTCTTACTGAACGCATCCAGCGCCAGCAGCGCGTGGGCAATATCTTCCGGCGACAGGTTCGGGTTCAGGTTCTTCAGCGTATCCCCCTCGCTGTTGGCTAGCGCCCCTATTTTGACCAGATTTTCCCAGCTCTCATTCTCCAGATGCAACTCCTTCAGCGTGGTCGGCATGTTGATGGCGCGATAGAAACGAATGTAGCGCGCAATCTCATCGTCCGGACGCCGCTCCAGCACCATCTGGGTCAGCGTACCGTAAGCGACTTTTTCACCGTGCGTCAGGTGATGGATATCGCCATCAATCGCGGTAAAGCCATTGTGGATGGCATGAGCCGCCGCCAGGCCGCCATTTTCGAAGCCCAGACCAGAGAGCAGGGTGTTTGCCTCAACCACTGCCTCGACCGCTGGCGTTACCCGTTTTTCGCTTACCGCCACGAAGGCGCTGTAGCCCCAGGTCAGTAGCGTCTCTTCACAGGCGCGGGCAATCGCCAGACCGGCGAGGGTAGGATCACCGTTCACCATCGATTTGGCGTGCGAACGGGCCACCGCCTGCGCCTCGACCCAGGTTGCCAGGCCATCGGCGATACCGGATGCAAACAGCCGCGCCGGCGCGCTGGCGCACACCGCGGTATCCACCAGCACCAGGTCTGGGTTTTTACTGTAGAACCGGTAGCTCTCAAACACGCCGCTGTCGGTGTAGATCACCGACAGCGCGCTGCAGGGTGCATCCGTTGAGGCAATAGTTGGCACGATCGCCACCGGCTGCTTCAGCTCATCAGCCACCGCCTTCACCGTATCCAGCGTTTTACCGCCGCCCAGCCCGACCACCACATTACAGCCCTGGTTTTTCGCCAGCTGGCTCAGTCGGGTAATCTCATTACTGGAGGCTTCGCCATTAAACTGCTGCCAGTTAAAATTAACGCCCGCCTTTTGCAGTGCCTGCTGCGTGCGCTCGCCAATCAGTTTCCAGACGATTTCATCCGCCACCAGGAAAGCGTTGTCACCCAGTTCGGCGATGTAAGGCCCCAGCTCATCCAGTACGCCAGCGCCCTGCACATATTTGCGGGGTGAAGAGAAGATAAATTTACTCATAATCACAACTCCTTAATATGAAGATAAACCGCTGTTAGCCTGGCACAAAGTCGGCAAACGGGCGGGGGAATCACCAATGAGATGTCGCCGGAACCCTGTTAAGCTACGGCCAGCCCGCCATCTTCCAGGAGATCCTGATGAGCACCACGCTGTTTTCTTTTCTGTTTGCGATTACTGTTCTGACCCTGACGCCGGGCTTTGATACCGCGCTGGTGTTGCGCTCGGCGGTGGCCCAGGGCGCGAAGCGCGCCAGCGTAACGGCGCTGGGCGTGACGCTCGGTTGTCTGGTGTGGGGCGTCGCGGTGGGATTAGGATTAGGCGCGCTGCTGCTGGCGTCTGAAATGGCCTACAACCTGCTGAAGTGGCTGGGCGCGGCGTGGTTACTCTACCTGGGACTGAAACTGCTGCTGAAACCGCGCCAGCAGCCAATGATTCAGAGCGGGCAACCGCTGCTGCAACAGGGCTATCTTGCCTGCTTCAGCCGCGGTTTGCTGGGCAACCTGCTGAATCCAAAAGTGGGGATCTTTTATGTCAGTTTTCTGCCGCAGTTTATTCCGGCCGGGGCATCGGTGGCGCTGTGGTGTAGCCTGATGGCGCTGACGCACATGCTGCTGGGACTGGTGTGGAATGCGGTGCTGATTGGTGGCAGCCACTATTTCGCCCGCCATCTGCGCCAGCCACGGGTGCTGAAAGTGATGGATCGCCTGACCGGCTGTGTGTTCATTGGCTTCGCGGCGAAACTGGCTTTGTCCCGCCGCTAAGCTTCAGGGAAGGATTTTAAGGTTTGGTGGCAACCAGCACCGCGCGCAGCGGGGCAGGATAACCCTCGACCGTTTTGCTGGCGTCGTCAGGATCGAGGAACTCGGCCAGCGATTCGCTGGTCATCCAGTCGGTACGACGCTGCTCTTCGGTGGTGGTGCGGGCGAAATCAACGATGCGCACATCGACAAAACCGCTCTTCTCCAGCCAGCTTTTCAGCGCCTCGGCCGACGGAATAAAGAACACGTTGCGCATCTGCGCATAGCGTTCACCGGGCACCAGCACCTGATTCACATCACCTTCGATCACCAGCGTTTCCAGCACCAGTTCGCCGCCGCTCACCAGCTGATTTTTCAGCTGCAGCAGATGGTCGAGCGGGGAACGGCGATGATAGAGCACGCCCATTGAAAACACCGTATCGAACGCCTGCAGCGCCGGTAACTGCTCAATGCCCAGCGGCAACAGATGGGCGCGGCGATCGTCATTCAGCAGCTTACGTACTGCCTCAAACTGGCAGAGAAACAGCTGCATCGGATCGATACCAACCACCAGATGGGCACCGGCGCCAATCATCCGCCACATGTGGTAACCGCTGCCGCAGCCCACATCCAGCACCGTCCGGCCCGCCAGCGAGGAGATATGCGGCAATACGCGATCCCATTTCCAGTCGGAGCGCCATTCAGTATTGATTTCGGTGCCGTAGAGTGAGTAAGGCCCTTTGCGCCACGGCATCAGATTGCGCAGCAGTTTCTCAATGCCCTGACGGTGGCGATCGCTGATGTCATCGCGGTCAGCACTGACGCTGTGTAACAGGTCAAGCCGCTGCGGTTCGAGCAACGGCAGATATTCCAGCGATTTATACCAGTCGCGGAAGTGTCCATGCAGGTTTTCCCGTTGCCATTCGCTGATTTGCGCCGGCAACACTTCCAGCCACTTCGCCAGCGGACCGACGGCAATTTGTTGATAAAAACGGCCAAAGTCGATCATTTCAATGCCACCAGAGAACCAAAGTTAAAGCACTGGAACCAGAGTTCGGCGTGCGAGAAACCGGCCTGTTTCAGGCGGGCTTTGTGCGCTTCTACGCTATCGGTCAGCATCACATTTTCCAGCATGCTGCGCTTCTGGCTGATCTCCAGCTCGCTGTAGCCATTGGCGCGCTTGAAGTCATGGTGCATGTTAAACAACAGTTCACCGACTTCGGCATCTTCAAAGCTGAATTTCTCTGACAGTACCAGCGCACCGCCAGGCTTCAGCCCGTGCCAGATTTTCTCCAGCAGCGCTAACCGCGCCGGTGGCTCAAGAAATTGCAGCGTGAAGTTGAGCACCACCAGCGAGGCGTTTTCAATCGCAATATCGCGGATATCCGCTTCCAGCACCGTTACCGGCGTGTCAGCGCGAAAGGCATCAATGTGACGACGGCAGCGCTCAACCATGGCCGGGGAGTTATCCACCGCAATGATCTGGCAACCGGGCACCTGAATATTGCGGCGCACCGACAGGGTGGCCGCGCCGAGCGAGCAGCCGAGGTCATAAACCTGGCTGTCGGGCGTCACAAAACGTTCTGCCAGCATGCCAATCATCGAGATGATGTTGGAATAGCCCGGCACCGAGCGCTGAATCATGTCGGGAAAGACTTCAGCTACGCGCTCGTCAAAAGTCCAGTCGCCCAGTTTTGCAATGGGCGCTGAGAAGAGTTGATCGCGGTCAGACATATCGAAAATCCGAAGAGACGACGGAAAGGGCGCTATTCTGGCAGAAAGTAGGGCGGGCTGCACCCCTTAACCCGGCAACACTCAGTGTAGCGTCACCACCAGTTCCCATGGCAGGTAGATCAGGTTAAAAATCACCATGCCGCACAACGAAAACAGCGTCAGCAGCATGCCATATTTGCGGCCCGGCATGGCGCTGTGGCGCAGACCCCAGGCGTGCAGCAGGCGGCTGATAAAAAATAGCAGGGCGGTGAGGTGCACCATCCAGATATCGGCACCGTTCATCTCCATCATCACCAGCAACAGCAGCGCCAGCGGGATGGTTTCAATGGCGTTGCCGTGAATGCGTATCGCCATTTTTAAATCATGATAACCCCCATCGCCATACGCCACCCGATAGAAGCGGCGGTAACGCACCACATCCAGGGTAAACTTCATGACCAGCAACGCACCCCACACCACGTATAACGCGCTAACCATTGTGACTCCATCAGCATCAGTAAGGCGGCTATTCTAACCAGCGCGGAGGGCGCTGTCCTGTCCACTGATTAAAACAGTGAATCCTGTTGCGGCCAGTCGGGACCGCTGCCAATCCGCGGATCAATCTGTTGCAACTGCGGCCATAACGCCTGCACCAGTGGAAATACCTGGCCCATATCCGGGGTGTGCAGAAACAGCATCGCGTCGCCCTGTTGCAGCCATTCGGTTAACTTTGGCCGCCAGATCTGAAACAGCGGCACGCTCTCTTCGACGCTGTCGCTGCCGATAAACCGCACCATCGGCTGCGAGCCGGTGCGTACAGCATGCGGCGGCACGCGGGGCTTCTGCGCGCGCGCCGCCAGCGCCGCCGGGTTTTGCGAGGTTGAGGCGTGGACCGGGCGGCTGTCCAGCACCACCCGGTTAATGCCGCGCGCCAGCAGACCGCGATTCAGCGCCCGCTCGGCTTCACCTTTGGCAAAGAACGCCGCGTGACGCACTTCGACTCCGTATTGAAAACGCGCGGGCAGGCTGTCCAGAAAGCGCCAGAGATCGTTAAGCTGCGCTGGCGAAAAGGTGGCGGGCAGTTGCAGCCAGTACTGACCGATACGATCGGCCAGCGGCTCCATCAGGCGCAGAAAGTCGGTCAGCAGATCGTCGCTGTGTTGCAGCGCCGCCTGATGGCTGATGGTATTGGGAAACTTAAAGCAGAAGCGAAAGTCGTCGTGGGTCATCTCACGCCAGCGCAGCACGGTATCGGCTGTCGGCAGCGCGTACAGCGTGGTATTGCCTTCGACACAGTGAAAATAGCGGGCATAATCCGCGAGGCTCTCAATGCCCCAGCGTTTCCAGTGCGAATGCTGCCACTGGGGCAGGCCAATACGAAGTGTCACACCCTCTCTCCTGGCTCTGAGTTAAGATTTGCGATTATCCTCTAAGGTCACGCCCCGGTGCAAACAGGCCCGCTGCGGATGAAATCGCCGCTTTGGCGCGGCTCTACTTATCCTGTTTGCCTTTTTCCATTATAATGACCGCCATTTTTGCGACAGCATCGCATCAGGTTACGCGGCCGGATGCTGTCAGCTGCAGCGGCGAAGTTAAAAGGATAGTGTTATGCGTACAGAATATTGCGGACAGCTCAATCTGTCTCATGTGGGTCAGCAAGTCACTCTTTGCGGCTGGGTAAACCGCCGTCGCGATCTGGGAAGCCTGATTTTTATCGATATGCGCGACCGTGAAGGCATCGTGCAGGTATTTTTTGATCCCGATCGTCAGGACGCGTTTAAGCTGGCTTCTGAACTGCGTAACGAATTCTGTATCCAGATTACCGGTACCGTGCGTGCCCGTGACGATAAGAATAAAAACAGCGAAATGGCGACCGGCGAAGTCGAAGTGTTTGCCCATGCGCTGAACATCATCAACCGTTCTGAGCCGCTGCCGCTGGATGCTAACCAGAACAACAGCGAAGAAGCGCGCCTGAAGTACCGCTATCTGGACCTGCGTCGTCCTGAGATGGTGACCCGCCTGAAAACCCGCGCGAAAATCACCAGCTTCGTGCGCCGTTTTATGGACGATGAAGGCTTCCTCGATATCGAAACCCCGATGCTGACCAAAGCCACGCCGGAAGGCGCGCGCGACTATCTGGTGCCAAGCCGGGTTCATAAAGGCAAGTTCTATGCGCTGCCCCAGTCGCCACAGCTGTTCAAACAGCTGCTGATGATGTCGGGCTTCGATCGCTACTACCAGATTGTTAAATGCTTCCGTGACGAAGATTTGCGCGCCGACCGTCAGCCGGAATTTACCCAGATCGACGTTGAAACCTCCTTCATGACCGCGCCGCAGGTGCGTGAGGTGATGGAGCGTTTAATCCGTAATCTGTGGCAGGCGGTACAGGGTGTGGATCTCGGTGAGTTCCCGCAGATGACCTTTGCCGAAGCGATGCACCGGTACGGCTCCGATAAGCCCGACCTGCGTAACCCGATGGAGCTGGTGGACGTTGGCGACCTGCTGAAAAATGTCGAATTCCAGGTCTTCGCGGGTCCGGCGAACGATGCCAAAGGCCGCGTGGCGGCACTGCGTGTGCCAGCTGGCGCGCAGCTGAGCCGTAAGCAGATTGATGAATACGGCAAATTCGTTGAGATTTATGGCGCCAAAGGTCTGGCGTGGATGAAAGTCAACGTGCGTGCTGATGGACTGGAGGGGGTGCAGAGTCCGGTCGCGAAGTTCCTCAACGCAGAGATCGTCGAAGGCATTCTGAGCCGCACCGGCGCGCAGGATGGCGACATCATCTTCTTTGGTGCCGATCGCGCCAAAGTGGTGGCCGATGCGCTGGGTGCACTGCGTCTCAAAGTGGGCCGCGATCTGAGCATCACCGATGAGAAAGCCTGGGCTCCGCTGTGGGTGATCGACTTCCCGATGTTTGAAGAGGACGAAGAGGGCGGCCTGGCGGCGATGCACCATCCGTTCACCGCGCCGAAAGAGATGAGCGCCGATGAGCTGGCCGCCGATCCGACCCGTGCAGTGGCTAACGCCTATGACATGGTGATCAACGGCTATGAAGTCGGCGGCGGCTCGGTGCGTATCCATAACGGCAAAATGCAGCAGACGGTGTTCAGCATTCTGGGTATTGAAGAGCATGAGCAGCGCGAGAAGTTTGGCTTCCTGCTGGATGCGCTGAAGTTCGGTACGCCGCCGCACGCGGGCCTGGCATTTGGTCTGGATCGTCTGACCATGCTGCTGACCGGTACCGATAACATTCGTGACGTGATTGCGTTCCCGAAAACCACCGCTGCGGCCTGCCTGATGACCGAAGCCCCAAGCGAAGCGAATCCCGCCTCGCTGCTGGAGCTGGGCATTCAGGTGGTAAAAAAAGAAAAGCCTGAGACTAAATAATGGGCTATAAACATCCGGTTTCAGTGCTGGTGGTCATTGTGGCGCGCGACACTGGCCGGGTGTTAATGCTGCAGCGGCAGGACGATCCGGCCTTCTGGCAGTCGGTAACCGGCAGCCTGGAGGCGGATGAAACGCCGCTGGCCGCTGCCCGGCGTGAAGTGGGCGAGGAGTTGGGCATTGACGTGCTGGCGGAACGGCTGGAGGTGGAAGATTGTCAGCGTCAGATCGACTTTGAAATCTTTCCGCACTATCGCCATCGCTACGCACCCGGTGTCACCCATAATCACGAACACTGGTTCCGGCTGCGGTTGCCAGCAGAGCGGGCAATTGCACTGACCGAGCATCTGGCGTTTCGCTGGCTGGCACCGGCAGAAGCGGCTGCGCTCACCAAGTCCTGGAGTAATCGCCAGGCGATTGAAGAATTTACCTGAATCGCTGCTGCCGCGCATTTTTCCGGCGGCGAATCGATTAAATTTATGAATCTGGTGAGTTTTAACAGGACTACACCAACGTATTGAACAGTCAGGCGTACCCGGTGCCGTGAGGTTGTTCACCGCCAGCGCGACGTAGCCAGCGTACTGTGTACGTGAGTTGCGAGCCGGCCAGCGGGACAATCCCGGCGGCAGGATAGCCTGCACCATGCTAAGTTCGGAGAAAAAGTAACATGGCAGGACATAGTAAGTGGGCAAATACCAAGCACCGTAAAGCGGCACAGGACGCGAAGCGGGGCAAAATTTTCACCAAGATCATTCGTGAACTGGTGACGGCGGCCAAACTGGGCGGCGGCGATCCGGGCTCGAACCCACGCCTGCGTGCCGCAATGGACAAAGCGCTCTCCAACAACATGACGCGTGAAACCATGGATCGCGCCATCGCGCGCGGCGTCGGCGGTGATGACAACGCCAACATGGAAACCATCATCTATGAAGGCTACGGTCCGGGCGGCTCTGCCATCATGATCGAGTGCCTGAGCGACAACCGCAACCGTACCGTGGGCGAAGTGCGTCACGCCTTCACCAAAACCGGCGGAAACCTCGGTACTGACGGCTCTGTTGCCTACCTGTTCAGCAAAAAAGGGGTGATCTCCTATGCGCCGGGTCAGGATGAAGATGCGGTGATGGAAGCTGCGCTGGAAGCCGGAGCTGAAGATGTGGTCAGCTACGACGATGGCGCGATTGACGTTTTCACCGCCTGGGAAGAGATGGGCGCGGTGCGTGATGCGCTGGAAGCGGTCGGCCTGAAAGCGGATACCGCTGAAGTGTCGATGATCCCGTCTACTAAAGCGGAAATGGATGCGGAAACGGCACCGAAACTGCTGCGTCTGATCGACATGCTGGAAGATTGCGACGATGTGCAGGAGGTTTATCACAACGGTGAGATCTCCGACGAGGTGGCGGAAACGCTGTAATGGCGCTGACCCGCACCTCCTTAACCGGGGAGGCTTAATGTCGATTATTCTGGGTATCGATCCCGGTTCGCGCATCACCGGTTATGGTGTCATTCGTCAGACCGGCCGCCAGCTCACCTATCTGGGCAGCGGCTGTATCCGCACTAATACCACTGAGTTGCCCGCCCGTCTGAAGTTAATTTATGCGGGCGTCTGCGAGATCATCACCCAGTTTTCGCCCGATTACTTCGCCATCGAACAGGTGTTCATGGCGAAGAACGCGGATTCTGCGCTGAAACTGGGCCAGGCACGTGGCGCGGCCATTGTCGCCGCGGTCAATCACGATCTGCCGGTGTTTGAGTACGCCGCGCGTCAGGTTAAACAGACGGTAGTCGGGATTGGCAGCGCCGAAAAAAGCCAGGTGCAGCACATGGTGCGCACCCTGCTGAAGCTGCCCGCCAACCCGCAGGCCGATGCTGCCGATGCGCTGGCAATCGCCATTACTCATTGCCACGTGTCGCAGAATGCCGCACGGATGAGCGACAGCAAGCTGGTGCTGACCCGCGGGCGTTTACGTTCAGGTTAGCCGCGCGGTTGCCGGCACACGCACAGGCTGGATATTCATCCAGCCTTTTTTATGTTATAAAATCCGCCACATTGGTTGGTTAAGGAAGCATTCAGGTGATAGGTCGTTTACGGGGCAATATTCTGGAAAAGCAGCCGCCGCTGGTGCTGCTTGAGGCACACGGCGTAGGGTATGAAGTCCATATGCCAATGACCTGTTTTTATGAACTGCCTGAACTGAATCACGAAGCGGTGATTTTTACCCACTTCGTGGTGCGCGAAGATGCGCAGCTGCTGTTCGGCTTCAACAGCAAGCAGGAACGTGCGCTGTTTCGTGAGTTGATTAAGGTGAATGGCGTCGGCCCGAAACTGGCGTTAGCGATCCTCTCTGGCATGTCGGCGCAGCAGTTCGTTACTGCGGTCGAGAAAGAGGAGATTGCCTCGCTGGTGAAACTGCCGGGCGTAGGCAAGAAGACCGCTGAGCGTCTGGTGGTCGAGATGAAGGACCGCTTCAAGGGGATGCACGGCGATCTGTTTGGCGGCGATTCCGCCTTTACGCTTACCACGCCGAATGCCGAACCGGAAACCAACGATGCCGAAGCCGAAGCGGTTGCAGCGCTGGTGTCGCTGGGTTATAAACCGCAGGAAGCCAGTCGTATGATCAGTAAAGTCGGTCGACCGGATGCGGATTGCGAAACGCTGATCCGCGAAGCGCTACGCGCCGCCATTTGAGGTAAGTCATGATAGAAGCCGACCGCCTGGTCTCTGCTGTAAGCGTTAACGAAGAAGAGAGTCTCGATCGCGCCATTCGCCCGAAAATGCTGACCGAGTATGTCGGCCAGCCGCAGGTGCGTGAGCAGATGGAGATTTTCATCAAGGCAGCGCAGCTGCGCGGCGATGCACTCGATCATCTGCTGATTTTTGGTCCGCCGGGGCTTGGCAAAACCACCCTGGCGAACATCGTCGCCAATGAAATGGGGGTTAATCTGCGCACCACCTCTGGCCCGGTGCTGGAGAAAGCCGGTGACCTGGCGGCGATGCTGACCAACCTTGAACCGCATGACGTCCTGTTTATCGATGAAATTCACCGCCTGTCGCCGGTGGTAGAGGAAGTTCTCTACCCGGCGATGGAAGATTATCAGCTGGATATCATGATTGGTGAAGGTCCGGCTGCCCGTTCAATTAAGCTCGATCTGCCGCCGTTTACCCTGATTGGTGCCACCACCCGCGCCGGTTCACTCACTTCGCCGTTACGCGATCGCTTCGGCATTGTGCAGCGGCTGGAGTTCTATCAGGTGAAAGATCTGCAGCACATTGTTGGCCGCAGTGCCGCCTGTCTGGGGCTGGCGCTGAGCGACGAGGGCGCGTTAGAGATCGCCCGTCGCGCACGCGGTACGCCGCGTATCGCCAACCGTCTGCTGCGCCGGGTGCGGGATTTTGCCGAAGTGCGGGCTAACGGTGAGCTGAGCGGCGAGGTTTCCTCCAGCGCACTCGATATGCTGAACGTCGACAGCGAAGGGTTCGATTATATGGACCGCAAGCTGCTGCTGGCGATTATCGATAAGTTCATGGGCGGACCCGTCGGACTGGATAACCTGGCTGCCGCGATTGGCGAAGAGCGTGAAACGATTGAAGATGTGATCGAGCCGTTTTTGATCCAGCAGGGATTCATTCAGCGCACACCGCGCGGCCGGATGGCCACGCAGCATGCTTATCGTCATTTTGGCATTACCCGCGAGGTCTGATCAGACCGCCGGTTTGCGCGCCATGCTGATAATAAACAGGATCGCGGCGCTCAGTACCACCGACGGACCGGCGGGCGTGTCGTAGAAGGCGGAGAAGGTCAGGCCGCCGGTAACAGCCAGCACGCCGATAATCACCGCCACGCCAGCCATTCCCTCGGGTGAACGGACAAAACGTCGGGCGGTGGCGGCCGGGATGATCAGCAGCGAGGTAATAATCAACGCGCCGACAAACTTCATTGCCACCCCGATAGTCAGCGCGGTCACCAGCATCAGAATCAGGCGGGTTCGCTGAATATTGACGCCATCCACCTGCGCCAGTTCCGGGCTAATGGTCATCGACAGCAGCGAACGCCACTGCCACGCCATCACCAGTAACACCACCACCACGCCGCCGCCCATCATCCACAGATCGTCCGGCGTCACCGCCAGCAAATCACCAAACAGATAGGCCATCAGGTCGACGCGCACGTTCTTCATCAGGCTGACCACCACCAGACCCAGCGACAGCGCGCTGTGCGCCATGATGCCGAGCAGGGTATCGATCGCCAGATGCGGACGTCGTTCCAGCCATACCAGCCCGAGAGCCAGACAGACCGTCACCAGGATCACGGCATAATAAGGATTAACGTTGAACAGCAGGCCAAACGCGACGCCGAGCAGCGAGGCATGGGCCAGCGTATCGCCGAAGTAGGACATTTTGCGCCAGACGACAAACGACCCCAGCGGGCCCGCAGCCAGCGCTAACATCACGCCGCCTAGCCAGCCCGGTAATAACAACTCAATCATGATGAACCCTGTCCTTTGCGTAAAACGATTCGTCCCTGCAGGTCGTGACGGTGATTATGATGATGACGATAAATGGCCAGTTGTTGTGCGCCGCGCGGACCGAACATCGCGATAAACTCGGGATGTTGCGATACCGCTTCCGGGGTCCCGGAGCAGCAGATGTGGTGATTAAGGCATAGCACCTCATCGGTTTTGGCCATCACCAGGTGCAGATCGTGGGAGACCATCAACACGCCACAGTTCAGTTCATGACGCAGCTGGTCGATGAGATCGTACAGCGCCACCTGGCCATTGACGTCAACCCCCTGAGTCGGCTCGTCGAGCACCAGTAACTGGGGCTGGTTGAGCAGGGCGCGCGCCAGTAACACCCGCTGGGTTTCACCACCGGAGAGTTTTTGCAGTGGCGCATTGAGCAGGTGACCGGCCTGAACACGTTTCAGGGCTGGCAGGATCTCTGCGCTTTTACTGCCACGCGACAGGCGCATAAAGCGTTCCACCGTGACCGGCAGCGTCGGGTCGATGTGCAGTTTCTGCGGCACATAGCCAATACGCAGGGCCGGATCACGCCTGAGCGTGCCGCTGGTCGGCGCGAGCAGACCCAGCACCACACGCACCAGGGTCGACTTACCCGCACCGTTTGGTCCCAGCAACGTCAGAATGCGCCCCGGCTGCAGCGCCAGACTGACGCCAGACAGCACGTTGCGCTGGTCAAATTTGATCGAAACGTTTTCGAGTGTAACAAGTGAGGTCATAGTATTTACAGGTTGCACAGAATTTCGAATGTTATAATATCACATCCCACACCCAGGTCACGATGGAATGACGCATAATGTTACATATTAAAAAGGGCGCACTTTTCGCCTTAACTGCTTTCTCCGTTACAGCTTCTTTAACCTTTTCTGCGCAGGCAAATGTGGTCGCTTCACTCAAGCCGGTGGGTTTTATCGCGGCAGCGATTGCCGATGGGGTGACGCCGGTTGATGTGCTGTTGCCAGACGGCGCCTCAGAGCACGATTACGCCCTGCGTCCATCCGATGCAAAACGCTTAAAAAACGCGGACTTAGTGGTATGGGTCGGGCCTGAAATGGAAGCCTTTATGGCGAAGTCTGCGGCTGAGCTGCCGGCGAAAAAAAATCTGGCAATCGTCGATATCAATGGGGTGAAACCGCTATTGATTAGCGGTGGTGAAGATGAAGATGAACACACAGCGGAAAAATCCGAACAGCCGGACGCCGATGCCCATCATCATCATCACGGCGAGTTTAATATGCACCTGTGGATGTCGCCGGAGATCGCACGCAAAACCGCGGTTGCAATCCATGAAAAATTATTGGAACTTATGCCGCAAGATAAAGCCAAACTTGACGCCAACCTCCAGCAGTTTGAGGTAACTTTGGCGGACACGGACAAACGCGTTAACGCACAACTCGCACCGGTCAGAAATCAAGGATATTTCGTTTTTCACGACGCTTACACGTACTTTGAAAAACACTACGGTCTCTCGCCCACCGGGCATTTTACCGTCAACCCTGAGATTCAGCCGGGCGCCCAGCGTTTACACCAGATACGAACACAGTTGGTTGAGCAGAAGGCGGTATGCGTCTTTGCTGAGCCACAATTCAGGCCAGCAGTCATCGATGCTGTCGCCCGCGGAACGCAGGTGCGTAAAGGCACGCTCGATCCGCTGGGAACAGACATCAGCTTAGCTAAAGATAGCTATGTGAAATTCCTCTCACAGCTGTCGAGCCAGTATGCAAGCTGCCTGAATGGAGCATGAGGAATAGGTAAAAGTGCAGCAGATAGCCCGCTCTGTCGCCCTCGCATTTAATAATTTGCCGCGCCCCCACCGCGTTATGCTGGGATCGTTAACTGTTATTACTCTGGCCGTCGCCGTCTGGCGGCCTTACGTCTACCACCCCACCGATGATGTGACGCCTATCGTCAAAACTATCGAGCTGGATAAAAATGAACTCCGCACCCTGCTGCCGGAAGCCAGTGAGCCGATTGATCAGAGCACACCGGAACCGGATGAAGAGCTGCCGGCAGATGAGGATGATACTGGCGTGCCTGACACGCCGGGCGTCCACGAATATACCGTCTCCTCTGGTGATACGCTGAGCAGTGCGCTGAATCAGTATGGCATCGACATCAGTGACATCAATTCGCTGGTGGTCAGCGATCGGGATTTACGTAACCTGCAGGTCGGACAGCAGCTGAGCTGGACGCTGGCCGATGATGGCAGCCTGAAAACCCTGAGCTGGGAGATTTCCCGTCGCGAAACCCGCACCTATGAGCGCACCGATAAAGGTGGCTTTAAAATGGCAGCGGAGATGCAGAAGGGCGAATGGCGTAACAGCGTTCTGCAGGGCGAAGTGCGCGGCAGTTTTGCCGCCAGCGCCCAGCGGGCCGGGTTAACCAGTGCGGAAGCCAGCGGCGTGATTAAGGCGCTACAGTGGCAGATGGATTTCCGTAAGCTGCGGGCCGGCGACCAGTTCAGCGTCTTAATGTCGCGTGAAATGCTCGACGGTAAAAGTGCCCAGAGCCAGCTGCTCGGGGTGCGCCTGCGCAGCGGCGGCAAAGACTATTACGCCTTCCGCGCCGAAGACGGTAAGTTCTACGATCGCAACGGCTCCGGCCTGGCGCGCGGCTTTATGCGCTTCCCGACGGTGAAGCAGTATCGCGTCTCCTCTAACTTCAATCCGCGCCGTCTGAACCCGGTAACCGGACGCATTGCGCCGCATAAAGGCGTCGACTTTGCGCTGCCGATCGGCACGCCGGTACTGGCGGTGGGCGACGGTGAAATCGTGGTAGCGAAGAATGGCGGGGCGGCCGGTAACTACGTGGCGATCCGTCACGGACGTCAGTACATGACGCGCTACATGCACATGAAAAAAGTGCTGGTGAAGCCGGGCCAGAAAGTGAAGCGTGGCGACCGCATCGGGCTGTCTGGTAATACCGGACGTTCAACCGGGCCGCATCTGCACTTTGAAATCTGGATCAACAATCAGGCGGTCAGCCCGTTAACGGCCAAGCTGCCGCGGATGGAAGGACTGACCGGCAAAGAACGCAGCGAGTATATGGCGCAGGTGAAATCCTGGCTGCCTCAGCTGGGCCTGAAATAAGCGAATTTCGCCAAATCGCGCAGAAACCGACGGCAATCCCGTCGGTTTTTTTATATCTGGCGCACGATGATTGCAAATTTGCCCGTCGTCACTATCATTAGCCGGTCATTGTTTGAGGCGAGTGCATGGAAACCCGAAAAAAAAATAACGCTGAATTTATTCCCGTTTTTGAACGTTCATTTCTCAAACCTAAATACTGGGGAAGCTGGCTGGCGATTGGTGGCCTGGCCGGTATGGCGATGTTACCGCCGAAAGTGCGCGATCCGCTGCTGGGTCGGTTAGGCCGCTTTGCCGGCAAACTGGCGAAAGGTGCCCGTCGACGCGCCCTGATTAACCTTTACTATTGCCTGCCGGAACTGAGTGAATCCCAGCGTGCCACGCTGGTTGATGAGATGTTTGCCACGGCACCGCAGGCGATGGCGATGATGACCGAATTAGTGCTGCGCGATCCGGCGCGAATTCGCCAGCGTGTAGAGTGGCACGGTCGTGAAATAATCGACCAGATGCAGGCGGAGCAGCAGAATGTCATTTTCCTGGTGCCCCACGGCTGGGCGGTGGATATTCCCGCCATGCTGCTGGCGTCGGAAGGACAGAAGATGGCGGCGATGTTTCACAACCAAAGCGATCCGCTGCTGGACTATGCCTGGAACACCGCGCGTCGCCGTTATGGCGGCCGGTTACACGCCCGTAATGACGGCATCAAACCGTTTATCAGCTCGATTCGTCAGGGCTACTGGGGCTACTATCTGCCCGATCAGGATCATGGTGCCGAGCACAGCGAGTTTGTCGACTTCTTCGCTACTTATAAAGCGACGCTGCCGGCGCTGGGTCGTTTGATGAAGCTGTGCCGCGCCCGCGTTGTGCCGCTGTTTCCGGTCTATAACAGCGACACGCATAAGCTGGAAATCTATGTGCGGCCGCCAATGGACGATCTGCTTGACGCGGATGACCATCAGCTGGCGCGCCGGATGAATGAAGAAGTAGAAATTTTCGTGCGCCCGCATCCGGAACAGTACACCTGGATCCTGAAACTGCTGAAAACGCGCAAAGATGGGGATATGGAGCCCTATTCACGTAAAGAGCTCTACCCACGCAAATAGCAACAAGGCCGCGAAAGCGGCCTTTTTTGTGACGTCTGGCGTGGATAGCGGTGAGATCGAGAATGCTCAGGGAACACGGTCAGATCGTACAGAGCAGGCTCAGGGAGTATACGCCCCGCTAAGACGCAAAACCCGCCAGCCATGGCAGGCTCAGCGCGGGCAATGACGTACCTGGTCCCTGAGGTGCGCCCGCAGCGGGCCCACGCTTTGCATTGTTCAAAAACGCTCCCGGCATTGTTGTTCATCGCCCGCTATGCTTCCCGGGCGTCTGCTCCGGTCGCTTAGCGTTTCTCTGCTGGCTGCGTAAGGCAAACCCGTGGTTGCGGCCTTGTTATAACGCTTCCAGCCTGCTGCGCCGTTTGCGTTCCCGCATAAACACTATCACCAGACCAAACCACAGCACGCCGCTGATAAAGTTGATCAGACAGAACCACAACGTACCACCACTGAAATAGCCGCTTTTCGCCAGTTCAATGCCGATTGCCAGCGTCAGAATGCTGATCATCCCCAGCATCGCCGCCACGCTGCCTTTGCCTTCATCACTGGCGTAGAGCGTCAGGCGGTAGAGTCCGGCATTCACCATGCCCGCACCAAAAGCGTACAGGCTGAGACCGGCGGTAATCAGCAGGTAGCCGTGACTGTTGAGCAAACTGGCCAGCAGCGCCAGGCTCAACCCGATCAGAATCGGCCAGGCAGCAAACTTCACCGGCTGTTCAATCGGCACCCGTCCCGCCAGCTTACTCAGTGTCAGATTACCGGCAATCATCGCCAGGAATACCGGCAGCTGCAGCAGCGCGTACTGCATGCGCGACAGCCCTTCGTCATGCATCAGGATCACCGGCGACAGCGCTACCCAGGTCAGGATCGGGATAAACACCAGCCCGATGGCGAACGATCCAGACATCACCAGCCGATCTTTCATCAGTCGCCGGTAGTTACGCGCCAGATTCGGCAGGGCGATGGAATGACTGCGATCGCCGGCAGTTTCCGGCATCACCCGCCACAGCACGACAAAGGCCAGCAGGCTACAGCCGGCGAACAGCCAGAACATACTGCGCCAGCTGCCAACGGTCAGCCACGCCGCGCCCGCCAGCGGACCGGCCAGCGGGGCCAGCAGCGCAACGTTAGCCATCAGCGCCATCATCCTTACCGCCAGCGCTTCATCAAACGCCTCCTGAATCGCGGCATAGCCGACCGCACCGATAAAGCACAGGCTGATGCCCTGCACAAAGCGCAGGCTGACAAACTCCTCAATCGAGCTGACCCAGTGGGTGAGAATGCAGGCGGCGGCAAAAAACAGGATGCCGGAAAGCATCACCGGCCGGCGGCCAAACTTATCAGAGAGCGGACCGAGCAACCACTGCAGCACTACGCCACCAATCAGGTAGGCGGTCAGCGAGGTCGATACCCACTCCGGGCCGACGTCAAATTCCGTGGTGACGATCAGCATGCCGGGCTGGATCATGTCGTGGGCAATATAGGTTGCGAATTCGAACAGGACTAACGCCAGAGGAAACAACAAAATTCGGCCGGTAAGCTGGCTGATGGGGTGAAAACGGGCCATCTGGCCTCCTTGTCAGAAAAGAAAAACGCGACTGGCAGGCAGTCGCGTCTTTTATTCTACACCGGCAATGTCAACCCGGGGGGCAATTAATCCACGCGCAGCACGCGAGTGGTATTGGTGGTGCCGGTGGCGCCCATTACGTCGCCCTGAGTAACGATAACCAGGTCACCTGATACCAGGAAACCCTTATCGCGCAGCAGGTTAACCGCATCGTGTGCGGCGGCCACGCCGTCATTGTTGCTGTCAAAGAACACCGGCGTCACACCGCGATACAGCGCAGTCAGGTTGAGGGTGCGCTCATGACGCGACATGGCAAAAATCGGCAGCCCCGACGTGATACGTGAGGTCATCAGCGGGGTGCGGCCTGATTCGGTCATGGTGATGATGGCGGTTACACCCTGCAGGTGGTTAGCGGCATACATCGACGACATCGCAATCGCCTCTTCGACGTTGTCGAACTGCACGTCCAGACGGTGTTTAGAGACGTTAACGCTGGGGATCTTCTCCGCGCCGAGGCAAACTTTGGCCATCGCCGAGACGGTTTCTGCCGGATACTGACCGGCGGCGGTTTCTGCCGACAGCATTACCGCATCGGTCCCGTCCAGCACCGCGTTCGCCACGTCCATAACTTCCGCGCGGGTCGGCATCGGGTTGGTAATCATCGATTCCATCATCTGGGTGGCGGTGATAATGGTGCGGTTGAGCTGGCGGGCGCGACGAATTAACGCTTTCTGAATGCCGACCAGTTCCGGATCGCCAATCTCTACGCCGAGATCGCCACGCGCTACCATCACCACATCAGAGGCGAGAATAATGTCATCCATCGCTTCCTGACTGGCAACCGCTTCGGCACGTTCAACTTTCGCTACCAGTTTGGCATCGCAACCCGCTTCACGGGCCAGACGGCGGGCATAGTTCATGTCTTCGCCACAGCGTGGGAAGGAGACCGCCAGATAGTCGACCTTAATTTTCGCCGCGGTGATAATGTCCGCTTTGTCTTTTTCCGTCAGCGCTTCAGCCGACAGGCCGCCGCCCAGCTTGTTAATCCCTTTATTATTCGACAGCGGGCCACCGACGGTAACTTCGGTGAACACTTTCATCTCCTGAACTTCCAGCACTTTCAGCTGCACGCGACCATCATCCAGCAGCAGGATGTCGCCCGGCACCACATCTGCCGGCAGGCCTTTATAGTCGATACCGACGCGCTCTTTATCGCCTTCGCCTTTACCGAGGCTGGCATCCAGCAGAAAGCGGTCGCCGATATTGAGGAAAACTTTGCCTTCTTTAAAGGTAGAAACGCGAATTTTTGGACCCTGCAGGTCGCCGAGGATCGCCACATGGCGGCCCAGTTTTGCCGCGATCTCACGGACTTTATCTGCACGAATCTGGTGATCTTCTGGCGTGCCGTGGGAGAAGTTGAGTCGCACAACGTTTGCGCCGGCCGCGATGATTTTTTCGAGGTTATTATCACGATCGGTAGCCGGGCCGAGGGTTGTTACGATCTTGGTTCTTCTGAGACGTCGAGAGGTGGACTTAGTGAGTATGGAAGGGATTGCATGACTATTCATAATGGGCCTTATAGGGTGCTTAAAGTGAATAAAAATGTGAATCCTAATGACTAACTATGCATCTCTCTGTCTACCTATCTGTAATGACCACTTAAGGTAGAGGCTCTATGAGATGACACAAGGGTGACACAAGATGACCCTCACATTATCACAGCTCGCAGTTCCTCAGGTAGTGCGCCGCAAGAGGTCAGGAAGATACTCCATGCGACTCCGTGAAGTCGGTAAGACCTCCTTAATCATCACTATTAGTCTGAAGACAACCGACAGGAGAATAGCTATGGAACGTATGAGAGAACTTGCAGCTACAGCTAAGGCTTTTATGTTAGATAAAATTGAAGCATCACAGGAGGAGCTTAGAGCGCACCTAAAGGATATGGCTGAGCGATTGCTTACTGAGCCTGTAGGGTCCTTTTGGGATGGTCTGTCAGTATCGGTTTTAGAGGATGCTAAAGCAGACCTTAAAGAGTTATCAGTGATTGGTAGATTGACCATTGACCAGCATAGGCACCTTCAGGAGTCCCTGAGAGTCATTGAGGCGGCTCAGAGCAGAGTACATGGTGATGCATCAGGACTGCTTAAAGAGGTCTGTGGTAGTGAGTATCTCATACGAGCTACTAACAGTGATTCCGTAGAGACGCCTGAGGGCTACGTTAAAGCAGTGCATCAGCACGAACCGGAGGCTAATGGTCTTCATATTCCCGCCTTGGAATGGTCCTCATTATCAGCCACCTATCGTAATGAACACATGGTTAACCTTAAGCCAGCATCTCAGGCTGACATTGTGAGCGCCCATAAGACTCTCAACCGGTTCACAGGGTCAATCAACTGGAATACCCATAGCCGCGGTGAGGTGACAGCTATGAGGGACTCAATGATTGACCTGCCCCCAGGATTAGATACAACGCTCACTTAGTAATGTCGGAACCTTCATTTTCAGAATTACCCTTTCTCCAGCCCGCCGCAAATTCAGA